>NZ_JBSGYT010000009.1:50237-161879 GCF_053610645.1 Streptomyces sp. NPDC054883 | reverse complement strand
GAGTTGCCTACGGGTCACGACCACAGTCCTACCGGATCCCACTCCGCGAAGAGTGAAGAACTCAGAAGCTGATCACGACATCACACAGGCCCTAGGTCACGGGCACAGGGCGCGGCATGGGGGTGCTCATGGGCGGGTCCTCTCGATGACGGCACTGTAGTGAACCGTTTCGCCGCCCCTGGAGATGACCTCGTGGGCGCGTCGCGCAAGTATTCGAACACATGTTTCACTAAGTGGATGGCACCACTCCTCTTCCCCGACGACCTGATCCACCTCCAGCAGCAGTGGACCCGCACGTACAACCTGCTCGCGGTCCGGCCGGAACGAGGTGGGGCGGAGCTGCGGCGGGAGCTGATCCGGCTCTCCTGCCTGATCAGCGGGCACCCGCTCTGGCGGGCCGGCGGGTACAGCGCGGTCCGGCGGGTGGAGCTGCGGCGGGCCGCCGAGATCGCTGTGGGAGGGGAACAGCAGCTGGTGGTGCACTACGCCGACGGCACCTTCACCGTCTCCGACCCAGGAGCGCGACCGTCATGAGCGACACGAAGGAGCGGCTGGAGCGGTGGCGGGCCGTCCAGGCGTGGCTGACCTGGCAGCAGCACCAGGTCGCGCGCACCATCGCCGCCCTGGAGGCGGCCCTGGCCGAGGAGCAGAGCCGCCTTCCCCTGCCGCCGCCTCCGGACTGGAAGGCGGAGGCGGAGGCGGTACGGACCCCCGGCGGCCCACAAGTGTTGCGTGTTCACCTCGGCGCGTGCCAGATGGGCAAGGGCAAGCCCATCGGCCGGGAGCAGGCGCGGCGCATGCTCGCCGAAGGCGTGGAACCCTGCCCGTACTGCGGCCCGGACACCGCTCTCGGCATGCCCGGCTGACGAACACGACATGGGCCCGCCACCGTCGGACACAAGCCGCACCGACCTCGCTCGGTACGCCGTCCGCGAAGGACACGTCTTGGTCCCCCACGGCCACACGGAGGAGCTGCAAGGCGAACGCCTGGCCGCCGTCCGCATCGGCTCATGAGTCACGGTGGAATATGAGGAAGGCAGCAGTAATCGCTGGTGCGGGTAGCCAGAACACGATGGATATTGCCACAGCCCACCATTCGACGAACCCAAGGGCCGCGGTGGATGCGAAGGCCGTCCAGATGGCGAGCAACGGGGCGACGCAAATGCCGATCCAGATCCATGGCGTCCCTTTGCCCGCCAGCACAGCACACCAGCGCTGTCAGTGTTCCGAACGTGAGGAGCAGCCATATCCGCACAGTGGCGGGCAGCGCCGTGTGCTCGATGCGGCTACTTTTGCCCGCCGCGCTGATCTTGACGATGTGGTCTTTCCAGATGTCGAGGTCCACGGCGGATCCGCTGTGCACGGCACGGTAGAGGTCGAAATCGACCACGAGATCGGTCTCGGTCTTCCCCGAGGGCCTGGTGGTGGTCAGCCGGTTGGGGGTGGCGTCGTCCCCGGGCTTCATATCCGCGACGTGTCCGGTCTCACGGCCCAGGCAAATCGGGATGTCGCGCTGATAGGACCTGAAGCAGGAAGGGTCCAGGTGCTCTCTCCGGCCCCGACCGGCCCTTGGAAGCGCATGCCATGAAGAAGGGAAGCTTGGCCGAACTCGGCGCAGTATGCCTGGGCGCACTGCTCAGCTGCGGTGCCGTATCGCGGCTCGCAGGAGCCAGGCGGCCAAGACGGCGGTGAGGACGATAGCGACCTTCGCCCCGCGGCGTGCCGACGTTGTGTCGCGGGCACGGTCGTACAGGCTCAGCGGCACGCCGGCCAGTGCGTTGCCGGGAGGCCGGCGCGGTACTGACGGATGGGGATGTGTGGGCGCAGTGCGCCGTACGGTTTCCCAGGCGGTGCCCAGCCTCCGCAGTCGTGCCCTGTCGTCACCGAGGCCTCCTGCAGGCGGGGAAGGAGCAGGTCTTCCTCGTCGCGGATGTCCTGGCGGATGACGTCGAAGGCCCGGGAGGTGAGTTCGCGGTGCCTGGGGTGGGCCGGATCTGTGCGCTCGATGGCGGCGACGAGGACGTTGATCTCCTGGTGTTCCTGCTCCACGCGAGAGGTCAGAGCATCGCCGTCCGGGTGGAGTCGCCGCAGGGCCGGCCAGAGAACGGTCTCTTCGGCGAAGGCGTGCGTAAAGGTGAGCTGGATGATGTCCTTGAGGATCTGCTGTCGCTCTTCGGGCGGGTGCGGGTCGGCGTCGTAGCTGCGCATGAGCCGGTCGAGTTCCTCGTGGTCCCGTCGTTGGCGGGTCAGGATGCTGGCTTCCCCGCCGAGCTGCTCGATGCTCTGTCGTGCGATGGACGAGGGCATGGGGTTGCTGCTCACACTTGGGCCAAGAGGATTCCGTCAGCTGTCCGGTCGGTTCGCGGCACGTAGTCAGGGGGCGAGCGCGCCTCACCGGCTCCTGCCCTCTCGCAGGCGCCGTAACGCCCGTCATGGATTGTCGGGTTACCTCGTTTCCGTTGTCTTCTGTAGGCGGGGGGCGTGCGGCCTTCCATCAGGGCGTGCACTCGTCCAGCAGTCTTTCGAAATCACGCCACGGAGCTGCCGGCTGCTCGGCGGCATGGGCGGACGTGTCGCTGCGACGCCTCTGGAGTTGGGGGCTGCGCCGTGGCCCGCCTCCTCGCCTTCGGGTCGCTCTTCGAGCCGTCGTCCACCAACGGGCTATGCGCTGACCTTGCCGGGTGCAGATGCTGTCTTCCACCCACCGGAACACTCATATTTTGGATGAACGGGGTCTGTGGATAACCGGGGCCGGCGGCCCGGCACGGAGATGGCCTGCCGCGGCCATGGCGGGGGCGCAAGCCCCGTTCGAGGGCGCGGCGGCCACCGGTCAACCGGGGGGGGTCGTCTTCCTCGACCGCTTTGACGAGAGCCGTAAAGCCCAGGTTCAGGGCGTCGGAGACCGCGACCGCAGCCAGCGTCCGCGCCACGGCGGACGCTGTCCGCGGCCAGACCATGCGGGCCGCGGTGAGGCCGGTCGCCACCCATACGCCCAGGCAGAACGGGCAGGTCAGCAGCTCCCCGACCGTCTGGTGGCCGGGCTTGGGCATCTCGTTGAACTCCGCCGGGGCTCCTGCTTCCTCCACGTCGGTGAATGGGGCGCGCAACGGCCGGGTGACCTTGGCCTTGCTGAGCAGTCGGGTCAGACGGAAGGTGGCCGTCCCCGTCAGCAGTACCTCCGGGAGCGCCACGGGCGCCGCATCACGGTTGCCACGGGTCCGTACCAGGAGAGCCCAGCAGCCGGCGTAGACCCCGAAACCGGCCAAGGCGAGCCCGTGCCTCGGCGAAGCGTCGCCCGCCCCGGTTGCCGCGCGGCCGTGGAAGTCCGCCAAGCGCCGTAGGCGGGCGATGGTGTAAGCGAGAGAACGGGACGGCCGCACCGTGTTCACAGCTCCTCCCCATCGGGCAGCCGCCGGCACCCGGACGGCTGCCCCGCCGGGCGGCGTGCGGGGGAGTGTCGCGAGTACACCATGTCGCTCATTCCGCGCAGGGGGGTGCGGGTTCATGCGAGGCCCATGCCCCCTGCCGCCATGCTCATATGTCCAAAGGGACATGCATCCACCGTCGAACGTGGGTCCGAATCTGCCTCCTCGTCCGAGCTGCACAAGCGCAGCCGGTCACCGGTCAGCAAGCCGACGCCGAGGGTGGAGGCGTCGTAGAAGTGGTGCCAGTGCAGTGCTGCCTCCGCCCGGTACCGCCTTCACCTCCGCAGACCTTCAGGGCGGTGCCCAGCTGATGTACTACGGCGGCGACATCGCCGAGATCGCCCTGGCCACCGTGCTCGCCGCCCAGTGGTACACCGCCACCGGCCGCGCCCGCCGCCGCGCCCGCCGTCGCTCCACCACGGTCAGGAGGCCGCAGACCGAGGACGCCTCCGCGTGAATCCTCGGCTCCCCCGGCGACATCGGGCGCCCGACAGAGCCTGCCGGGCGGCCGATGACCGGGGTGAGGGCGGAAGGGTCGCCAGGTCAGCTCTTGGCCCTTGCCTTGCGTACGGCCTCCTTGAGGCGCCTGCGCGAGCAGTGGCCGCGAGGCTGACGCCGGTGCGTGGGCGTGAGCTCAAGCAGGCATCGACTGCGGCGGCCAGGTCCTCACGCAGGGTGAAACATCCATGTGCCGGTCGATCATGCCCCGCACCTGCGGTGGAAGGCCGCTGAGATGGACGGCCAGGCCGAGACTGCGGGCGGCATCCAGAGATCGGGGATGGCACCGTCGAACACCGTGTGCTCGTCCAGGTCGAAGACCAGCACGCTCGTAGACCGTCGATCAGTGACGACGTCGCCCCGCCTGACAGCGGAAGGGGGGTGGCGTCATTGGTGACGCCACTCTGCGTAGGGCCTACCGGGCGGACGACTCCAGACCTCACCGGCGCCGTCGGCGACTTCGGCTGGCACATGATCCGCTGCCTCACCACCGGTGCCCCCGCCCTCGCCCCCGCCCCGGACCCGCCCAGGACCCGCCCCGGCCCCGGACCTGGACCGGCAAAAAGCATCCACGCGCCCCCACGGTGACCTTTACCTCCGGTGCGAAGTGTCTCGGCGCCTTTCATGCCGGTACCTGGGATGCTGAAAGCAACAGCCGCCCAGGCCGGAAGAGAGATGGCGGGCGTGGACGAGACCGAGCGTGTGCTGCGGATGTTCACCGGCATGCTCCGTGAGGGGCACCTGGCGGGCTTCGACCAGCTCCCGGAGCTGCTGGCCCAGCACACCAGCCAGGCGGGAATGACGGACGTGCGGCTGTACCTGACGGACCTGCGCCAGCAGGTTCTCATCGAGGTCACCGGACGTGGCCTGGACGCCGCCGAGGGCGGTGAGGTCTTCACCATGGACGGCACGCTGCCCGGACGCGTCTTCGCCAGCAGCCACCCCCAGCGGGGCGCGACCGGCGAACACGGCCGCTGGTGGGTTCCCGTACTGGACGGCACCGAGCGCCTCGGTGTTCTGCGGGGCGATCTGTCCGACGGCGATGGCTGCGAGCGGCTGGAGGCGGTGGCCTCGTTGATGGGCATGCTGGTGGCCAGCAAACGCCCCAGCAGTGACGCCGCCGCCCGCCTGGTGCGTACCGCGCCGATGAATGTGGCGGCGGAACTGCAGTGGAATCTGTTGCCGCCGCGTACGTTCGCCAACCGGGACGTGGTGATCGCCGCGGCGATGGAGCCGGCCTACGAGATCGGCGGGGATGCCTTCGACTACGCGATCGCCGGTGACGAGGTCCACATCGCGGTCTTCGACGCCATGGGACACGACAGCCACGCCGGGCTGACCGCCAACCTAGCCGTGGCGGCCTGCCGCAACCACCGCCGCCAGGACACCGACCTGGTCACCACCAGCGAGTGCATCGAGCAGGTCCTGGTCGACCACTTCGGACACCGCACCTACGTCACCGCGGTCTTGGCCGACCTGAATGCCGCCAGCGGACTGCTCAGCTGGGTCAACCGCGGCCATCACCCGCCGGTCCTGATCCGCGCCGGCCGCTGGACCACCACCTTGAACTGCGCACCCGCCCACCCGCTGGGCACACAGCTCAATCTTCCCGTCACGCTCTGCCGCGAACAGCTGGAACCCGGCGACCACGTCCTGCTCTACACCGACGGCATCACCGAAGCGAGAGACAACCGCGGGCGTGAATTCGGCCTCGCCCAATTCACCGACTTCATCATCCGTCACCACGCCGACGGCCTACCCGTCCCCGAAACCCTGCGCCGCCTCATGCACGCCGTCCTCGACCACCACGGCGGCAGACTCAACGACGACGCCACCGTCCTCTGCCTCGAATGGCACGGCCCCAGCCGCAACACCCACCTACGCCCCACCCACACGACCCCTGAAAGCCCCCGGCCGGAACCGCTCCCCACCCACACCAGCCCCGGCCAGGAATGACCCCAGCGTGCGATCGGCACGGCCGCGTCTTGACGTAGGCGTTAGCCGGACAGCAGCGAGGAACCGGTACGGCAGAGCTGGCCCATCACGACCTGGCAGGGCTGGCAGGAGTTCGCCCACACCCCGCCCCCAGTACCGCCCACACCTGATACCCCTCCCCGTAGCGTTGAGGAGCGGCTGGCCTACCACTCCGCGTTCGTCACCGTCCGCACCCCAGCCATCGACACCCTCGCCACCAGCGTCCGCACCCTGATGGTCCTCGGCCGCCACCAGCAGACCGCCCGGCCGTCCCTGATCGTCACCGGGCCTGCCGCAGCGGGAAAGACCACTGCCCTCCTCCACGTCGGACGCACCTGCCACCTCGCACATACCCGCACTGCGCCCCCACCCGGCAAGCCGTCGGACGTCCAGGTCCCCGTCGCGTACGTTCTGGTCCCGCCGGGAGCGACCGCGAAGATGCTCGCGGCGGAGTTCGCCCGTTATCTCGGCATCCCGATCACTGCCCGGATGACGCAGACCCAGATCACCGAGAGCGTCTGCCACACCTACAACCAGGCCGGGGTCCGCCTCGTCCTCATCGACGAGATCCACCGCGTCGACCCCCGCACCACCACCGGCGCCGAAACCGCCGACCTCATCAAAGACCTCACCGAACGCATCCAAGCGACCTTCGTGTACGCCGGCATCGACGTCACTCAGACGCCCCTGTTCACCGGTGTCCGCGGCGCGCAACTCGCAGGCAGGGCCTCACTCATCCAGTGTGGGCCACTCCCCGCACGCCTCGGCAACAAGCATCCCTTCACCGACACCGTCACCGACCTCGAAAACGCCCTCGACCTCCACCACCACAAACCCGGCACCCTCCCCCAACATGCCGCCTACCTCCACAGGCGCACCGCCGGCCGCATCGGAAGCCTCACCCGACTCATCCGACAAGCCGCCATCACCGCCATCCATGACGGCACCGAACGCATCACCAAAGCCACCCTCGACGCGATCCACCTCGACCACCACGCCGAAACCACACACCAACCAAAAACCCGCACCCCCACCCACCGAACACCGCGCTGACCTGCACAAACACCTGAGAACGCGAAATGACGCCTCAGTCCTTTAGACCCAGACGCCATCTGCAACACCAACAAGATTCTCAACCAACCTGAAAGAACAGCAGGTCAAACCGCTCCCACCCGGCGCACCCCGTTCTCAACCCAACCTGCAATATCCCAGCTCACCGACCCCCTGACATCCCAACTACCCACCCCCTCAACGACACACGGACCTCGTTGCATCACACTGTCCCCGACGCGCGGCACGCGTACCGACCTGACCAGCACAAACCAAGCACCGACCCACCAGACAGCCTCCGCGGCCCCATGGACAACCAAACGCCGCGTAGCAGCATCACCCCGGCGCGGGTCGTACGGGCCCGTACAGCGCCCGCGAAACCGAGCACGGCCACCACGTCTGGACGGGGCGGAAGCCTTCCACAAGGGCGTGACGGCCCTGACTCAGCACCTCGTCCGGCAGCCTGCTCGGCTGCGGGGCAGTCGAGAAGCTGCCGGACAGGGCCGAGCACCGCACTGTAGTGTGGCTGGCCAACCAACGACAACGCCGCGACCGGCCGGATACCGCGCAAATCATCACTCGGCTTCGCCGAGCCAGGGCCGGCCCTTCGGGCCGGTGTCCTGCGCTTCGCTTCGGACGGGTTCGGGGTTCCGCTGCGCTCCACCCGAACGGCCTGAGCAGGCCTGGGTGACCCCATTTCATGGGTCTGAGCCATCATCCCGTTGGGCGGGTCCGCTCCGCTCCCCCACCCGGGTCCTTCCGGCTCCGCCTCCAGGACCAGCCTCCGGCATGGCCCCGGTAGCCCCCGGGGCTGCACCTGCCAGCGCCCGAGGGCATCCTGCCGTCCTGCTCCCGTCAACTGACGAGCCGTCGCGCTTGGAGACGAATGCCGCTTCCGAAGCACCTACTCCTGAAGCGGCCCTAACCACCCTTAAGGCAGTACCCGGCCCCACGCCTGGTTCGCCTGCACTCCCCCATCCGCAAAACCGCCTGACCATTGCCGGGCAAGAGCCCCATTGGACTGACTCCAGTCGGCGATTTCGAGGAGCTTACCGCTGTTTTTATTCATGTATACCTTTCCAGTCGCATTGAACGCGGGGAACCACTTCTGGTTCGCGCCACCCGAACAGGTCCACTGGCGGACAGTGGCCCCATTCGCCTGGCTCCAGTCCGCGACCTCAAGGCACTTCCCACTATTCTGGTTGATGATGTTGCCTGCACCATCAACTGCAGATGCAGGTGAAGAAGAAAGAGCTACTGCAGCACCAATAACCGCCACAGAGAAGGCTCGACGCCCCCTACGAACAACACTGTCCCTCACAAAATCCCCCTCAAACTACCGACAAGTGCCGGCCCGGAAATACGACAATACGGATGCTAACTTGATCTTGATCCCAAAACCAAGACCCACCGCCCACCACTCCTGCCCCCTGTACGGCTGAAGTTAGAACCAGTTCCCTGGGCAAGCTCACCGGCGGGCAGGCTTGCCGAAGAGGCCGACAGCCACGACAGGCTGACAGTCACGACCGCCGAGAAGGCCGCGACCGGCGGGCCCGCTTCCGCCCCGGGCAAGCCCCCTGACGGGTTGGGCAAGCCTCTCGCTCGAGAGCGGGGCAAGCCTGTCTCGGCAACGCTGGCTCCCTCAAGCAGGGTCCGCCTTATCGAGCGAGCCGCCATACTGCACGGGTGACCGGATCTCGCGGGGAGTTGCACGGGTCAGTCACGCCGCTGAGCTGTGGTTTAGCCGATGGCGGGAGACGGATCGGTCACGTAGATGCGGGTGACCGGTCACGGGCTCGGTCGCCCGGTCGGGCAGGCCCAAGGCTAGGGCCGTGCCCCGCAGGCCTGAGTGACTCCGTTTCACGGGGTCCGGTCCTACGGCCCGTTGGGCGGGTCCGCTCCGCTCCCCCACCCCGGTCCTTCCGGCTCCGCCTCCAGGACCAGCCCGCTGACGCGGGCGGCTGGCAGCGCCAAACAAACGCACATCATCAGGCCGGAGTCCTGCGCTGCGCTTCGGAATGTTCGGGCTTCGCTGCGCTCCACCCGAACGGGCCCGTTCCGCGGGCCCGAGGGCCTCCCGCGGAACGCGGGAGGCTGACCCCGTTTCACGGGGTCCAGGCCTACTGGTCGAATGGGAGGAGTGTCGAGCCGAAGCGGAACGTGCCCGCCGGGTGGCCGTACCCGTCAACGTTAATCATCGCCGGCTCTGAACCGGCCTTGGACAGACGGGAATACTGTTGATAGCGGCCGTCCCAGGGGACGATGCAGTCGACCCAGTAGTAGGTCCCCGCCTCCAGGTACAACTCGCGGGTCGTGTAGCCCCCGTCAAAGGACATCGTCCACGTGTAGTCGGAACTCTTCAGCCATATGGTCCGATTGACACACGCCTGGTCGTCGGAGTCCTTCGGATGGCCGTTCAACCAGACACTACGCTGGTTGTACGCCATGACGCCCGCACTTGCGGGGCTCCCCGCAAACGTCACCAACGCCGCCGCAGCCGCAGCCGTCGCCACAAATTTTCCGATCTTTCCAGCCATGCGCTGTCTCCACCCTCAGAAGAACTCTACCCATCGGCACCCACACGAGCAGCCGCCAGCCGCTCTGCCAAGGCAGTGCGATTGGCCTTCGCAACTCACGCTGTGGCGCTCTCTCCAGCGGAGAATCTAGTCATGAGCAAGGCGCGGTAGTGGTCATTGCGTGCAGGGTTTCTGTGCTCTGCCTGCAGTGGGGCGGTCGGGGAGAACGCACAATGTTCGCCAGGGGCTGGTCCCAATGCTGCCGCCCTCCGCGGCGACCATGCGACGGCCCGCGCTCGCCCAACACCCAGGGCCGCCATATCTTCGACAACGCCGACTCCCACGAGCAGACCTAGGACCACGCCGTGCCGTGGTTGCGGCTGAACGTGTTCCGGTCCCTGCTCCTCTCCCGCCTCGGCGACGAGAAAGCCGCCACCGACGCGCAGGACCAAGCCCTCACCGAACTCCCCGCCAGACTGCCGCGCTTCGCCCGTTCAGATGGGGACGGTGTCTCCAGTAACGAAGTCAGGGCCGTGCGGGCAGCGCTCATGGCGTGCGGGGAGGGCCAGGGGACTTGTGCTCTGCGTGGCGTGAGGCGGCCAGGGAGAGTTCACGATGCTCGGTAGGGGTGACGCCGTAAGCTACGCGGAACGCCCGGCTGAACGCAGTGGCGTTGGAAAAGCCCCAGCGGGCCGCGACCGTCTGGACGGGCTGACGGCTCAGATCCGCGCTCGCAAGGTCGGTGTGGGCGCGCTCCAGACGGCTTTGGCGAATGTGCGCCGCGACGGTCAGGGGCTCGTCCTCGAAGAGCATATGGAGAGACCGCAGGGATATGCTGTGTCGATCGGCGATCATCTGCAGGGTCAGGCCCGGATCACACAGATTGTTCTCGATGAAGCGGTAGACCCGCTGCAGCGTCTCCTGCGCACGAGCCTCGGCAGGCGCCTCACCGGGGTCCCCGAGCCGCTGCGCAAGGAACGCCGTGGCCAAGTCGAGGGTGATGGACCCCATCCTGCGCAACTCTTCCGGGTGAGTGCCCGGGCCGCGGGTGAGCAGCGACTTCATGAAGTCGGCGAGGATCGCCCCTGAGCCCGCGTCTGCGGCCAGGCTCTGCCCAAGGAGTCTGTCCACCCGGTTCCAGCTCAGCGCCAGGGCCTGGCGTGGAATCCGCATGATGACCGTCTCCACCTGCCCACCTATACAAGCCCCCTCACTCGGTCGCGACGTGTCCGTGAGTACGAGTCCCCCCGCGAGCACCGAGTCGTTGCCACGCTGAGAGATCCTGAACGTACCTTTCGTGATGAGCGCCAGCTGCAAGTGCTCGGGATCGCCGCGCCGAACATGAGACAAGGTGCGGCGCGAGAGCACTGGTGAGCAAGCCACAGCGCCCAGCCCTACCACTCCGAGATCGAGGTGGGTCACACTCGCCTGGAAGTCGGCCGCATGGCTGGTGCTGAGCGTCACAGGCATCACATCGTTGGACACTGTCTCGCAAAACCAATCGAACCTGTCCCCACGTGCCTCGACAGCATCCGACGTAACCTGCAGTCCCATAGCCCCCCGCACCTCGACGTCTCGGCGACCGCTACTACCGGATGCGCCCCCAGCCCCAAGCACGTCCCGAACGATTATCAGCCACACCAGGCCGAAATCTCGCCATCAGTGCAGGTCAAACAGCCCTGGCTTCGTTCACGTTCAGCAGCACACCAGTCCCGCTGTGGCCTCACTGTGTCACCAGATCTACCGCTGACTGGCGAGCCATCGCGCAAGAAATCGAACACGTGATGGAATAGAGACCCCCTCACCCCGGGAGCAGCGCCACGACCTCGCCCGCCCCGGCCCCCACCGGCAGACCACAGATCGCCACCTGGTCCCTTCGCAGACCGGCCCCTGCGCAAAGTGCCACGCCCCCATATGCCGGTACGGGTTTAGGGCCAGCTTATGCGAGGCGTGCAAGGCCGCGCGGCGGGCGCAGTACGGGAGCTGAAGAGCCGTGTCCGTCCTGCCGCCCGACCTGTCTCGCCTGCGGACACTGGTCACCTACCTGCGCGGCCAGCTCGGCCGCGCGGAGCGCGCGCTGAACGCGGCCGAGGAGGCCAAGGCCGCCGCGGCACTGCGGCGCCCGCAGAGAGAGCCGCCCGCGTGGCTGGTCGAGCGCGGGATCGGAGGCGGCCGGCCCCCGGCCCGAGTCCACGCCGGGGACTGCTGGGACACCGGCCAGCGCTGTGTGCCCGCGACCCCGGAGCAGCTACGCGGCCTACTCGCCGACGGCGTTCCTGCCTGCCCCCACTGTCGCCCTGATACCGCCCTGGGAGTGCTGGAGTGAGCAGCGCCCGCCAGGGTGGAGGGATGAGCCCTGCCCCGCGTGTAGTCGTCTATCCGCCGGACGCCCAGGGCGGGCGCCGCGTCCGCTGCGACGGTGAGATTCTCGGCCGCGCCCTCGGCCCCGCCGACTTGCTGGAGTTCCTGCGGCGGGCCGGCCTGGACCCCGACACCGTCCGCCTGGACGATCCGCTACTCATCGAGTGGCGCGGAGGCGGTCCTGCCGTCTGGAGTCCCTCGGGCGAGCAGTGAGAGCTGTAGTGCGGGCCGCCACCCGATGAGGATGGCGGCCCTGCTGCGCCGGTCAGCGACTCCGGCCCCAGGAGTCGGCTACCGGTTGCGACACCGCACTCCGGTGTCCAGGACAACTCATTTCGATGACACCGGCTTCACCGCGCCAGGCTGTCCCACGCACCACGGCTACCAGCCCAAACAGGGCAATCGACCGACAGGACAGGCCATGCAGCCCAAGGGACAATCACACGCGGCGTCGCAACCAACCTGCGCAGCCAGGCCCCAGCTAGGAACTACACAGGTCAGACAGCTGCGTGCCCCAGACTCTACGGAGATTCGGTGAGCCAGTACAGTCGGCAGGCAACCACTCAGCCAACCTGCACAACCGCAGGTCACAAGCGTGACGACTGCTCAGGGGCCATTGTCTTTAGGACTGTAAAAACAGGCACGCTTATGACAGCGAGCCACCTTCTCGCTTGGCACCTGCCAGCACCAGCTTGGTCACTCTGTGACAGCCATATACCGCGGCTCAGCGTGCCCAGGGACACCCGTCCCGCCCTCGCTGACGCCCACCCAGTGCCACCACCGCACCCATTCACAGGCGCAGTTAGTCTTACGATCATGGCCTTGCGACCCGATGAGTTCTACGACCACGCACGTGCGGCTGCGGATGATGAGCTTCGGCTTCCGCTGGCAAGAATGGCCGGATGGGACATCAGCCCCTTTGAGGCGGATGGACTACGCGTGTCTGCGCTCCGCCCGCCGGTTCTGCCCGAGCCGCGGCGGCACGGTGAGGACCCGACGGACTGCGATGAGTGCCGCTCCCGCGACAAAGGTATCTGGCTCAACGACCGCTGGCGACTGGCCCGGGTACCAGGCGTCGGTGTGCCATTGGTGCTGATGCTGTACCCACGCGACCACTACGACATGGCCGATCTGCCTGACGGGCTGGCCGCCGAGCTGGGCGTGCTCACCACTCAGATCGTCCGCCACGTGCAGGCACTGCCCCACATCTCTCGAGCGCACGTCTACCGGATCGGCGACGGATCCGCACACCTGCATGTGTGGTTCTTCGCCCGGCCCGAGGGACAGACCCAGTTGTACGGGTCGTGGCTGGCCGTCTGGGACGACCTCCTGCCCGAATACCCGGCAGACGTAGCCGACGCAGATGCGACCGCCGTTGCCGAAGCCCTGACCGCCTCGTACGGCGGCACCGCTCATACACCAACAGGCAAATGAGCCCCTCATCCCCTCGCGCGCACCGGACCAGCCAAGGCAGGACCCGCACGCCAGTCGACGAATACCACGCCGGACTGCCCAGCCCGCCTGGCCCACAGCTCCTCGCCGAGGGTGCCGCCTGACCGTGGTCGACCCGGGGGCGACCCAGCAAGGGAAGGACATCGGACTCTGGCTCACCACCCAGCCGCGCGACTGGAGCCGGCTGGACGACGAGCAGCGCGAACGGCTCGGCGAACTCGGCGTGAAGAAGGCCGTACGGGCCCGAAGGACTACCGCGAAGACGGCCGTGACTCCGCCTCCGGGCGGGGTGCGGCGGCCTTCCAGGCGGGCGTTGAGGCCCTCGCGCAGACAGGATTGCGGGATGGGTGACGCCGCGTTCCTCCAACCAGCACGCGAAGGTCCCCACGAACAGGACGTGGCGTGGATAAGGCTGGCGCTGGCACATGATGTCCAGCTCGCTCCGCGCTCGTACCGAAAGCTCTGCGGCAGTTCCAGATTGATCTGATTCCAGGTCAGAAGCCGGAAGGACTCTCTGGTCGTTTTCGGGTATGTCTCCCAGTGAATCGTGGCCTGTGTGCGCTGAGGTTGCCGAGAAGCGGTGCCCGAGTCCACACCGGATCCGCGTATCGGCTGATTGGGCCGCCGGCTACGACGCGGTGCGGCGGGACCACTGGATCGTCGGGTCCGGGCACGTCCTCCCACGAGTGAGGCAGGGACACCAATCCAACAGGGAAGTGAGTACAGCGGGGCCACGGTGACGCCGCCGTGGTGCTTGTAGTCGATCTCCACCGATCTGGCCGGGGCAACCCAACCGAGCCTGACGTCCTGGTCGAAGTCAACGTGGCGGACGCCCAGGTGCCGTGCGGCCTGGTCGGGGCCGAGAGGGACGTGCCGGTCGAGCAGGGCCGGCGGGTCCCGGCGGCGCGCGAGGGCCGCCACCCGACGACCGGGCTGCGCCGGAAACATGATGAAAGATCCCGTTTACTGTCAAGAACCTTGCTTGGGGGGAGTTGGGAGCACCCCGCACAAGCCGCCTACGCGTACGCGAGGGCAAGAATCACCCATGCGGGGGGCTGCGAACCGGTGCCAGACAGGCGGAAGCGGGGGGCGCCTCCGCGGACCCCGCCACTCGCCGGACGGCCTACAGGTAGTCGGCCGGCTCCGCCGCGAAGGTGCCGCCATGCACGCCGCACAGCGGGGTGTCCGTCAGCCGGGACCGATCCACGCGGCCCCCGGGGCGCCGAACGGTGACCACGGCGCCCGGCTGCCGCGCAACGGGATGCGCGAGGTCGGAACCCAGGAGGAAAGGCGCCAGGCGATCCCGTACAGGTCGGCCATCGACATATGCCGACTACCGATCTATGGTGACGTGCGTGGACACCCGAGCCCTGCGCGAACCGACTCTCCTCATCCTCACCGCGATCGCCGACGCCCCGCGGCACGGGTACGCGATCGCCCAGGAGGTCGAGAAGATCTCGGAAGGCCGCATGAAGATGCGTACCGGAACGCTGTACGGGGCCCTCGAACGGCTCCTCGACCAGCAGCTCATCGCCGTCCACGAGGAAGAGGTGGTCGACGGCCGCAGGCGGCGCAGCTACGCGCTGGCGCCACAGGGGCGCGAGGTCCTGGCCGCCGAGGCGGCCCGGATCGCCCGCACCGCCCAGGAGGCTACCCGGCGCCTCGGACTCGGCGCGAAGGCTGCGCCCGGCCCGGTCGGCTTCGCGAAGGGGACGGTGACAGCGTGACCGCGCTGCTGAGGCTCTACCCGGCTGGGTTTCGCCGGGAGTTCGGCGACGAGATCGCCGTGGCCCACCGCGAGGCCACGCGCGGAGCGGGCCGGGCCGCCCGGATCCGGGAGGCCCTGGACGTCACCGGGCACGCCCTGCGCATGCGGCTCGGGGTCGGTTCGGCCCGGCGCTCCGGGCAGCTCCTCGCGGCGGTGGCCCCGTTCGCCATCGCGGCCGTCGGGGCGAGCGCGGTCTGGTGGACCGGGATGATGCTGCCTGCCGTTACAGCGCCCACCCTGCCTGCAGAACTCGCCGTCCCGTTCATCATGCTGGCGGCGACCCACTTCGTCATGGTGCTGGGCGCCGCGACCGCCCTGAGCGGCCACTGGACCGCAGGTGCCTGGACCGTGGCGGCGGGCTGCGCGGCGACCGGGGTCATCGACCTGTACAGGCTCGGCGGAGGTTTCGAGCCCACGTTCTTCGTAAGGACACCGCTGTTTCTCGCCGCACTGGCGGCCCTGTTCTGCCCGGCCGACATGCGCCCGCAGCCGCGCGTCCGTACGGCGGGCGGACTGGCCGCCGTACTGGTGTGGACGGCGTTCCTGACCGGCGTGCTGACCCTGGGCCCCCTGCCGGAGGCAGCCGACGCCCTCCGCTTCGCCGTACCGGCAGCAGCCGGACTGGTCCTAGCCGGACGCCCCGCGTTCGCCCGGCTGCGCACGGCACCCGCCGTCCTCCTCGCGGCCCTGCCCTTCACCGTACTCGGCATGGCCGCCTGGGGATGGGGCGTCTTCACCGGACCTGTCCTGTTCTGTCTTCTCCTTGCCGCCGCAACCGCGGTGAGCATCCGCCGACGCCGCAGCAGCAGACCCCCAGCCACCGACGCCTGACGGCGGGCGGGCGCCGTCCGCGCGGGGTTCGGTGACCACCGTCCCGGCCAGCGCACTGCCACCGGCCCGGCGCTGCCTGCCCGTCATCACCATCCGTCTCCCCCTTCCTCGCGGTTCTCCCCGGTCAGGCGCCGGGCCCAGTGCCGCCTCGCGTACGGCGTGCCGCGGGACTTCCTTTGAGGGCGGGCCCGGCCGGAGGCGGGGCGGGCTGCGGCCGGTATACGGCGCCCGGTACAAGGAGGCCACGGCAGCCGTGCCGCCCAGCACCGTCAGAGTGAAGTCCGCCTGCACCAGACCGAGGTGGTCCCCCCACCACGCGGCCGCGAGCAGAAGCGCCAGCCAGCAGCAGGCGCCGGGCAGCGATCCAGTCCCGGCCCGACAGCGCCCACCAGGCCGCCCGTACCCGGTCCGCGCCCGCCCGGACGCCCCGCCGACGGGTGCGGGAGTTCCCGCCGTCACCGCGTACGCCCCGCGGCCTTGGCCGGTGCGGCCTGCTGCCGGCGGGTGGGGACGGCGGCTTCCGTCGGGGCCTGCTGCCCGGGTGCCGCGGCGGCGGGCCTGGTGATGGACCGGGAGCGGGCCGCCTCCAGGGAGACCCGGGCGAGGCGGCCCACCGTGGTGGAGACGGGCCGTCCTTCCCGGAGGTGTTGTCACCGAGGCGGGCCAGGTGCGCGGCGAGAAGGCCGGTGCCGCCCTGATCGCGGATCTGGTCCATGCGGTGGGCTAGCAGGGGCCACTGGCGAGAGCCGACCAGGAGGCCCACCTGCGTCTCGGGCAGCACGTCCTTGACGACGCCCACGATCGCGGCGTGCGCGAGCCGGTTCACGCCGAGCTGTTCCAGCGCCTTCGCCCGGTCGCCGAGGTCCAGGTCCCGGGGCACACTCAATCCCTCGGTCAGCGGGCCCCAGGAGCGCTTCGCATCCGTACTCGCGGGCGGCTCCCACGGATCGACGGCCTCCCGCACCGGCGGCGGCGCAGCGGCAGGAGCGGGAGCGGTGCCCGGAGCAGCGGCGGGTGCGGGCACACGGGCGTCAGCCGGAGCCGAAGCCGGAGCGGTCGCGAGCGGGAGCTGTGGTCGCCGCCGGAGCGGGCGCGGGTGCTTGGGCCGCAGCCGCGGCGGCGACGGCCTGGTCGACGACCGCTCAGGTGGCGTGCGCGTCAAAGCGACGACCAACCCCGTCTGAACCGGCGCCACCACCGTTCTTTCCTGCCGCGCACGGCGGCGGCGTTGGACCACTTCACGGCCACGGCGGGACGTTGCGGGAGAGCGCGAGAGGGCAGCCGCCCTCTCGCCCCACAACCCGCAGCTGCGCATCTCAGGCCTGCCAAAATGACCGCAGAAAGACAGCGAAGGGCACGGGTCCCCAGGGGCGCTGATGCCTGCTGGAAGCGTCGTGCGAGGAGGAGTCCTACGGTGATCCGGATCTTGGTGCAGGAACCCCTCCCCCGACCAAAACGGATCAGGCCGGGACACTGGGTTGCCATTGACGGCGCGTACCAGCGTCTGGTCCGGGCGGTCGCATCTGAGGACTTTGCGCACGTCGTCGGGGCGGCCAAGGAGCTGACCGAGTCCGTCGCCCGGGTCACCACCGAAGCGAACGGCGACGTGTACGCAGACAACGCTCCGTACAGCGCGCTCCTCAGCGCGGCGCACGGGATCGTCGCTCACGCCGTCAAGCCGAACCTGGCACCGAACGACGTGCTGCGGGCGATACCTGACAACGCACGGAAGATGGCCACGCAGCTCGCGGAGATCCGCGACCGGTACGGCACCGGCCATGGTCGCGCCGACGTCCACGAGGTCACCGAGGAGGTTGCTGAGACGTGCGTACATGCTCCCTGATCTGGGTCCGCTGGGTGCTGGCACGGCACACCACGGTGCTGTTGGGCAACGTGACTCAGCTCGTCAGCGATCTCGAAGCGGAGACCTTCTTCGGCGGGCAACTCGCGAAGCGTCTGGACGCCGCCAACGTCCCCGGACTGAAGGAACCCGAGCAGCGGCGCCTCGGCGTCGCTGTCGGCCGGCGCACGGCCAAGGACGCGGGGACCGTGCGAATTGATGGCGTCCGCGCCTGCTCGACGAACGCGGAGCGGTGGCCCGACGCCTACCGGACGGGCGTCATCGAGAGGGGCTCTTCATCAACGGGGACAACCAGGCCGACGCGTACCCCGCAGCGAGCGCGGACTGCGCCGCCGAGCTCCTGCAGCACCACAGCGATGCGGCCGGTGTGCTCGCGGAACTGCATCGGCTTCTCGGAGCCGCCTCCTGGTCGTCTCTGCAAGTGAGAAAGGCCCTTCGAAATTGTCCATCGACCAGACGTCCTGGGAAGCGGCGGTACGGCACCTCTACGAGGACGCGTTCGCGTTCAGCGCCACCGGTCCGCGCAAGCACGAGGACTGGCGGACCGACGTGCTCGCCGTCATGGAACGCGCCGTCCCCGACCCGCGCGGCTGGGCCGGGCTCGATGACACCGCGAACGAGCGCACGACGGAAGTGCCCGCCTTCCCCTTCCGCCCGCCCCATGAGGCCAATCCCCAGCGTCGGCTCACGCCGGCCGACGTCGGGGAACGGTTGCACGAAATCGACCGTGCGAGCGCCGAGAACCTCCTCCTCGCACTCACCGACGGCGGCTGCACCCTGCGGAACCTCGAACGGTTCACCGAGAGCTTCGACGAGCTGCAGGCCCTGGCCCGCACCATCCTCGCCCGCTATGGGGACACGTTCACCTGCTACACCAATGTCACCGTCGGCGCGGGCAGGGACGGCACGCTGGACTTCGGGGCCTCCCACTGGGGCTATACCCCGATGACGTTCTACTGGGAGGACGCCGGCCTGGTCATCGTCTCCGACACCGAGGTCGGGCTGTTCTGGACATTCGACTGCTGAGCCCGAGAGGAGGAAACCGTGCCGACCCGATCCATCGATGCCGTCACCTGGGACGCCGCGCTGCTACGGCTCCTGGAGGACGTCTACACCCTCGCCAGGAGCGGCCCCCGGCTGCACGAGGGCTGGGCCGAGGACGTCCTCGCCGTCATGGAGCGGTCGGTCGCCGATCCACGGGGCTGGTCCGCCCGGGATTCGGAGACGTTCAAGGAGGGATGGGAGGGCGGTTACCCCTTCTACCCGTTCCTTGCGCTGACCGCCGAGAGTCTTCGCGCCGGGCTCCGGCCGATCACGGCCGGCGCCGCCGTCGAGCTGCTCGCCTCGCTCGCGCAGGAGTGGTTCTTCGAGGGCTCCCCGGTCCGGTCCCGGGAGGACCGGGACGCGGTGCTCGCGGACGCCCGGACCGTGCTGGACCGGTTCGGCCCCGATGCGGCGTTCTGGACCTCCTCCGATCTCGCCCGCACCTGCGACGCGCCCGACTTCCTGGCGCGGGACCTCGAAGGCGGTCACCCCTTCACCGACTTCATGATGGACCTCGGCCTGATCGCGGTGTCCGCGGACGAGGTCGGCGTCTTCTGGTCGTTCAACGCGAATTGAGACAATGATCCGATGCTGACCCGATCCGCCACCTACCCCGACCGGGAGGCCGCCCAGTGGGCCACCCAGCAGGTGGTGACCGCCAACGAGCAGGTCATCCACCGCTGGCTCGCCCAGGGGACGCGGGGTCGCCTCACCATCGAGGCCGCCTAGCCGTCCCGTGAGGAGCCCGTCGGCCGGGTACAGCTGGAGGCGATGCTGCTCGCCGGGCAGGAACCCGTCGACGTCCGCGCCGCCCGCGTCGTACTGCGCCGTGAGCCGCCAGCCCGTACGGGTTCGTCGTTCTGACCACCGTCCCGTTCTACCTGTAGAGGCAACCGACCGTGTTCCTGAAGCCCCTCGAACACGACCGGCGCTACGGCGAGCTCGATCAGGTGCTGCGCGCCTAGCTCGGCCAGCCCGCGAACGAGACGGCGGAGCGGCGCAGCCGCGCGCTGGACGCCTACCTGCGCCACACCTGGCACACCCGCCCCCGGGCCATCACGGAGGCGGAGCGCCAGCTGCGCGAGTACGGACGCCCCCCCGGGCGCATGCGGATCGACCTCGGCGAGTTCTACGCCGTCCCCGCTCGCCGACCACCTCAAGCAGAGCATCGAGGACGGTGAGGTGCCGGCGCCGGCGAACCCGCAGACGCACTGGGAGTGGCACGCACGGTTCCCGGAGACCGCGCAGCTGCTGGGCGTCGGCAACCCATCGGTATTTCGTGATCATTCGTGTCGGGTTCCGGATCGCCGACGCCGGTTGCGGGCGGTTGTGCTCGCGCTGGCGCTGCTGCCCGCATCGCTGCTTCCGGGACGGCGGCCCTGACGGCGGCGCGGGGGGGTGTGTTCAGGGTGACCAGGTGTGCCCCCGGGTCAGGTGGCCGTTGCCCGGCTGCGACACAGTTCGATCAACCGCTCCCAGGCGGGCACCGGCTTGCCGGTCTGCGCTGCCATCAGCGTGACGGCGACCAGGGCGTCGAGAGCCAGGATCGGCTCGGCGCCGTCCGAGCCCGGCGTACGGAGGCCGCCGAAGCCGTTCACCTCGTCCGCGAGCGCCTCCAGCCGCGGGTCGTTGCGGTCCCAGCCGGCGGCCTGGTCGGCGGTCAGGTACAGCCGCTGGAAGGCGGGGTCCTCGAACATCGCCTGCTTCTGCAGCGCCCACCCCGGCACCTGGTCGGGGTACTGCGCCACCAGCAGGATCCACGAGTCGCGCTCGGTCCGCACCGCCTCCGGACTGAGTCCGATCTCCTGGAGGCGGTCCAGCAGGACCACGACCTCCTGCGGCAGGAACAGCCGCTCGCCGGCAGACAGTTCGGCGATCCGGCTGCGGCGCCTCTTCAAGTCCCTGATCTGGTCCCTCAGATCGTCGTCGATCGCCGCGACCGAGGACGAGAACTGTGCGGGCGAGGCCCCCATCAGTTCCTCGATCCGTGCCAGCGGGACGCCCGCGTCCGACAGGGTCCTGATCCGCACCAGCGTGACGATCGCGTCTGCCCCATAGCGCCGGTACCCCGAGACATCACGCGCCGGCTCGGGCAGCAGACCCCTCTGGTGGTAGTGGCGGATGGCCCGCACTGTCACGCCCAGATAGGCCGCGACCTGACCGATGGTCAACAATAGTGCCCCCCGGAAAACCTTCGGAACAGACCGCTTGACCCTGACCCTGCGTCAGAGTCGGACGCTCTACCCATGAACACGACGACAACGTATCGACAGGCTACCGAAACCGCCTTCGCCCGGCCCGCCGCGATCACCGCGACCGGCCTGCGCAAGTCCTACGGCGACCAGCTCGTCCTGAACGGTCTCGACCTGACCGTCACCGCGGGCACGGTCTTCGCCCTACTCGGTCCGAACGGGGCCGGCAAGACCACCACGGTACAGATCCTCTCAACGCTGATCGAATCCGACGGCGGCCAGGCACAGGTGGTCGGCCGTGATCTGGCCCAGGATCCCGGCGGCGTGCGGGCCTCGATCGGGGTCACCGGCCAGTTCTCGGCCGTCGACGGCCTGCTGACCGGCCGGGAGAACCTGATCCTGATGGCGGACCTGCACCACCTGGGACGAGCCGAGGGCCGACGCCGGGCCGACGCCCTGCTGGAGCGGTTCGACCTGGTCGAGGCCGCGAAGAAGCCCATCTCGACCTACTCCGGCGGTATGCGCCGCCGGCTCGATCTGGCGATGACCCTGATCGCCAACCCGCGCCTGATCTTTCTCGACGAGCCGACCACGGGCCTGGACCCGCGCAGCCGCCGCGACCTGTGGGAAATCATCCGCGCTCTGGTCGCCGACGGGGTCACGATCTTCCTGACGACGCAGTACCTGGAAGAGGCCGACCAACTCGCGGACCGGATTGCCGTGCTGGACCAGGGCAGGCTGGTGGCCGAAGGGACCGCGGCCGAACTCAAGCGCCTGATCACCGGCGGCCACATCCGGCTGCGCTTCGCCGACGCGCCGCGCCTGGAGGCGGCCGCCCGGATCCTCGACGTGACCTCACGCGACGACGACGCGCTGACCCTGCAGATCCCGAGCGACGGCGGGGTTGCGTCCCTGCAGTCCCTTCTCGACCGGCTCAAGGCCGAAGCCGTCAACGTCGAGGAGCTCTCCGTGCATACCCCGGACCTGGACGACGTCTTCCTCGCCCTGACCGGCAACCGCAGCAACCCCGCCGCCGACGCCCGCGCCATCGGCAAGGAGATCTCCGCATGAGCACCAAGACCTACGCCCTGACCGACACGGCCACGATGCTGCGGCGCAATCTGCGTCACACACTGCGCTATCCCGCCATGACGACCGGGTCCGTCTTCGGCCCGGTGATCATGCTGTTGCTCTTCGTCGGAGTCCTCGGCAAGACGCTGGGCGCCGGGATCGCCGCGGCGGGCGGGCACCACGGGGGCGGGTACATCGACTACATCGCGCCCGGCATCATCATCACGGCGGTGGCATCGGGCAGCATGGCCACCGCGGTGGCGGTCTGTGCGGACATGACCGAGGGCATCGTCGACCGGTTTCGCACCATGCCGATCGCCCGAGGCTCAATCCTGACCGCACACGTGATCAACAGCGCGCTCACCACCGTGGTGAGCACGGCGTCGGTGATCGCCGCCGCACTGCTCCTGGGCTTCCGGCCCACCGCCCATCTCGCCGCCTGGGCCGCCGCGGCCGGACTGCTCCTGCTGCTGACCTTCGCCCTGACTTGGCTCGCAGTGGCGATCGGGCTGGTCTCGGGAACGCCCGAGGCGGCCAGCAACAGCCCGCTGCCGATCATCTTCCTCCCGTTCATCGGCAGTGCCTTCGCCCCCGCCGGCTCGATGCCGCCCGGCGTCCGCCAGTTCGCCCAGTACCAGCCCTTCACCCCCGTCATCGAAACGATCCGAGGCCTGCTTACCGGCACCCCGATCGGCCACAACGGCATCCTCGCGATCGCCTGGTGCACCGTCATCGCCCTCGGCGGCTACCTCTGGGCCCGCACCGGGTTCAACCAGAACCGCGCCCGCTAGGACGAGCGTGGCTCAGCCCACGCCAGGACGTGACGGGACCCCCACGTCGCGGCGAACGTGACACCCTCCCACGGGTGTCCGGGATCGCCGGCCGTCAGGTGCTCCGCGACCAGGCGGGCCGCCTCCGTGCGCAGCGGGACGGTGCGGCCGACCGCCCGCAGCCGGCCCGTGTGGTCGTGGCGGCCGAGGCCCGCAACGGGGTGGGCGCCAGCCCCTTGCGCGGGGCGTGCAGGGCCGGCGGGTGCAGTACGGGGGATGAGCGGTGTCTGTGCTACCGCCTGATCTTCCGCGTCTGCGGACGCTGGTCACCTACCTGCGCGGGGAGCTCGGCCGTGCGGAACGGGCGCTGAACGCGGCCGAGGAAGCCGAGGAAGCCGCCGCGCGGCGACGGCCACCGGCGGAGCCGCCCGCGTGGCTGGTCGAGCGCGAGATCGGCGCCGGCCGGCCGCCGGGTCGCGTCCACGTCGGGCCACCCGCGCCGGACCGGCGCCTCGTGGCCGCTTTTCCGCATCGCCTGTCAGTCCCCCCGCCCGACAGGTCGTGCGAGCCCGCGCACCGCAACCCGGGCGGGGCCCGCACCGTTGAAACTGGGGTAGCGGCCACGAAATGAGGCGAGAGTTCTATGAGCAGTCGTGTGTTCCTCTCCGCAGGGGCCATCGAGGCCCTCCGGCACATGAAGGAGACGCGGGAGATCAACACGGTGGTATTGCGCCGTGCGGATGTTGCAGGCGCCCTGGTGGTGGAGGTGGAGGCCAACTTGACCCACGAGGAGCTGCTCCAGGCCCTGCCTATCGGGGAGCCGCGTCTGGTCGTCCACGAGCTGTCCTTTGCCTCCCGGGAGGGCGCACGCAGACACGAACAGCTGTTGATCCTTTGGCTGCCGACTGCTGCTGGCGGCGGCGGTCAGATGGAAAGCTACGCGGCGGCCTATGCCTCCCTCAAGAACTGCCTTGGCGATGCCCGCGTCCACCTGACCGCTGAACACACGGACCAGTTGGAGTACCGGAAGCTCGTCGCCCTGGTCGGCTGAGGCTGCACGGGGACGGCGGCGCAGAACAGCGCCACCTGGGACGAGGCCGCGGGCCGCCCACTGCGCGGAGCGAGCCCGGACCGGGCGCTGGGAGCTCCACTGGCCTCAGGGGGAGCAGGTACAGCAGGCGTTCCACCGCCTGGCAGCCCTAGGCGATGTTTCTCGGATCATGTCCGGAGCCAGATCATGAGGGCTGCGAGGGTGACGGTGCCGAGGTAGATGTAGGCGCGTTTCTCGTAGCGGGTGGCGACGGCGCGGAAGCCTTTCAGCCGATTGATGGCCCGTTCGACAGTGTTGCGTTTCTTGTAGATCTCGCTGTCGAAGCCGGTCGGCCGGCGGCCTCGGGATCCTCGCTTCTTCCGGTGGTTTTGCTGGTCGCGGCGTTCGGGAATGGTGTGGGCGATGCCGCGTCGTCGCAGGTAGCAGCGGTTCGTGCGGGACGTGTAGGCCTTGTCCGCCAGGACACGATCGGGTCGCGTGTGAGGTCGTCCGGCCCCGGTGCGGGAGACCGAGATCTGGCTGAGGACGTACTCGAGTTGGGGTCCGTCGCCGTGGTGTCCGGGTGTCAGGACGAGGGCGAGGGGCTGGCATCGTCCGTCGGCCGCGAGATGGATTTTGGTGGTGAATCCTCCGCGGGAGCGTCCCAGGCACTCGCCGAGCTGACCACCTCCTCCAGCCGGACGACCAGTTTCCGCAACACCGGGTCGACCTGGTTTGTCCCCCGGACGGCCCCCCTTTGAGGCAGCGCGGGAGGAGGTGCTGTCCTCGCGCCGGCGGCATGCTGGTGGGCCCGCACTACGGTCGAGTCCACCGACACGTCCCAGTCGATCTGGCCCGCGGCGTCTTCGGCGGCCTGGATCCGTGACAGCAGCATCTTCCACGTTCCATCAGCCGACCAGCGGCGATGCCGCTTATAGACGGTCTCCCACGGCCCGAACCGCTCCGGTAAGTCCCGCCACTGAACACCCGTCCGGACTCGGTAGAGGACCCCGTTGATCACCCGACGGCGATCACTCCACCGGCCCCCACGCGCACCACCAGGAGGCAAGAACGACTCCAGGCGATCCCACTCCGCATTCGTTAAATCCCCGCGACCCATACAGCCAGCCTGACGCCAACACGCCCCCGACGTCAGGAGATCCGAGAAACATCGCCTAGGCGCGTGAGGTCGGCAACCAGCGGTCCCGCGCAGCGATGCTGACGCCCGAAGGAGTAGGGCAACCCTCAGCCATCGCCATGCGGTGGGCCTAACCGAACCGGAGAACGCCTATGGGTTGAAGCCGCCCGGTCACCTCTCGCCCACCGGGCCACCGTTGGGGCAATTTCGAACCTTTGTAGGCGTAATCTTGATGGCAGGGCACGGCGGTATGCCATACACGCCGCGATACCCCTCGGGGGCATCGTAGGAAGCGCTGGGTCAAGACGAAACTCATCAGCCTCTTCCCGAAGCAGTTCACCGACCGCCCGTGGGCCCGCTACGTCAAGCAGGGCCGCGACATGGTCGAGGAAGATACCTCAATCCAGTTCCGGCTGGGCGATCCGACACTGAAGATGATCAAGCCCAAGGGGCGTGGGATAAACCATGGTGTCTTCCTGGTGCTGGACCGTTTCGCGGATGAAATCGGCAGCGCCGCCAGAACCGACACCCTGTGCACGGAGTCCGCAGTGACTGCCCAGCCCATCACGTGACTGGTACCGCGGTCCTCGAACCACGTCACACACACCTTCGACAGGCTCTTGTCGGGCATCGGGGCCGTTAAGGGAGCCTCTCCGGCACTGCGTCGACGGCCACCTCAGCGGGATGCCTTGCGGCGCAGGCGCAGCCACGCCCAGGTTCCGACGCCAGCCGCGGCCAAGGCGGCAGCGGCCCCGAGGAACCAGTGGCCTGGAGATGCCGCTTCGCCGGCCTGGGGGCTGGGCACGGGATCATGGCAGTCGGCGAGGGGTGCGGTGACCCGGTAGCGGGCCCACTCCTTGGCGGGTTTGCCCTTCTCGTTCCAGTGCACGACGTAGACGCCGGGTTGGGCGTCGCACCGGATCCGGACCGTGGCGCTCACATGCTTGTCTCCGTGCATCACCACCGGCCGCGTGAACCCCGGGGACGACAGCTCGACCATGCCGTCGTTGCCCATCTCCAGCCCGTCCTCGGCATGGAGATCCCCGCCGGCCGGCACGGAGCGCACGTCCCAGGGCGACGCCGGCCATTCTATGCCTGCGGGGTAGCGCTCTTCCATGGACTCTGGCGGCCGCGCAGCCACCTGCCGCGCGCACTCCGCCCGATCCGCCGCATCGGCCGGCGCCACCCGTATCCGGCCCCACAACCGGTCGATCTTGGAGGCGTTCTCGTCGCCGAGAGGCGAGCCGAACCGCACCTCATAGGAACCCGGCTCGGTGGCGCAGGAAACTGTCGCCACCGCCTTGAGGAGGAGATCGTCCATCCGGAAGGTGCCATCGGCGGCGAAGGCCGGCGAGGTCACCCGGACGTCGCTGAACGCGTCCCCGGACCTCATAGCCTCGGTCGTCACGATGACCCGCTCCCCCAGCCGGACGGACAACTCCGCACTGCTGGGCAGCGGCCGGGGCGGGTCCTCGGCCGATGCCGCTAACGCGCTACCCGCTCCTGTCGCCAACAGCAACGCCAGCACTCCGACGGCACCGATCCTCGTCGTTTCTATCCACATTTGAACTCTTTTCCTTTCGTTGACGATCTCCAAGCCCCTGCATACTCTGCCTACTCGTCGAACTGACGCGTCATGACGGCTTTTTGCGCTGCGTCATCATCCCGCTCAGGTAGCAGTCCCTTGTCCGCGACCGGGTCCGGACGCTGATGCGGGAGGACGAAAGCGCCACCAAGGCGGTCGAGGAATGCTTCCAGACCGCGAAACAGGAGTGCGGCCTGGACGACTACCAGGTCCGCCGCTACGACGGCTGGCACCGCCACATGACCCTGGCCATCGCCGCCCACGCCTGCCTCACCGTCCTACGGGCCCGCGAACTCGACACCGGGAAAGCAGAAACGGATCCTCCCAGCTCATAGCCCTGAGCCTGCCCGAAATCCGACGCCTGATCAGCCGGCTCACCAGGCCCCGCTCGAGCGTCGACCACGTCCTGCACTGGTCACGCTGGCGCCGGCGACGACTTTTAGGCACGTGTCAGCCACTACAAACGCCGTGGCCACACACCACCAGAAACTGCCCAACCGTCAAGGCAAGCACCGTTGCAGTACTAAGACGACGGCGACCGGCGCGGGCGCAAGAGCTTCGCCTGGACCGACTACCGCGACCTGCTGATCGCGGCCCACCAGTAGCTCGGCGGCCCGATAGTTCTCGTCTGGGACAACGTGAACACCCATCTGACGCCGGGAATGCGGAAGTTCACAGCCGAGCGGGACTGGCTGCACGTCTACCAGCTACCGGCCTACTACACCGGACCTCAACCCGGTCGAAGGCATCTGGTCGCTCCTGCGACGACGTCCTCTGGCGAACACCGCCTTCGCCGATGCAGACCATCTCACCCGGACCCTCCGGACGGGATTACGCACGATCCAGTACCGCAGTGACCTCATCGACGGGTGCCTCACCGAAACCGGCCTGATCCGCACCAGAGCATACTCAGCGATACCATGCTTTAAAGCTCAGTAGGACCCGGGGGCCGGGGGCACTGTGTTCGTATCCCACAGGATGCACACCCTGAACGCGCTATACCAATGACCCTGGAAAGTCGATACGAAAGGCGCGCCCTCGCACGGCGAAGTCCGATGTGTCCCCGTCGCCACGACTGTCGTCCGCCCAAGTGACAAAGGCATGCTCCGAGCTGCCGTCGACAGCGGTCGCGGCACAGACCTGGAATCGATCACCAATCGATGCCGTGCTGACCTGGACCTTTTCACCGAGCGTGCCCTGACTGTCGGAACAGACCTGTGCCATTACAGCAGGGACCGTGTCGACGGTGGTCGCGCTCTTCTCCACCCAGGAGAGCAGGAAGCGCCCGCCCGTCAGCGGCGCGACAGCCGGCCACGAGCGGTTGAAGTCTCGTGGAGGGCCCACGCTCACACTGGTCCTCTCCGTACCGTCCGCCTCGAAGATATTGGCCACGACAGTGCTCTGCTGGACCCCGAGACCGCTTAATGTGGTCGCGTTGATGCTCGCGACGACAAATCCTCCGTTGTCGAGAAGGGTCATTGAATTGGCACCCGGGAACAACCCACCAACGTGGGTCAAGATTATCTCGTCTCCCTGGGGAGATCCATCCAAGTCGAAGACTCTGAAGGTGAGTCGACCTCCTTCGACCCCCGAGGGGTCGTCGGTCCAGGCAATGACGTACCGCCCATCGTCCAGCACCGTGGCGACAGGGCGCCGATGGAACCCTTCGGTGACGTTGGCAGTGAACTCGGGGCCAGCCTTGCTGCCCTCATCATTGAAGCGTTGGGCACGAATACGCTGATCCTGACGGGAGTCCGCCCAGGTGACGACGAACCCACCATCGATCATATTGGTGACGGACGGCCGATTCTCCGGGTCGATATCGGTGGTACTCACCTGGATCTCCGGCCCTGCCTTCTGGCCGTTCAGAAACCTCTGCAGTTTCACCTGAGGAAAGGGTGGGGGCACGTTGAAGGGCTCTTCGATCCACACTGCGACCTCACTCAAACCTGCGGGGCCGGCCGTCGGCCACTGCCGGTTCGTGTTGCTGTCCTCAGGAGTTGACGTGCTGACCTCGAACTCGCCACCGCTCTGCGCTCCGCTTGGCCTAAATCTCTGACCCTTGATGCTGGAATCGCTCCTGTCCGCCCAGACGACCATGAAATTTGAATCGCGCAATGAGACGACTGCCGGCTGGAACTGAAGACCAGATGTCGTCGTATTGACCAGAAACTCGTTGCCCATGTCTGATCTCCATCTCCGACATCTCGCTTGGAAGGAAGGTGCGAGGACAGCGGCCATGTAAATCGTGACATGAACGGGACGCCCTTGCATCCAGAGCGGGCGCTCTAGCGCTCAGGAAACGGGGCGGAGAATTTTAGCGACGTCGGGGAAACCCAGGTCCTCCGCGTGCTTATGTGCCTCAAGCAGCAAGTTGTTCATCTCTCGCTGTCCTGCGCATCGCTGCGGCAAGTACCGCTAGGTCGGCTTAGTCGGCGAGAGCATCTCATCTGCCGGATCAACGATGTGCGCTGACTGAGACTGATCTTGTACGGGGTGGTCTCTCATGGTCGGTCCTGACATCGTGTTTCAGGGTGTACCCACTTGAGTGCCCCCCCCCGGGTGGCCTGTCCTCGGCGGGGTGCTGCCTGAAGTTCAAGTATCACTCTGGCGGGTTCCCACGCGACCCCGGCACTGCAATGCCGGGGTGCGGGCGATCGTCCCCGAGCCCCACGGCGCGACGCAAGACTGCGACCTCGGGGAAGAACACCAGATCATGGGCGGACGAGCGCGTCCCGCTCGACGCCTCGAGTACCGGGTCCCATGCGGACGGCGCGTTCACCGGCGACGGCCGAACCGGCCGCGGCCGGCACTCGCACCGTCCACGGTGAAACCACAGGTCGGCAGTATCGACAACCTCAACCCTTGAACCCAAGGGCCGATACGCTCTCTGGCCGTCCGCAGCCTACGGGTTCGCTAACGAGCTCGTGCATGGGTTGGCGGTGCGACGCTGCCTCTCGATCCCTGATCATGTTTGTGTGGTGGGGAACGGGGCTCGTGCAGCGATCATCAGCGACCGGAGGATCACATGGCTCTCGGCCGATGTGATCGCCGAACTCGTCGCCGAGGTAGGTCCGTTATGGCACGAGCGACACCAGGCGAGACTGGGATCCAGGCCACGGAAGCGGGCCGTTGGCGCGGGTGCACAGCACCGGCTGGTCTTCATCGACCGGCTCCTGGCCACGCTCGTCCACCTTCGCCACGGGGCCACTCACGACGTGCTGGCCTACTGGTTCGGCGTTGGTTCCTGCGCCTGGCAACGGCATTCGCGGCCGAGGTGGCCATCCCCTTCTCCCCCTTCCCGCGGTGGCCCCTGTGGAAGGACGGAGTCAAGATCGACAAGGATCCGGGAAAATCCAGCGGCATCGGTTACAACGCCTTCCACATGGACCTGGTGAACGCGACCCTGCCCCCGGACTACACCACGCTGCTGTGCGTCCGCCCCGACCCGCTCGGCGGCGGCCCCAGCATTCTCTCCGACGCGCACGCGGCCGTGACCCGGCTGTCGCAGGACCACCGCGCCGTGCTGGCCGAGTCGGCCTACCACTACGGGACCTTCTACGACCTGCACGGGGTCGGCCAGGAGTACAAGCCCTTCCCGATCCTGGACGGGAAACCGGGCGAGGGCTTCGTCCGGTTCACCGCCAAGATGCTGGAGAGGTCCGAACTCGGCCAAGAGCACGCCGACGCCGCCCGCGCGCTGGGCGGAGGAGCTCGTTGAGGCAGCGCGGGAGGAGGCGCTGTCCTCGCGCCGGCGGCATGCTGGTGGGCCCGCACTACGGTCGAGTCCACCGACACGTCCCAAGACGGTCTCCCACGGCCCGAACCGCTCCGGTAAGTCCCGCCACTGAACACCCGTCCGGACTCGGTAGAGGACCCCGTTGATCACCCGACGGCAGTCCCCGGGTCATGGGCCAAGGAAGTCACCTCGGGCGTTTCGCGCCCTTGTCCGCCCAGCTCCTGGCCGCCCTCGCCATCGACTGGGCCCAGTAGGCCGCCCCGGCATGCCGGCCCGTGCCGGCGGCCGTCACCTCATGTTCCGGATCCCAAGCTCCGATGGGTCCGGCCATTCGGCTTGAGATGGCCGGTGTCCGGGCAGGCGGCGAGACACCGAGGCGTCCCTTCCCTACCTTCGACGGTGTTCCTTGCCCGCTCGAAAAAGGTGGATGCGCGCGATCTGTGCGTTTTCTCGTCACCGTCCTCGCCGCCGGCATTGTAGTCCCCGGCGGTGCGTCCGCCACCAGCGCGGACGTGAATGTCAACTATCAGCCCCAAGACTCCTACACCTTCGTCTTCGGCGACTGGACCCAGGTCACCGGCGACGACCTCTTCAACGCCGGCCACGACAACACGGTCGGCTCGAAGAACTGACAGTGACAACCCGCAATGCCCTTGCCGGACGGCAAGGGCATTGCCCTGTGCTGCTTCCCGGGTCCTCGAAACCAGTGATGAAGCCAAGGGATGAAAGCCCGGTCCGGCGGGGGCGCGGCGAGGAGACAGGGCCCCAGGGGCCTGATGCGCTCGACCGGCGCAGGACGCGCCTCGACTCCGGGGCCCCGGAAGAGGCCATGCGGTGTGGAGTGTCCGCAGCGTGGCGGTGATGCGGTGTGGTTCTGTCCAGCGAGGTTGTGGACGGGTGCAGGTCACGGCTGAGGGATCTCGAACGGGTGAGGGCCCTCCGGTTCGTGTGGAGTGCGACATCTACACCGACCAGAAAGGCCCTCGCGGCACACCGTAACCCAGCCCTGACCGAGACCGGACGGCTGCGCCTTGCAGCGCTGCATGATCGAGGACAGCCGTCCGCTGCGCCGGGCCGCCGAACGCTTCCAGGCCTCACCCACCACCGGCGAGCGGTGGGCCGCCCGTTACCGCGCCCTCGGTGAGGCGGGCATGAGCGACCGGGGTCCTTGCGCCCGCACCACAGCCCCCGACCGCACCGCGCCCCGCCCCGCCCGCCGACAGGACTGAAGAGGTGGCCCGGGTCACCGATCCGGCCCAACCGCCGTAACCGGCCGTTCGCCCGTGCTGTTTGAAGGGTCGCACGTGCCGTACTCCCTGCGGCAGGTCCACATTCATGAGGAGATCTTGATGTCGCGTATTACAAAGGCCGTAGCGATTACCGCCTCAGCCGCTGCCATCCTCGCCGGGGGCGCCGGCCTGGCAGCCGCGGACGCCACGGCCGAGGGCGCTGCCATTGGCTCCCCCGGCGTCCTGTCCGGCAACGTCGTCCAGGTGCCCATCCACATCCCCGTCAACGTCTGCGGCAACACCGTCAACGTCGTCGGCCTCCTCAACCCCGCCTTCGGCAACGTCTGCATCAACGACGGCGGGCGTGAGAAGGAAGACCACTACAAGGCCGAGCACCACCACAAGGACCAGCACGGCGAGTACTGAGCACCACAGGCCTCTGGCCTGCCGGCAGCCACAGTGCCGGAGCCGACAGAGCACGTGATCCTCTGAACCAGCCGCACAGCACACCCCCTGAGGCTCCGGCCTCCCCGCACGTCCCGGGGAGGCCGGACCGCCACCCGCCACGGCACACAGTTCGCGCCCCGAAGGTGGGATTGCCCGCAACGTGCCACGCCGGCCCGGGCGGCGGCGCTGCGGTCGGCGGGTACGCCTACCGCTTCGGAGGACGTGATGGGACGAGACAAGCCCGGCAAGCCGCACAAGCAGAACAAGACCGGAAGGCACCCGCAGCACACCATCGCGCCCGCGGACAGCCACGCCCACGGCAACTTCTGCATCTCCGACGACACCACACACCCGGGCAGCGAGAACCGGCGGATCGACAATCGCCTCCTCAGCCAGGCCATCGGCACAGCCATGGACGGCTGCAACAGCTGCCACGACCCGCTGCTCACCCTCCTCGCAGGGGACCCGCCACCACCGCCCGCGTAGTCGAGCTGGCATGCATCGCCGTCCACCAGGTATACGGAGGGCTACCCGCCTCCATGACCCAAGACGACGCCGGCGGCACCGCCGGCCCCGAGTTCACGCGCATGGCCCGCAGGCCTCGACGGCGCAACGACGCGATGTTCACCGAATGCGAACACATGGCACCCGCCGAACGCCGCCACGCCGCGAACACCGCCCTCGACACCCTCGCCGACTTCATCAGCATCGACGCCTGAACGCCGACCCCTGCCTCCCGGTTCACCGCACGAGGAACCTCTCAATCACCGCCGCCAGGTCCTCTGGGCTCTCGTCCGGGGCGAAGTGACCAGCGTCGTTGAAGACCTCGAGCTGGGCGTTCGGATACCACTGCAGCCAGGTAGACCGCATGGTGTCGGGACCCATCGCCGGGTCGTTCGCACCGGCCACTACAAGAACCGGAGTCGGGTTTCCCTCAATCCGATTGTGGATGTCGGAGCCGCGCGTCCAGGATTCGAGGTACGAGTGCAGGGCCGCCGGGGAGGAGCGTTCCGAAGCCCTCACTCTGGCATCTAGCCATGCATCATCGTGACGACTGCCGGTGGTAACCTCGAAGATCGTCCTGCGGTTGCCGGACTCCTCCACGGCCCCGGCGAACAGCTCCCACATCTCTCCTTCGAGCGGGAACCCGGACGCGGGGACCGGTGAGATGCCAATGATCGAGCGGACCCGCGAGGGGGCGTCCAGCAACATCAGCTGGGCCGCCTTACCGCCCATCGAGTGACCGATGACCGAAAAGGTGTCCCAGCCGAGGTCGTCGCCGACGGCGAGGGCGTCCGCCGCGACTTCCTCCATGGTGTACATGCCGGGGGTATCCATTGCCTCGCCGTACCCACGGCAGTCCATGAACGCGTAGCTGAACGCCCTCCCGTTCAGGTGTCGCCGTAGTTGGTCGAAACTCGACCTGTCGCTGAGCCAGTGGTGCAGTGCGAGAACCCCTTCGGGCCCGCTGCCCTGTACCTCGTACGGAACTACTTGTCCTGTTACCTGACCTGTCACAGGGTTGGTTCTCCCCCTGCCGGCCGAGCCCAGAATCCCCTCCGCTGAGGCTTCGCCCCAACGGCGTAGCGGGCGCGAGCGGACGGCCGAAGGCAGTGAGACGCCACGCCCTTCCACCTATCCGCCCGAAAGCCTGCTTACCGACCGTTCCTGGTCCGCCTCCTCCCGCCCCGAGCGGAACCGCCAGGCAGGCGGGCAGGCGGGCAGGCGGGCAGGCGGGCAGGCGGGCAGGCGGGCAGGCGGGCCGCGGTCTCGTACCCGAACCCCCGGCCCACCAACCGCCCGCCCAGCACCGTGCCCGCCAGCACGCTGCCAGCGGCACCGCGCTGCCTGCCCGTCACCACCACCCTCGATCAAACCCCGGGCTCGGCGCCCGCCTCACGGGCGGCATGACACTGCACTTCTTCCGGAGGCCGCACCCGCTGCCCGGCCGTACGCCGACCGGGCTGCGGCCGGTACACGGCGCCCCGGTCCATGGTGGCCAGAGCGGGCTGCTCGGGCTTGCCGAGTCCAGGCGTTTACGTGGCAAGGGAATGACGGCCCGTCGGGGTGGGGCCTCAGTCGCGATCCTTATCCCACAGGCTTTCCAGCGCGAGCGCGCTCTGGGCGCCCGCCCGGGCCCGGACCGTGATCTGCCGGCACAACGCGTCCAACGCGGCCCCGTCGTCCGCGACGTACGCCTCGACCACCGCCCAACCCGGCAACCCGTCCACGCCCGGCAGGCGCACCAGGCGATGGTCACACCGGCCGGTGATCAACACGGCCAGCAACGCCAGGTACTCACGCTGCAAGTCGGAACCGAAGCCGTCAGCCTCGCCGTCGGGGCCGGCCAAGAGAGCGGGATGCCCGCCGGCCAACAGCGCGCACGTCGCGTCAGCAGCCCGGATCACCGCCTCGAACCCTCTCGCACCGATCCGTGCCCGCAGGCCCTCCAAATAGGTGCCGAGTAACAAGTCATCTCATTTGGTCAGCCTTCGGTAGCAGATGAGGATGCAGGCGATGCTGGTGAAGGCAAGGAAGTGTTCGGCCTTGCGTTCGTAGCGGCGGTGTAGGCGGCGGCAGCCGGCGAGCCAGGCCATGGTGCGTTCGATGGTCCAGCGGTGGCGGCCCAGTCGCTGCGAGGACTCGATGCCCTTGCGGGCGATGCGGTGTGTGATGCCGCGCTGACGTAACCATCTTCGCAGGTGGGCGTAGTCGTATCCCTTGTCGGCGTGCAGTTTGCCAGGCTTGCGCCGTCGGCGGCCGCGGCGCGAGCGGATGGGCGGTATACCGCGGACGAGGGGTTCGAGGGCCTGGCTGTCCTGGAGGTTCGCCCCTGACATTCCGACGGACAGGGGCAGACCGGTCCGCTCGGTAATCAAGTGGATCTTCGATCCGAACTTACCCCTGTCGACAGGATTCGTACCCGTCAGGTCCCCTTTTCAAGGCCCGCATGTTCACCGAGTCGATCGCACAGCGGGACCAGTCCAGCTCGCCACGGGCACCGAGCTCATCGAGGACCAGGCGGTGGAGTTTCACCCACACCCGCGCCTTCGTCCACTCAGTGAACCGCCGGTGGGCTGTCGCCCCCGACGGCCCGAACGACGCCGCAGGCAGCTGCTGCCAGGTACAGCCCGAAGTGGCGACGAACACAATCGCTGCCAGCACCTCCCGGTCACCATGCCGGCGCCGGCCACCGCCCTGAGGCCTCGACGGCGCCTCCGGCACCACCTGCTGGAACAGCACCCACAACTCATCCGGCACCAGCCGCTCAACAATCCCCGCCACGACCGACAGCCTACCCAAGCACCCAAATGAGATGACCTCTTAGAGGTCGTTTTACCCTGGATTGCAGGATTCTGTTGTGCTTCGTGAGGCGGTTGGTCGCGGTGCGGTGGTGACCATGGGTGGAGTCGGTGCCTGTGGAGCGGGTGGGGTGGCGGGTGGGGCGGGCTGGTTCTTGTTCCTGTCTCATCTCAGGATGTCCAGCCATGGGCGGCCCGCGTGCTTCCGGTGTCGCAGCTGTGCGCCTGGGCGCACTCGGTCCGCGGCAGTACGCAGGAACCATGACAATGCGACGCCCGTATCCGAGTGATCCGTCCGATGCCCGCTGGGAGTTGATCGAACCGGTGCTGTCCGCGTGGCGCTTCGAGCGCCGTGGCAGGGCTCTGGACTTCGGCCGGCCGCCGCGGCATGACCTGCGCGAGATCATGAATGCGATCCTCTACGTAGACCGCACCGGCTGCCAATGGGCTTACCTCCCGCATGACTTCCCGCCGCACCAGAGCGTCTACGGCTACTTCGCCAAGTGGGCGGATGAGGGCGTGTTCGCCCAGCTCAACGGCCTGCTCAGGCAGCTGCTGCGCGAGAAGGAAGGGCGGGGCGCGGAGCCGACGGCCTGCGTGATCGACGCCCAGAGCGTCAAGACCTCCACCAGCGTCCCCGCTGCCGGCCAGGGCATCGACGCCGGGAAGAAGATCGTGGGACGCAAGCGGAGCATCGTGACCGACACGCTCGGCCTCCTGCTAGCCATGCTGGTGACAGCAGCGAGCGTGCAGGATTCCGTCGCCGGCACCCGGTTGCTCGACCAGGTCGCCGCCGAACACCCCGCCATCCGCAAGGTGTGGGTCGACGGCGGCTACCGCCAGCACCTCGTCGAGCACGCCGCGACCCTCGGCATCGACATGGAGATCACCGCCCGCAAGCCCGGGACCAGGGGTTTCACTCCCATCCCGAAGCGTTGGGCGGTTGAGCGGACTTACGGCTGGCTCATGCTCCACCGCCGCCTGGCCCGCGACTACGAGACCCTGCCCACCCGCTCCGACGCCGTCATCCACCTCCCCATGACCGACCTCATGGCCCGCCGCATCACCAGCGAGAACACCATCTCCTGGCGCGCCCCAAAGAACGACACTGAACAACCCATCCCGGGATGAAACATCGGACGAAAACGACCTCTCAGCTCAGCGTGCGCGGCGGCCCAGTACACGATCGAGGTTTGCACGCCAAGTTGTCCTTGATCAATGACCGCTCCCTTTGTGCGTCTCACCTACGCCGAGGTCTAGGCGCATGGCCTCCCTTATGGACTTCAGCGGGGTCCACAAATCCTTCAGTAGACGCTTGGCCTGCTCAACGGTGTCGTTTGGCTGCGGGACACCACAATCGATGCGTCGCAACAACCCGTAGATGATGCTGATCAGGTCGTTCACGCTGCGGATCTCGTCAAGCACTGTGTCCGAGACGAGCATTTGCGCTTCGTCAAACTGGACCCGGTGGACACTCATGGCGGTGGCGGCGGTCTGGCGCACCTCGTCTGTCAAGGTACCGGTCGCCATGGCCTGGACGTAGTCAGCCAGCGCGTAACGGCAGCTGCGAGCCCCGCTGTTGACACCGATGTAGCAGTTGCGAAGGCTGTCAAAGCGCTGGCGCTCACTCTCGCGACTCAGCGTCCGAAGGGATGTGCGTTGGGCCAGGTAACCCGATGTCACGGTTCCGCCAACACCTGCAATGCCGACCAACAGAGTGGCTAGGGCTGCGTCCACCGGCCCAGTACAGCAGGTCATGCTCATCTCAGTATCCATGGCATGGCAACCTTGACGGTTCATCACACTATGCGCGTAATGAGTGCGCTCAGCCACTTGTCATTTGGTTCCTGTCCGTTACGGCGCCCCGTCTTGTACCGGCGAGCGCGGCTGCCGTTGCCCAGGTCCAGATCCCTGATCAGCCAGCCTTGGCCGGGGGGCCGGAGCCGGTGACCGGAAATCGCTCTATCGCTCACCGTGACTGATCGGATTCGCTTGGCATCCAGCCTGTCGATAGCCCAACGAGGAGTACTTGTGACCAGCAGCGACGAAGCGACCGTCCCGGCCGCCCCCGACGGAGTCCAGCTCGTTCCCATCCACATCAATCCGGTCGAGGTCCCCGCCGGCGTCGGTGCCCGTGACGCGCTGCTGCGGGCCATCGCCCAGGAAGCACAGCACCTCGCGGACAAGCTGCCCGGCCAGGCAAGGCCCTCGCCGACCTCGCCCAGGCTTACGCCTTGGTGACCGCCGGCACCACCGTGGTCGCCGACCCGGCCACCCCCTCGGGGCGCATGCTGTCCCTCAACACCAACGTCATGTCCCTCACCACCCAGAACTACCTGACTGAGACGGGATCAACGATGGGTGCAACGCCCGGGCGCTGAAGCACGCCCAACGGACCCGCCACGACAATCGCGTGGCGGGGCCGTCGAACCAGCCGCCCGGCACCCGGCCGTGGACGTCCCCGAAGTCGGCCTCCGCATCGCTTCCCGGTGCGTGGGTCTGCGGGACGAACATCTCTGCCGGCCCGCGGCCGGCCTCCGCTCGACCAGGAGGTCGTCCAGCCAGCCCTTCGGCGCCAGCCACAGCGCACCCGTACGCTCCATAACCCTCGCTGCCCCGGTGCTCCTTCCACGCTCGTCGCAACGTCAGGTCGTTCTGCCACGGGAAGGGTCAGTGGTGCTGGACTCGACATCCTGGGTCACGACTGCGGTGCTTTCTCGGATGCGGATGAGGAGTCCGGCGCCGGTCTCTGCTCTAGGTCCAGGTGATGGTGATGTGGCCGTGGCCGCCGTCGCCTCCGCCGGCGGCGCCGAAGAGGCTGCCGCCGCCTCCGCCGCCACGCCTGCCGTTGTCGCCGCCGCCTTCTTTGTAGCCGCTGCCGCTGCCGCCGCCGTCACCGCCGACGCGGTTGCCTCCGGAGCCGCCCCGGTGGCCGTCGCCGCTGCCACCTTTGTTGCCGGCGGTGACTTCGCCAAGCAGGTTGCACCGGTCGGTGAAGTCACCGCCGCCACCCCAACCGCCACCACCTCGCGATGCGCCGCCTCCGCCACCGCCCCCACCGCCGGCGGTGACGAACCCGTCGACGGTGGTTGCGCCTCCACCGCCGCCCGCGCCGCTGCCGTCGGCGCTGTGTTCTCCTCCCGTGCCGCCTGCTCCGGGGTTCTCGCCGGCGCGGTTGCCCGCAGGGGTGGCGCCCTGGCCGCCCACACCGCCAGCGCCGGACTTCCCGGTAGTGGCGGCGGTGGCGCCGCTGCCGCCGGCGCCGTTCGCCCCGGCACGGTTGTGGAACTTTCCGCCTCCGCCCCCACCGGCCACGAAGCCGCCGATGGTGCCGCCCGCGAAGTTCTTCAGTTCGCAGACAACCCGACCGCCACCGCCCCCGCCACCGCCACCGCCGTAGGCGCCGCCCCCGCCCCCGCCCGCGCCCATGGCGGTGATCGTGACCTTGGCGCCGGCCGGGATGCGAGGCGAGGTGAAAGCACCACTGGCCTCGCGCTCGAACTTCCCTCCGGCCGGTGCATGGGCACCAGCCGGAGCGGGCAGGGCCAGGAGACTGCCGACGGCCAAGGCGGCCGCGGCTGTCAGGGCGCGATAGGGGAATCGGGCGGTACGACTGTGCATGGGCTCCACCGTTTCAAGGCCAGGGGCGCTCGGGCCGGCCGGTTGAGTAACCGACCCCTCCGGGGCACCCAGACGGCCAACAGGCGACCCGGCATACAGGACACCACTACTCACTCCAACGAGGACATGCCGGCGGGCTGTCCTGTGTGCCCGAGGAAGCCGTTCCAGCCTCCGGCCGGACCTGGTGCGCGCATGCAAGGGAGTCTTAGGCGGCAGGGTCTGTCGTCAAAGTGATCTTGGGTTGTGGAAGTGGAACCCGGCGCCCACCCGACGAGACAGCCGGTCCACCAGCCCGCCCACCACGCGCCTCACAAGACGAAGCGGGCCGCCAGAGAATCCGACGGACCGTCACGCAAGATCGAGGCTAGCTGTTAGGAATCGGCCACGGCTCCGGGGGCTTTCGAGGCAGAAGCAGCGGCCGTCGTTAACCGATAACGGGCAAGGCCTCCCCGGTGGCAGGTGCCTTACTCCTCACCCTTATTTTTTTGGTAAATACCCCGCGTAAAGCCCAAGAGGCCCGTTGACGTATGTTCCCCCGGCCCCGAACGCCTGAACGTTTGAATTCGCGCCTGCTTGCTCACCGAAGCCGTAGACGACAGAGCCGGTGAAGCCCGAGAGGTCGGCGCTGGCGTACCTTGCGTTGACCTTCGCTGGACCCGCCGTGGCTGTCGTCGGGTCACACATCACCAAGGCGTAGGCGCGGGCAAGCTCCTCCAACGCTTTGGACGCCTGACCCTGGGACCTCTCCGCGAGATGCTCGGCCTCCTTGCCGATGGCTTGTAGCAGGGCGTCGCGAGCCTCGGCCGCAGCAGGCACCACCTTTACAGGGATCACCAGGGGGACCTGCTGGATTCCCTCCCCAACGACGTCGGCGGTGGGCTCTGTTTCACTGTCGGCCATATGTACCTCTTGGGCTTGGGATTAGGGTCTCGACCAGGCTAGGGTCGCGCGTGATGTCCCAGGGTAGAAATGGGTCTAGGAAATCGGCCATATTTGGCTGCTCGGCGATGCGTTGGCATGCCCGGTCGTGCGTCGTGCAACCCGGTGAGACAGCGATACCCGGAGCGAACCGGGGCGCTCTGGCGACGTCAGAGACCAGCGACTTCAACCACCTCGCTGAGCAGGCAGCATTCTGGCCGCACGATGATCCGAAACGGAAGCCCAAACTGTCGGTCTTGCCAAGGTGGGGCCTGGTCGAGGCGTAACCCCCTACCCATGCCGAGCGTCGTAGGTCGCCTCCTGTATCGAGATCGGACGGCTGTGCCTTGCAGCGCTGCGTGATCGAGGACGGTCGGTCGCTGCGCCGGGCCGTCGGACGCTTCCAGGTCTCACCCACCACCGGCGAGCGGTGGGCCGCCGGTTACCGCGCCCTTGCCGAGGCAGGCATGGGCATGCTGGGGGCGTTGTGGGGCCGTGTCAGAGGAGTGCGGCGCCTGTGGTGCCACTGCCACACCGGTTTGGGGTCACTGGTTCGGCCCATTGCCCGTGACGGGTGGGCGGCTCGGGGCGTTGTGGGGTGCGTCGTCCGTGCCGTTTTGCCCGGCAAGTTGTGAGAGCCAAGGAGATTTTGATGTCGCGTATCGCGAAGGCCGTAGCCGTTACCGCCGCCGCCGGTGCCGTCCTGGCAGGCGGGGCCGGCATGGCCGCCGCCGACGCCACTGCCGAAGGCGCCGCCATCGGCTCCCCCGGCGTGCTGTCCGGCAACGTCGTCCAGGTCCCCATCCACATCCCGATCAACATCTGCGGCAACACCGTCAACGTCGTCGGTGCTCTCAACCCGGCCTTCGGCAACGTCTGCATCAACAAGAGCGGCGATGACAAGGAAGACCGCTACAAGGCCGAGCACCACCACATGGACCAGCACGGCGAGTACTGAGCACCGCAGGCCCCTGGCCTGCCGGCAGCCGCAGTGCCGGAGCCGACAGAGCACGCGATCCTCTGAACCAGCCGCACAGCACAGAGGCGGGCGACCGGTTGGTCGCCCGCCTCTTGCATGCCTGGCCGGCTATGGGCAAGCCCCGCAACCCGCGGTGCCGCCCGTACGGCCGGCTCACCGGGCGCAGCCGGCGGCGGCCGCAGTCATGGCGCCGATACGCTGGCGCGACAGCTGCGTGCAGCGGATTCCACCTCCCGGGTGCCACTCCATCACCGGCCCGACCTCCCGCCCGTGCTCCCGACACCAGGAGACGGGCAACGACTCCCCCGCAGTCGTGGCGCTTGCACGCGCACGCCTCCCCCGGGCCGGCGTACGCGACCGCGTGGCGTTCCACGCCGACCGATCCCGCCGAGGCGGCGCCCCGCAGGCCGGCCGGCCGGCCGGCCGGCCAGGTGAGCGTGGGGCGCAGGCCACCGGATCCGGAACGGAACCGGTCCATCACCCGCACCTCCCCCATGACCGCCAACTGGCCGCTACCGGCGCGTTCAGCCGGCGCAGCGACGCCCCGAACTCGTCGGCCGCCAGCTCCGCCACCGTGTCCTCGTCCGTGTCGGTGGACCAGCCGGACAACACGTCCTCCCCGTTGGCGTCGTCGGCCAGGGTCAGCCACGGGTCATCGAGCCGGAACCTGTGTGTGGCGCCGTCGGGGCCGGCCAGCACCAGTGAGGCGACCGTGGGCCCCGTGGGGATTCCGATCTTGTCGTGGGCGAGGAGCCAGGTGACCACCTGGGAGCGGTCGAACTGCGGGTGCACGTCCGTGCCGGCGACCGGGTCGGGGAAGTCGTCATGCCGGCGGCGCCAGTTCACGACCGCCGCCCGGCCCACCCGGGCGATCCGCGCCACCTGCGCCAGGAACACCCGATCAGCGCCCGGGGCAATCGGGTCGAGGGCGGCGAGGGGGGAACGTCGGCCCGCCGCCACGGTGCGCACCGCTCGCCAGTCCACCGAAGGCCGGACCACCTCCAAAAGCGCGACGTCCCGGGCGTCGTACAGAGGGACCGTGGTCACCCCGCCCTGCCGCTTGTAATCCACCTCCACCGAGGCGACCGGGGACAGCCAACCCAGCCGCACCACCTGATCGAAGTCGGTACGGTTCAGGCCGGGCCCGGAGACGGCGCCGACCTCACGGGACGGGACTGGCCGGCGCAGAGTAGGTCGCTCCGGCCCGGTGGGCGAACCTGTGCCGAATGCGGCATCGTGGTTGTTGGGTGCAGCGGCTTTCCGAAATGCCGCGGACTGGGCGAGGGGAATGGCAGGTGAACATTCCCCCTTTGATTTATTCGCCAACCTTTAGGAGGGGCAACATGCCCCGGAGTCACGCGAGCACGCGCTGGGTCCTCGCGATCACGACGGTCTGGCTGCTCCTTTTGACGGGAAGCCCCTTCGCGCGGGCCGTTACGAATATCCAGCCGATCCGGCCGGGCACCTGGCAGACGATGGCGCCGAACACCGACGGGGCGACGGGTATCAGCACCGTTTCCCAGCGGAACGGCCACCTGGACGTCTTCTGGGTGGGACCCGACGGCTCGATCAGGTCGACCTGGTGGGACAGCGACCCGAACGGCGCCTGGGCCAAACACCAGCCGTTCAGCATCACCCCACCGAACAGCGCTGCTTTGAAGTCGGGTATAGCCGCGGTCTCCCAGCGGAACGGCCACCTGGACGTCTTCTGGGTGGGACCCGACGGCTCGTCAGGTCGACCTGGTGGGACAGCGACCCGAACGGCGCCTGGGCCAAACACCAGCCGTTCAACATCGCCCCCGCAAACAGTGCCGTCCCGAACTCGGCCATCAGCGCGGTCTCCCAACGGGACGGCCACCTGGACGTCTTCTGGATCGGGCCCGACGGTTCGATCAGGTCGGCCTGGTGGGACAGCGGTCCGAACGGCGCCTGGTCCAACCGGCCGTTCAACATCGCACCCCCGGACAGTGCTGCCTTGAATGCGGGTATCTCCTCCGTCTCGCAGAGGGACGGCCACCTGGACGTCTTCTGGATCGGCCCCGACGGCTCGATCAGGTCGACCTGGTGGGACAGCGGTCCGAACGGCGCCTGGTCCAACCAGCCGTTCAACATCACCCTGGGGCACAGCGCCGCCCTCAAATCGGCCATCAGCGCGGTCTCGCAGCGGGACGGACACCTGGACGTCTTCTGGATCGGCCCCGACGGCTCGGTCAGATCCCACTGGTGGGACAGCGGGGCGAACGGCGCCTGGTCCACTCACAGCCCGTTCAAGATCGCACCGCGGCACAGCGCCGCCTTGAATGCGGGTATCTCCTCCGTCTCGCAGCGGGACGGACACCTGGACGTCTTCTGGATCGGCCCCGACGGCTCGATCAGGTCGACCTGGTGGGACAGCGGCCCGAACGGAGCCTGGTCCAACCAGCCGTTCAACATCGCACCCCGGGACAGTGCTGCCTTGAATGCGGGCATCTCCTCCGTCTCGCAGAGGGACGGCCACCTGGACGTCTTCTGGATCGGCCCCGACGGCTCGATCAGGTCGACCTGGTGGGACAGCGGCCCGAACGGAGCCTGGTCCAACCAGCCGTTCAACATCGCACCACAGGACAGTGCTGCCGTGCCCGGCGGAAGCACCCCACCCCAGCCGAACCCGCAGAATCCGCCCGCACCCTCGGAGGAGCAGCGGTTCCTCGACCTGATCAACAGTGCGCGTCAAAAGTTCGGGTGTGTCCCGCTGAAGGCCGATCCGAAACTCACGGAAACCGCGCGCGCCCACAGCAAGGACCTGGCCGGCAACCCGAACCTCACGGCTACGGGCACCGAGAATCGCGGTCACGTGGGCAGTGACGGCTCGCTGCCCTGGGACACGAATGGCGGCGCGACCACCGGGCGCATCCACGGGGACCTGGGCGCATCGGCTGCCCAAGCCCAGGGGGAGAACGTCCACTGGGGCAAGGGAGACACCTTCGACAAGGCGATGGACGACTGGGTGAACCACGACGAGGGGTCCAAGTGGGGCCACAAGTACAACATCATGGGCTGCGACCCCGATGACCCGAAGAACCCCTACTCCAACGGTGACATCTCGCGCTACAACCCCCCGCCCACCGTCAACTACAAGCTGGTCGGAGTCGGTATAGACCAAGCCGCTGACGGCACCGTCTACATCACCCAAGACTTCGCAGGCTGACTCCCTCGGTCGGGCGTGCATCCGCCACGTTCCCCGCACCAAAGCCCCCGGCCCTGGCGTCGAGACAGACGCCGGGGTCGGGGGAGCGTACGCGGGCAGGGGCGCCGCTCGGGCGGGGGCCGGGCCGCCAAGGCGGAGATGAGGACGCTCACGGCCGAGTCGTCCGTGGGCGTCGTTGGGCGTCGGTCAGCTCCGCTGCATGGCCTTGAGGTCGCCCAGACTCAGCTCGTTCGTGCCTCGTTCGGCCGCACCGCTCTGGGTGCAGGCGAGGATCGCAGGGTGCGCCTTCTCGTACGCGGCGTCGGCGGCCGTGCTCTGACCGTCGCTGTCGGCGAGCTGCGTGAGGTAGGACGCCAAGGCATGGAGCCTCCGACTGAAGAGGTGGCCCGGGTCACCGATCCGGCCCGACTGCCGTAACCGGCTGCCTGCCCGTGCTGTTTGAAGGGTCGCACGTGCCCTACTCCCTGCGGCAGGTCCACATTCACTAGAAGATTTTGATGTCGCGTATCGCAAAGGCCGTAGGTTACCGCCTCAGCCGCTGCCATCCTGGCCGGCGGCGCCGGCCTGGCAGCCGCGGACGCCACGGCCGAGGGCGCTGCCATTGACTCCCCCGGCGTCCTGTCCGGCAACCGGCTACCGCTGGATCGACATCAAGAGGTTCCGGCTCCCCTCTGACTCTCCCGGTGATCTCGACGTGATCGCGGCCTTGATCGCCAATGTCCAGTTCCGCGACGACTACGCGGGAGGCGGCGTCGACCCGGACGGCACGCGCCATGGCCCGTACTGGACGCACGAGGTCACCGTCGACGCCTACCGAGCCAACACCCGGGACGACGCGGCCAAAACCCTCCAGAGCTGGGCCGCCCAACATGGCCCGCTTCCGAGCTCCCTGGAAGACGTTCTGGCACGTGAGGTCCACCCCACCGTCCGGGCGGCTACCAGTTGCTACGAGCTCTCGAATTTCGGCCCCGCAGCGTTCCACGACTGGGGAGGGGTGCACATCAATCTTGTAAGAGCCCAGTTGTCGTCTATAGAGCCACGGAACCGGCGTGGTAGGCGCTGCTGGCACGGCTGGAGGCCCGCTCGCCGGAGTACCGGGAGCTGTGGGCGCGGCACGAGGTGGTCGGCCCGGCCGGCAAGACGAAGTTCATCCGCAACGAGCACGTGGGACTGCCGCACGTGGAACACACCAACCTGTGGCTGGGCCCGGCGGCGGGCCCGCGGCTGGTGGCGTCGCTGCCGATGGCCGAGGAGACCCGCGAACGCCTGGAGCTGCTGCGGCGCCTGTCGCCCGCCGCGGCCTGAGCGCGACAGCGGCCGCCTTCGATGCGGACGGGCTGGGCGACAATCCTGGCGGCGAACGCGCAGGCCGCCCGCCGTGCGAAAGATCGCGGGGCGGGCGGCCTGCGGCTACGGGTCCGATGGCTCAGTCGTCGGACAAATCGTCCGCCGTACCGGCGACGGCCGGACCGTAGGACGCCGGAAGCTCCCCGGCCACCATCGCCACCGCGGCACGAGCCGAATCCGCCTCGGACACCGAGCCGTCCCGCAGGAGCACGGTGTATCCGCTCTCCCCGGCCGGCCTGATGCCCGGAGCATCCCGGGTGAACGGATATCCCGTCGTGCGGCTGAACCCGAGATCGGAATGGGTCAGGTAGGGGAACAGAGCGGCGAGCCGGGGGACGAGACGGGCCTCGTGCGCCAGTGCGGCGATGCGGGGATCCGCACTGCCCTCCAGCCGGTCCCAGGCCGCCTCGACCTCCCTGCCCTCCTCGTACGCCTCGGCCAGCTCCGCCAGTTCCATGAACGGAAAGGCGGATGCCAATTCACCGAGCCGTGCCCCGGAGGACCACAGCGACACCGCACGCACCATGGCGTCGAGGTCCTCCGTCTTGCCCGAGGCGAGCTGTACCCCACGCCCCCAGATCCGGCCGAGGAAGACCCTGCGCACGCCTCCGAGGGAAATCTGAAACTCCCCACCGGGCGCCGGGAACATCCCGTACAGCTGGCGCTTCCTCCCCGCTACCTCGCGGACCTCCAGAGGCCCGGCAGCCAGTTCCCGCGACCTCGTCAAGAAATAGGCTCCGAGGCCTCCTGCCGTCCGCAGCTCCGGAAACAGCACCGGGTCCGGCCTTGCCTCCTCCGGGTCGTCCACCATCATCCCGCGCTCCGCATCATCGTTGTCGGTCATCACTGGCCCGCGGCCTTCCGCAGCTCCCTCCAGTCCGGCTCGTCGGGGAACACCTGCTCTCCATTGGACCACCACTCGATCTTGGACCAGGGCCTCTCGCCCTCTTCCCCGAAATGAGCCAGATAGGCGCTCTTTCCGACCACGCTCATCTCCCAGACCGTTCCGAGGCCCGACCCGTTCTCAGCGGCCTTGTTCTTGCCCGCCTTGACGCCCGCGATGTAGGCCAGCCGGAACTGTTCCTCGTGGGTGTCGCCGCGCAGGCCGTCCAGCAGGACGGAGAGCCTGACCTTGGTATTGGGAACGTCGGCCAGCACGCCCGTCTGCCAGAGCGGGGTGCCCGCCGGGGCGTCGCCGTACTTCTTGTGGTTGTACGTTTTGGCCCCGATCTCCCCGGCCAGGCTGTCCGCCCCCGGGTTGATCCCGAGGACGAGGTGGTCGCCGCCGGCACCGCTCTCGCCACAGGTGTTGTGCACCAGTACCGGCGTGGTGCCGGCCAGGACGTAGAACGTGTGCAGGCCGTCGACGGTCAGGTTGTAACGGGTCGCCTTGCCCGCAGTCCGCCGGACCTCGACCACGCGAAGCGTGCGGCCGTCCCGAGTGACGAGCGCGTGACCCGGGACCAGGGCCGCGGCCGGGACCCAGCTGTGGGTCGTCGCGTCCCAGAAGGGGTGTTCCGAGGTGGTGTGGACGGCTTCCACGTCACCCGGGGACAGCTCGACGACGACGTCGACCAGATCGCTGTCGTCGTGGGCCCAGGTGGCCACGACCGTGCGCCCGCCGGCGTCCTGGCCGCTGTCCGGGTCGGCCGCCTCCACCGCATCGCCCGGGACGACCTCGGCGATCGGCTTGGTGCCGCCCCCGTCCAGCAGGACGGGGGTGTCCGGCGAGAAGCTGCACGTCGTCCCGGAGTTGCCGGTGACCGGCTCGTCCGCGTGGGCCGTGGAGGCCGCCGCGGATTCCGCGGCCTGCTGGTTCGTGCCCTTCTTGGGGGCCGCCGTGTTGGCGCCCTCCGCGTCGTGGGCTGCTTCCTTCGCCGCGCCGCCCGCGGAGCCCGCGCCCTTCGATCCCGCCGCGCTGGACTCACCGGACGGCTTGACGCCCCGTGAGGAGTCCTCACGGGCCCCTTCGGTGAGCCCCTCTCCTCCTGGGCCGGGACCGCAGTCGCCCAGCAGCGCCCCGCAGGTCGCCACGAACGCCGCGGCCGCGCCCTCGGCACATGCGGGGCCGAGCAGGCCGCCCGACTCCGCGGTGCAGGCGACGACCGCGACGACGATCACCACCACCACCAAGGCCACCACGACGTACGGTGCGGCCTTCTCGACGTAGTGGCCGACGCAGCCCCAGAAGCCCGAGCAGCCTCCGCCCCCCTTGTGGCCGCCGCTGGACGTCTTCGTCGTGACCGTGGTCGTGGTGACGGTCTTCTTCGGCGGCGGCGGCGAGCCCCCGCAGTCGATGACACAGACGTTCATGGACGGGTCCAAGTACCAGTTGTCCATGCCGCTGGCGTCGCTGCCGCTGGCCGGATTGTCGGCCGCGTAGGTGTACCCGCCCATCTGATTGGGGTCACCGGCCTGGAAGACCGGGTCCGGGCTGAGGAAACGGCCCGTCGTCGACTCGTAGTTGCGGGCACCGAGCAGGTTCAGCCCACTGGAAGCGTCCAGGGGCTGCCCCAGGAACCCCCTGTTCTCGTCCGCGGAGACCCACGAACCGGGTTTCGTACCACGTGCGTTGCCGTACGGGTCGTAGGCACGGCGCGTGGCCAGCAGGCTGCCCGCGTCCACGGAGACGGTGGGCGTGCCCTGGGCGTTGCCGATCTGGTAGCTGACGGCACCCGAGCTGGTGCGGGTGACCGTGGTGCCGTCGGGGCCCGCGTAGTGGCGCAGACCCGTCCAGGTCTTCGCCGCCACGTTCAGAGTGATCTGCTCCGCGCCGCCGAAGAGGTACAGGACGCGGGTCTTGTCCGTCCCTCCCGCGCCGCCGGTCTGCATGAGCAGCTGCCCGTCGGCGTCGTACAGGTACTTGCTGGAGGACGTGGTCGTGCCGGTGCCCGTGGTGACCGTGGCCGTACGGCCCTCGGGGTCGTAGGTGAGGGTCTGGGTCTGCCCGGCCGGAACAGAGCCCGTGGACGCCGCCTTCCACACCTGTCCGGCGCCGCCGCAGGTGGCGAGGGTCAGCTGGGTTCCGGCGGTGGCGTTCGCGGCGGGGTCGGTCAGGCAGACCGCGCTGTTCGCCGCGTTGACCACGGTGCCGGTGGTGGTCGCCTTCCACTTCTGGCTGGCGTCCGCACTGCAGGTGTCGATCACCACCAGGGTGCCGGGCGCCGTCGCGTTGGCGACCGTGTCCAAGCACATGCCGAGCACCCTGACGGTGCCATCCGTGCCGATCGCCCAGGTCTGCGCCGTGCTGGTGCCGCTGCACGCGCCGACCTGGACCTTGGTGCCCGCCGCGGCGGCGCCGCCCGCGGTCTCGATGCAGAGCTTGCCGCCCCCGGCCAGGGCGAAGCCGGTGGTGAGCGGTCCCGTGGTGGTGACCTTCCGGCTCATGGTGTTGCCGGCGTTCTTGTTCCCGTACGCCGGATCGGTGTACGAGTTCGCCCAAGTGGCCGAGCCGTCGGCGGGGCTGCCCCCGGTTGTGGCGCCTGCCTGGTTCGGCAGGGTCGAAGCGGCGGTGCCGTTCGTGCCGGCGTAGGCGATGGACTGGGTGGTGTCCGCCAGGGCGTTGCCGCCCGGGTCGTGGTTGACCATGCCGGTGCGGTCACCGAGCTGGTCGAAGGTGTACGTCTGCCAGTACGGGGCCGGGCCGCCGACCGTGGTGGTCTTGATCTGGCCCGAATTCGTGGTCTTCACACGGGTGGTGGTGCAACCGCCGATCGCGCCGACGGGCGCCGCCGAGGGGGAGGTGATGCCCGCGGTGTCCGTCCAGGCCTGGGTCAGGCGCTGGAAGGAGTCGTAGGTGAAGCACTGCGTGTCGTGCGTGGTGTTGTTCTGCAGGTCGTCGATCGCGGTGATCTCGCCGACCTGGTTGTAGCGGTAGTCGACGACGTCGAGCGCCGTCGCCGAGGTCTGCACCATGCTGCTGGTCTGCGTGGTGCGCCCGGTGGTGCCGTCGTACTGAGCGAAGGTGGCGAGCTGCTTGCCACTCGCGCCGTAGTTCGTCTGCTTGGTGCGGCCGAACTCGTCGTGCACGGCCGCCGCCAGGTAGGCGGGGGTGTTGGCCGCGGAGATGTACCCGCCGAATGCGGACAGGGCACCCTGCTGGGTGTAGCCGTAGTCCACGTCCTCGGCGGGGAGGTTGCCGTCGGCCTGGTAGTGCGTGGTCGACAGCAGGCCGGTGGTGGGCGTGTAGTCGACGCTCGTCCCGTAGGTGACGGTTCCGCTCGCGGGAGCGGCGGACTGGCCCGGCGCGGCGAAGCCGTCCGAGGCGGGGATCGTCACGGTCGTACCGAGGGGCTGGTAGACCGTGTTGTAGCCGGTGACCGCCTGGGTGTAGGCCTTGCCGGAGGCGCCGCCCACATACCGCGTCGAGGAGGTCGCGTACCCCTTGGCCAGGGTGTCGTACAGCCAGCTCGCCTGGAGTTTGGCCGGGTCGGGGGTGGCCGACCACGGGCCGGTGTACTCACCGGTCCTGCGGTTGCTCCAGTCGTAGGTGTAGGACATGGTCTGGCCGCGGCTGTCGGTGGCCTGGACCAGGTTGCCCGCGAGGTCGTACTTGTCGAGCGTCGCGGTGCCGGTGTTCGGGTCCGTCTGCGAGAGCGTCCGGCCTAGCGGGTCGTAGGTGGTGGACCAGGTATTGCCGGCGTTGTCCTTGATCGTGGCGGGCTGGCCGGCCGGTGTGTAGGTGTAGCTCGTGGTGGAGCTCGCCGCGGGGACCGCGTTGGCCGTGCCCTGTCGCCAGAGCACGGTGCTGTTGTCGGCGGCGACCACGACGACGGTGGAGTCGGCCCGCGTCCGGAAGGTGGATCCGGTGGACGCGGCAAGGCCGGTGGTCCACTTGGAGACGTTCGAGGTCGTGTAGACCGCGAGATTGCCGTCCGTGCCGAACTTCGCGTAGGCGCCGGGGTTGCCTGCGGTACCGCTTGCCCAGATCTGCGCGCCGGTGGCCAGTGCGGTCAGGACCAGGTTGCCGTCCGCCTGCATGGTGAGGCGCACGCTGTTGGAGGCGAGCGAGGTACCGGAGGGGATGACGTCCCCGCCGTGCAGGGTCACCGTGGCGTCGGTGTTCTTCACCACGGTGCGGACGGTCTGGCCGATCGCGTTGGTGAAGGATGCGGTGGTGCGTCCACCGGCGGGGGACGTGCTGTCCGTCTCGTCCGCGCCCGGGTAGCTCGTGGAGGAGTGCCACTGCTCGACGGCCTGGTGCCAGAGCGTCGAGGTGAGGGCACGCCCCAGGCCGTCGTAGGCGGTGGTGGACTCCGACGGGATCTGGTTCTCGTTGGCCGCGAACAGCGTCCCGGTCGGCGAGGCGCCCGGATCGTAGTACGCGGAGTACGAGGTGACGGGCCAGCCGTGCGAGTCGTAGAAGGTGTCGGCGACGATCCGGCCGGTGTCGCTGTCCCCCTGCGGGGTGCTCTGCACCTGGCGTTGCTGGAGCATGCCGTCGTAGAGGGCGACACTGACGGAGTACGTGCCGTCCTCCCGCAGCGTCTTCGAGGTGACCGCCGAGGGCGCGCCTGGCTGGGTGACGGTGTCGCCCGGAGCCGCGACGGCGCCCGCGTTGATGGAGTAGGAGAAGGTGCGGTCCGGACTCTTTCCGGCGCTCTTGTCACGTCCGGGGAGCCACACCGAGGTGCGGCGGCCGAGGGCGTCGTAGGCGATCTCGGTCTTGCGACCGTTCGCGTCGGTGTTCTGCATGGCCAGGCCGCGCAACGGGGAGTGGGTCGAGGACACCACCCAGTTCTGGCTGTTGGTGGTCCTGATCGTGGTGGGGGTGACGTTGTTGCCCGCACTGCTCCATGCGGGGACGAAGTCGGTGTGCGTGTTCTGCCCGGTCGCGTCGAGCGCGTCCGTGACCCGGCCGATGCCGTCGTACTTCATGGCAGCGGTGGTCTGCCAGTTCTCGGTGCTGCCGGTGAACCCCGTCGCGATCTGCACACCGGTGGCGGCGGCGGTCGCCGACACCTGGCCGAAGGTGCCGAGTCCGGCGAGGCTGCCGTCGCCGGCGTAGAAGACCTTGCGGTCCGAGAGCAGGTTCGCCGCGGTCGCGGCGGCGCAGGGGCCGCTGACCGAGGTGACCTGGTCGGGGTAGGAGATCATCCGCGGGTTGCTCGGTGGAGCGTTCGCGTACGCCGTAGTCGTGCACCGCTCCTGGGAGGGGTCGCTGACGTCGCCGTGCGCGTCGGTGGTGGAGAGCCGGCCCTGGGCGTCGTACGCCGTGTCGGTCCGGGTGTGGCGCCAGGTGCCGTTGGCGAGCTTCTCGTAGCCGTGCGTCTGGCTGTTCTGCATCCGGTACGCGGTCAACGCCGGCAGCGTGGACAGCGCCGGCTTGGTCTCACCGGGGTGTTCGGTCTGCTCCCAGCCGCTCCAGGCCGTCTGCGCGCTGCTCGCGACGCTGGTGTAGGTGAAGGGAGCGCTGATGTCGGTGGCGACGACGGTGCCGCCGGCCGCCGTGTACGTGTCGTTCTGCAGTTCCGTGCCGGCCAGCTGGTCGGAGTCGGTGACCGTCTGCACGACGGCGCCGCCCACCCTGGCGTCCAGGGTCACGCTGCGGCGGCTGCCGTCGGCCTTGTAGTCCCCGTCCATGCCCTGGAGGTAGGTGGACACGGTCTGGGTGACGGGCTCGGGGGCCCGGCCCGTCTGGACGGTGACCGTGCGGAAGCCGCGGAACTGGTTCCACGTGCGGTACTGGTCGTCGCTGTTGGGCGAATCGTCGCGGTGCCAGGCCGCGCCCGCGTACGTGTACGTGGAGACGCGCGAGGCAGACCCGGCGGGTGCCGCCTTGCCGTCGGGCCGGTAGGCGGAGGCGATCGTCAGGTCCGAGGTGGTCACCGTGCTGACGGTGACCTTGTTGAACCAGTCTGCCGTCGGCTTCGAGGACCCCGGCACGCTCCAGTACGCGGGGTAGCAGGACTCGGTGTTGGAGTCCGCGGCCGCGAAGGTGAGGATCTTGCCCTGGCAGGGCGCCTGGTTGTAGTCCACGGCGATGGATTCGCCGGTCTCGGTCTGGATGCTGGACATGCGCGGGTGGTACAGCGGAGGGGCCGAGGGCATCACGTCGTTGACGCGGTTGTCGATCTCGGTGCCCGTGAATGCCACCTTGTTCAGGGTGATGTCGCTGTTGCCGTTGCCGTAGGTGTCCTTGCCGGTGTGCTGCACCGTCTGGAGCCACATCACCGCCTGCAGGAAGCCCGAGTGCGCGGGGTCCACGGAGGTGCCGGTGACCGGGTCGACCGTGCCGCCCGCGTCGGAGAAGACGTGGGCGAGGTGGTAGGAGTCGACGGGGACCAGCTTGTCCGTCGTGGCGTCCTTGACGTGGACCTGGGTGGTGATGCTGTCGAGTCGCGTAGTCGACCAGAAGGTCGGGCCCGCCGTCACGCAGACGTCCGTGGGCACCGTGGTGGCGCCGTCCGGGATGGTGGTCTTGTCCGTGGAGTCGCAGTGAAGGTCCCACGGGGTGTCCGGCCAGTGCGAGGCGTTCTCGTCCTTCAGGTTGCCCGCAGAGCAGTCGGTGAAGGTGCTCGTCGTCTGGCAGCGCTGCTTGGAGTTGAAGACCACCTGGGCCGACGGGGTGCGCTTGGCCAGCGCGTCGGCGACCGTGTAACCGTAGGAGATCGAGGCGAGGGTGCCACCGCGGGTGTACGGGGTGAGTGTGCCGAACTTTCCGTCGTCGGCCTGGCCGCCGCCGAGGCTGTAGTAGTTCGACTCGCTGGTGTAGTCGTACCGCTGGACCAGGCCGTTCGGCGAGACGACGAAGTCAAGGTTCCAGCGCCAGCCCTCCGGCTTGGCGCACCGCGAGGCCTTGCCCTTGGCCGAGTCATAGCAGGGGTCCGCGGACTCCGGGTGGAGGACCGGCAGGCCCCAGGCCGAGTTGGTGCTGTCGTCCGTGGGAGTGCCCGACTGCGGGACGCCGGCGGCTACGCCCGAGGGGGCGTGGGTGGAGCCGAAGTAGGCGGCGGTGCCGTCGGACGACAGGACACGGAAGTAGGTGCCGTCCTGGAGACCGTTGGCCGCGCCGGACATTTCCTGGACGATCGTTCCGTCGTCGCCGCGCAGCTGCCACTGGCGCAGTTCGCCTGGAACGTTCGGGTCCTTGGCGATGGGCACGAGTACGCCGGAGTGCGGGCCGAAGGAGATCTGGGCGTTGGCGCCGCTCCAGCACTGGTCACCGGAACTCTTGAGGACCTTGTCGCCGGCGGAGTCGCGCAGAGTGCCGCAGCCGCGGTACGTGCGCTCGACGAAGCCGGGGTCGTAGCTCCAGCCGTCACCGATCCAGGTGGACTGGGAGTTGCGGGCCGAGGTCTCGCCGTCCACGGCCTGCGAGTCGTAGGCCAGGCCGACCGACGGGGCGTTGCCACCGAGGCCCGCCGGTACGCTGATCGGGTACGAGTAGGTGAAGGCGCCTGCGCCGCTGGCCTGCCAGCTGCCCGAGGGGTTCAGCGAGGTCGCGGAGTAGTCGCCCTGGGAGCCGCCACTGCCGGAGGTCACCGCGAGGGTGGTGGACTCGGCTGCCGCGGCCGCGGTCGCCGCCGTGGTGGAGAACGAGGCGTACGTCGCCCCGGTCACCGAACCGGTCGCCGCCGCGGGCTTCGCCGCCGGGGCGGCCGCCTTCAGCTCGACCCTCGCGGTCAGCTGATCGGCCGTCGCGCGGTTCTCGAACTCGATCGGTGTCTGGGTACGACACTCGGCGCGCTGCGGGGTCGTCAGAGCGCAGGCCGGCAGCTGCACCAGCTGGAGGCGGGAACCGTAGCCGCCACCGTACGCCTTGGCGAGCGCGGCGTAGTCCACGACGACCTGCACGGGAGCGGCAGCGGTGGCCGGTCCGGCCTGCGCCACGGAGAGCAGCATGCCGTTGGCGCCAGCCTTGAGGGCCCGGTCGTGCGAGGCCACCTCGACGCGCACGGCGGCGTCGGACGCGGCCGGGGCCTGCCCCTGGGCGCCGACGGTGGCGGGGTGCACGGAGGCCACCCATACGGGCAGCGCGCCGGCCTTGACCGGCTTGCCGGTCGGCTCGTTCTTGTTCGTACCGTCGGCGGCCGCGGGCGCGCCGGCCGCGAGCTGGACGGTTGCCTTGCCGGCCTTGGGCCACACCGGCGCCGCGGCCTGGTACGTGCCCAGCGGCTTGAAACCCTCCGGCTGACCCGCCGACTTTCCGGCGGTCAGCTTGTGGCCGGCCACGCCCGCGGTGGCGGGGACCTTCTGCGGCTTCCACACCTTGCCTACGAAGTGGTAGTCCCCGGCTTGGCCGCCGCGGTCCTCCCAGTCGGCCTTTCCTGCTCCGAGCATCCCCAGGTCGAGTCCCTGGGTGAAGACGACCGGCAGGAGCAGTGCGAGGGCGGCGACGATCGCCAAACCCGCAATGCGTCTGCCGTGCCATATCCGGAATCTGACGGTCGCGAACCAGCGACGCCGTCGTGCCACGTGCATCCCCCCACACAGGCGGCCGGATGAACGCGGCCGCCGAGTTGCGACCACACCAGTCGTGTGATCGTCCGGAGGCTATTGATACGAATGAGGCTTAATCAATACGGTGACTCGGCAGTGGGTTCGAACATAATCGGCCATCCATGAAGGCGCTTTGTGCACCTTTTACGTAGGACAAACTTCCAGCCAATCCGACAAATCGCCGAGCTCTCGACCCGTGAACCGTCTCAACGGGACGGCCATACATGGGGGAATCAAGGATTCCACTCGGCACACTCTTGCAAGGAACTTGACTGATGATTGACCGAAGAATCCGCGATGCGAGCAGATCGAAACGTCTGACGATGTCTCAGAAACTGCTCGTGGGAATTTCCGTTCTCGCCCTCGGTTCGCCCGCGGCACCGGCCCTGGCCACGAACGGAACCGCCGCGCCGGCCCCCGCCGGCAGCATGCTCGCGGCCCAGCAGGAGGCCGCGGCGAAGCGCGAGGCCGTTCCGGTGGACTCGCTCACCACCCAGACCTCCGACACCGTGGCGAACCCCGATGGATCCTTCACGTCCACCACCCACCTCAAGCCCGTCCGCATCCGCAAGGGTGGCTCCTGGACCCCCGTCGACGCGACCCTGCGCAAGAACGCCGACGGCACCTGGTCCCCCGCCGCCAGCCCGCACGGGGTGACCCTCTCGGGCGGTGGCACTGGCCCGGCCGTCCGGCTCGCTCACGAGGACGGCAACAGGCTCGCGTTGACCATGCCGTTTGCGCTGCCGGCCCCCCAGGTCTCCGGCGCCACCGCGCTGTACCGCTCGGTGCTGCCGGGTGTCGACCTGTCGGTGTCCGTGACCGACCAGGGCGGATTCAGCGACATCCTGATCGTCCACGACGCCGCCGCGGCCGCCGACCCACGGGTCAGAGAGCTTCGGCTCGCCACCGCCGCCGAGGGGCTCAAGGTCGCCCAGACCGAGTCGGGCGGCATGACCGCCACGACCGCGAACGGCGCCCTCGACTACGTCTCGCCGCTCCCCCTCATGTGGGACTCCTCCACCGAGGCCGCTGGAACGCCACAGGCGAAGTCCGTCCTGACGAAACCGGGCACCCAGGCCGCCGCGGAAGCGCCCACCGTCACCGCCGCGCAGCGGCCCGGGGCACCGGCCGCCTCCTCCGTCGGCGGACCGGGTGGCGGCGCATTCGTCGACACGGTCCCGATGACGGCCACGCCCGACGCGCTCACTCTGCGCCCGGACGCCTCCGCCCTCACCGGCCCGGACGTGGTCTACCCGCTGTACATAGACCCGTACACCAACCCCGTGTCGAGCAAGTCGGGCCACTACGACGAGGTGTACTCCAACAGCTCCTGCTCCGGCAGCCCGCAGTACGACAAGCCGCAGTCCGGCGGTGAGGGCGTGGGCTACCAGCGCTGGGGCGGCGTCTGCGGCAGCGGCCTGGAGCGCTCGTACTACGCCATCGACACCAGCGGGCTCTCCCCGCAGATGGTGGTGTCCAAGGCCCTGATCACGATTCCCACCACCTACGCGGCGAGCTGGGACTGCTCGCAGAACCAGCCGATCACCCTGCGCACCACGGGGGTGATCTACTCCAACACCGCCTGGAACAACCAGCCCTCCGTCGACAACGGATACGCGGCGGTGGGCGTGACGGTGCCCAGTGGCGCCAACTCCAAGAGCAGCTGCAGCAACAGCACCGCCACCTTCACGGTGACCGGTCAGGCGCAGAAGATCGCCCAGAACGGCATCGACACCTGGACGGTCGGCCTGTTCGGCGACGAGTCGATCTCCAGCAACAACGACAACTACCTGCGCGTATCGACCGTGATCACCCTGGTGACCACCTTCGACATCGCGCCGGAGGTGCCGTCCGACCTGCACACCACCCCATCCGCCGTCGGGGCCTCCGGCCCGTGCACCATCACCGGGCTCGGATGGGTCGGCGCCACGAGCTATTCGGCCGCGGGCAGCAACCTCCAGCTGCACTCGACCGTGAGGACCAATGTCTCGGGTGAACTCGCCAGCGCCGTCTACGAGTTCTGGGACAGGACCATTCTGACCAACGGCAACCCGACCACGATCGCCTCCCCGTCGAGCACGTACGTGGCCTCCGGCCAGGACGCTGCCGTCCCCGTCGGGATCGCGCTCAAGGACGGCCACGAGTACGGCTGGGACGCCTACGCGAAGGACAACGCGTCCGCCGCGCTGACCTCCCCGGTCTCCGAACACTGCTGGTTCCGTACGGACTTCAGCCCGCCCGAGACACCCGCCATCGCCGCGAACGCCTCCTTCCCGCACGTCGGCGCCGGCGCCGGCAATCCGGTCGTCTACGCGGGACCGGGCCGCACCACCTCCTTCGACGTCGGCGCGAGCGATGTCGCCCCGGCCACCACCTGCACTCCCGGCCCCTGCCTCTCCAGTGGCATGGACCACTTCGTGTGGCGCCTCGACAGCCAGCCCACGGCCCAGGTCGGCACCCCGGTCGCGATCGGCGCGACCGACGGCGCCGGCCGGGCGACCGCGAAGCTCACCGTGCCCGTGACAGCCTGGGGCGTGCACACCCTGTACGTCGCCGCCGTGGACAAGGCGGGCAACCTCTCGCAGGCCCCGGTCAGTTACACCTACGCCGTCCCGTGGAACCCCGACACCAAGATCACCCCGGGTGACATCACCGGCGACGGCATATCCGACCTGCTCGCCACCACGCGGACCGGCGACCTCAACCTGATCCCAGGCAACACCGACGCGGCGCAGCCCGTCAAGCCGGTGCAGACCGGCCCCCACACCGACCCCGCCCCGCCGGCCACCGGCCCGGTGACCGTCGCGACCGCCGCGCAGTCCCCCGACGGCACGGGCTGGGACAACTACCTCATCGCGCACCGCGGCAACCTGCACGGCAGCGACGTGGACGACCTGTTCGCCTTCAACAAGACGAGCCACCAGCTCTACATCGTCAAGAACGACCTCGACCCGAACGCCGACAACGCCTTCCCGCGCGTCGCGTACTCCACGTACGGCGGCTTCACCGGCAAGCGCTTCGACGTGGTCCCCAAGGACGCCTGCGAGCCGGTGACGCGCGTGGTGGACGACAGCCGCTGCCGCACCGCCGGGTACAACGCCTCCGCCTGGAACATCGAGCAGCTGATCACCCCGGGCAACCTGTACGGCAACACCACGAACTATCCCGCGGTGATCACCGTCGAGGGCAAGAAGCTGTGGATCTACCAGACCGACGGCGGCGGCCACTTCAAGCACCCGCTGCTGCTCGGTGACGGCGACTGGTCCGGCTACACGCTCCTCGGCCCGGGCACCGTCGGCGGCGCTCTTACCAAAGACGCCAACGGCAAGGGCGCCATCATCGGCGGCTCCGCCGTCGTCTGGGCCCGGGACGACATGACCGGCTCGGTGATGTCCTTCCCTATCACCGTGGACGCGAACCTGGTGCCCTCGCTGCTGCACGCCCCGGTGCGCACGGCGCTGACCTCCCAGGTGACCACGACCGACGGCCAGAAGCTCTGCCTCGACGTGGACCACGCCAGTAAGGCCAACGGCACCCGCGTCCAGGTCTGGTGGTGCAACCAAACCAACGCCCAGAGCTGGACGCTGATGGCCGACGGCACGCTCCGGGCCCTGGGCGGCTGCCTGGACGTCGACAACAACGGTTCGACCAACGGCACCATCGTGCAACTGTGGTCCTGCGGCCCCGGCGTCGCCGCCCAGCAATGGGTCCTCAGCCCCGGGGGCGGTCTGATGAACCCCAGCTCCGGCAAGTGCCTGGACGACCCCAACGCCAACCAGACCCCCGGCACCCAGCTGACCATCTACACCTGCAACCAGACCAACGCTCAGGTCTGGACCGCCGGCGCCCCGGCCGGCTGGGCCTCCAACCCACCCACCCCACTGGCCCCGGTCCTCACCGCGGCCGACTACCCCGCGGTCATGTCCCCGGGCGACCTCAACAGCCCGGCCGGCGGCCCCGACGGCAACCCCGAGCTCTACGCCGTCGACGCCGCCAGTCAGCTGATCGAGTTCCCCGGCACCGCCCCGCAGGCCGGGATCGCCGCCTTCGCCGCTCCCGCCTCCCTGGGCGCGGTCGGCAGCTCGGCCACGCACGCCTGGCGGTTGAACGAGGGCACGGGCATCTCGGTGGCCGACGGTCCGGGCGCACTCGACGCGACCCTGTCCGGTACGTACGCCTGGACCACGGACGCCGCCCGCGGGCGGGTCCTGAGCCTGTCCGGCACCACCGGCTACGCGGCCTCCACCGGCCCCGCAGTCGACACCTCGGCCAGCTACTCGGTCTCGGCCTGGGTGAAGCTGGGCTCCCTGACCGGCAACTCGACGTTCGTCTCGCAGACGGACGCCGCGGCCCAGTACAACGGCATGCAGCTGTACTACTCGGCGGGCAAGAAGGCGTGGGCCTTCGGCCTGCACCACGATCCCGCGGTCAGCACCACCACGTTCTCGGCGGTGTACGGGGAATCACCGGTTGTGGGCCGCTGGACCCACCTGGTCGGCGTCTTCAACGCGACCACCGACCAGCTCAGCCTCTACGTCGACGGCCAGCTCTCCGCGACCGGCCCGTACACGAGCCCGAACTGGAACGCGGCGGGCCCGGTACAGATCGGCCGCCGCATCGCCACCGGCGCGTACGGCGAGTACGCGAACGGCGCGGTGAGCGACGTCCGCATCTACCCGACGGCCCTGCCCGCCGCCAACGCGGCCGCCACGGCCGACCTCCCGACGATCACCCAGCTCGACTGATCCCCGGATCGTGAACGCGATGTCCCCCACCGGCATGCCGGTGGGGGACATCGCCATTGCGGCCCGAGCACCATCGCCGTGGGGCCCCCTCCGGAGCGCCAGTCCCGTCGGCGATGACGGAAGAGACAACATTGCTCAGCAGGAGAGGATCCTCCCCGCATATTTCCCCTTCCGGTTCCGGGCCGAGGCCGACGACGATCGCCGATGTCACACGGGTCGCCGGGGTGTCGCGCACCACGGTCTCGCACGCTCTCAATGGGCTCGGCAAGGTCGACTCCCGGACCCGAGAGCGCATAAAGCAGGTCGCCGCCGCCAGCACCAGGGAAGGCAAGGCGAGGCTCCGCCGGTTCGGCCACTTCCCTCGACGGGGCAACGGTCCCAGCCGGGCCGGTCCGCTGATGTCAGGCTTCATCCGCTCGCTCCTCGGCATTTGATCCCGAGGGCGAGCGTGACGCCTGCGACGCCGATCCATCACCACACCCGGCCCCAGCACTCCGATTTCCAGTAAATCGGAGTACTACTGAGGTTGTAGGCGTGGTGTCGGCAGTGTGAGTCCGGTCCCGGTGAGGCATCCGTCGATGATGTCGCTGCGGTACTGGATCAGGGGGTGTCTTGGGATCGGTCACCATGCGGGGAGAGACCCAGTACGATTTCGCCCGTCCGCGCGTCGAGGGCCACCGCGGCACCGGTACGGCCGCGCAGCGCGTCGAATGCGGCCCGCTGCACCACCGGATCGATGGTGGTCGCCACGTCCTTACCCGCGTCGAGGTCCTCCCGCCGAATGCTCTCAAGCTGGATGTCTCCGAACGCCAAGGAGCGGTAGCCGGTGACGGGCGCATACAACTCCCCGTCCGTATAGGTTCGCCGGAACGGGAACCTCGCGTTGCCGGAGGGGACCGAACCGGTCACAGGACGGCCGCCCACGAGGATGTCACCGGGCGCCCCCGCAGGCTTCGGCGCGGGCGGTTTCGCCTCCGCCGTCCCCGCCGCGCCGGACGGATTCGCCCTGTTCGCGTCGGGCTGGTTCAAGGAGCACCCCGACAGACCGGCTGACACCAGGGTGGGCAGCGTGACAAGGACAGCGATACGGGGCCGTGACGGTACAGACATGAGGCCATCCTAGGAACAAGATCACGCATGTCCGACTGGCGGCGTTCACCGCGCTTGCCTCCGTTGCCCCGCCACCCACCACCGTGGTGCCGCCCGTCCACCGCGAACCGGCGGTCAGCCCGACGCCAGTGGTGACGGGCATGCGGTTCCGTGCAGTTACTCCTCATCACTTTCAGTTTCGGCATACAGATGGCCGGCTGGCTTCGTAGGTGATGACGAAGAGCGTTTGATGCAGAGTTTCGGCAGCGGATGTTGATCTAGCCGAGTGAAGATGTCGCTGAGTTCCGGGTTCTGGCACAGATCTTGGGCTCTGTCGCAAATTTGGGGGTAGCGGCCTCTTGATCATGGTGAGAGCAGGATGCGGCGTCGTAGGAGGTCGAAGTTGGCGCGGCCGTGTCATCTGTCTCTTCAGCAGCTTAATCCTGGTGACGTTGCCCTCGACGGCTCCGGACGTGTAGGTCGTGGTGAGGGCGGTCTGGATGGCCGCGCGGTCGCGTCGCATGGTTGGCAAAAGTTCGGAGTTCGCGTTGTCCGTCGAGGCGAACGTCGGCCATCCAGAGGTCGAGGGCTAGGTGTTCACTGCGGCGGTCGCTGATCGTGAGTGCCAGGCGGCGTGGGTACTCGACGGTCGTCGTCAGCGCGGGGTTCCTCTCGCACAGCTCATCGAGACCCTTTCGCTCAACGTCGGTGAGGTGCTCGGGCCGGCGCATGATCCAGTCGGTGACCCTGCGGACGGTCAGGTGTGGCAATGGAGCGGTGACCGGGATCGCGCCGTTGCGGTAGGGCTTGAGGTACCGGCGGACGGTGTTGACGTCGCCGCGGTAGCCCAGCCGCTGGATTTCCCGGGTGAGCGCGGAAGCGTTGGTGCAGCCTTCCATCCAGCGATGGTGCAGGTAGAGACGGTAGTCGTCGATCAGGGCGGGTCGGTGGATAGCTGCGAGGAGGAGTTCATCGACTTCTGCGGCGCGCGCGAAGCGGTTGACCGTGCCGCGGCTGAGCTGGAGGTCGCGTGCGATGGCGCGAAGGCTGTCACCCCGTTCGATGCGCTCGTGGATCTGTTGGTGGCGTTCGCGGGTGCGGGCGACCAGAGGCCGAGGCCGTCCGTGGATGTCCAGCTCTTCGCGGTCGCGGCCCTCAGAGGCCGGGCCGTGTTCGGCTGGATGAGCGGGATCAGCTCGGTGACGTCATTGCGGTTTCCCCCGGTCAGCGTCACCGCCAGAGGGAAACCGTGTGCCTCGACAATCACGTGGTGCTTGCTGCCGATCTTGCCACGGTCCACCGGGGAGCGTCCGGTGGCCGGCCCGCCCTTCATCGCGCGCACATGCTAAGAGTCGACGGCGGCCCGGGACAAGTCCAACATCCCGGCCGCCCGCAGTTCGGCGAGCAGCAGCTCATTGCAGACGCTGCCAGACCCCGGCCTCGTTCCGCTCCCGCAGCCGCCGCCGGCAGGTCATCCCCGAGCCGTAGCCGAGCTCTTGCGGCAGATGCCGCCAAGGGATGCCGGTGTGCAGCACAAACAGGATCCCGCGCAGCACCCGGCGCTCATTGATCCGCCGACGCCCCGGATACCGGAAGCGCCGCTCGACCACCGGCAGCAGCGGCTCGATCCGCTCCCACAGACCGTCCTCGACCAGCCACGGCTTGCTCCCACCACGCGTCTCGGCCGGGCCCACCCCCTGTCTGGCGGGTAACAACGCCAACTGGCATCCCGTCATTCCCCATTGGCGAGCACCTCATTCTGATCCCAGTCCTTACAGGACCAGTGACAGCAGCAGGACGAAGCCCAGGCCGGCCACCGAGATGATGGTCTCCATCACCGACCAGGTCTTGATGGTCTGTCCGACCGTCATCCCGAAATACTCCTTGACCAGCCAGAACCCGGCGTCGTTGACGTGGCTGAAGAACAGTGATCCCGACCCGACCGCCAGCACCAGCAGGGCCGTCTGGGTGGTCGACATGCCCGCAGCCAGCGGAGCCACCAGCCCGGCCGCCGAGATCGTGGCGACCGTCGCCGAGCCCGTCGCGAGCCGGATGGCCACGGCGATCAGCCAGGCCAGCAGCAGGGCCGGGATCGACCAGCCCTTCGACAGGTCCAGGATCATCCGGCCGACGCCCGCGTCGATCAGGGTCTGCTTGAAACCCCCGCCGGCGCCCACGATCAGCAGGATGCCCGCGATCGGGGCCAGCGACTTCTCCACCGTCGTCGAGAGCCGCGCCTTGGTGAATCCGGCCGCCCGCCCTAGGGTGAACATGCCCACCAGCACCGCCGCGAGCAGGGCGATCAGCGGCGATCCCGCGACGTCCGTCACCCGCTGCAGCCCGTTCTTCGGATCATCGACAACGATGTCGACCAGCGCCTTGACCAGCATCAGCGCCACCGGCAGCAGCACCGTGAACACCGTCGCCCCGAACCGCGGGCGGTGCTCCAGCTCCGCCGAGGGGCGCTGCGGGGTCATGCGCTCAGGCGCCGGGATGTCCACCCAGCGGGCCGCGTACCGGGAGAACAGCGGCCCGGCGATGATCACGGTCGGGATCGCCACCACCACGCCGAGCGCGAGCGTCACGCCGAGGTTCGCGTGCAGCGCGTCGATGGCGACGAGCGGGCCGGGGTGCGGGGGGATCAGCCCGTGCATCACGGACAGGCCGGCCAGGGCCGGGATGCCGATACGCATGAGCGAGTAGTTGCCCCGCTTGGCCACCAGCAGCACCACCGGGATCAGCAGGACGATGCCGACCTCGAAGAAGAGCGGCAGCCCGATCACCGAGGCGATCAGCACCATGGCCCATGGCATGGCCCGCCCCTTGGCCTTGGCGAGGATGGTGTCGACGATCTCGTCGGCGCCACCGGAGTCGGCGAGCAGCCTGCCGAGGATCGCACCGAGCGCGATGAGTACGCCGACCCCGGCGACCGTGGCGCCGAGCCCGGCCGTGAAGCTGGCGATGGTCTTGTCCAGCGGGGCGCCCGCGAACACCCCCAGGGCGAGCGAGCCGACCGTCAGCGCCAGGAAGGCGTGCAGCTTGAGGCAGGTGATGAGCAGGACGATGACGGCGATGCCCGCGAGGACGGCCACGCCCAGCTGGGCGTTCCCGGCCGAGGTAATCGGGGCGGGCGCGGCCGCTGCCAGTATCTCGACGCTGAGACCTGTCACGGTGGGGTTCCTTATCTTTCTCGGGAGGGAGCGGCCGGCCGGTCGGCACCGGGCAGCGCGGACAGCGCGGACAGGGCCCGTTCGGTGATCTCCTCGGGTGATCCGGACACGTCGACGACGACGCCGAGTTCGTCCCGCTGGAGCGGTTCCAGCGTGGCGAACTGCGAGTCCAGCAGCGCGGGCGGCATGAAGTGGCCCGTACGCGCAGCCATGCGCCGCTCGATCAGCGGGCGCTCGCCGGTCAGGTGCACGAACACGACGTCGGGCGCGGCGGCGCGCAGTCGGTCGCGGTAGGCGCGCTTGAGGGCGGAAGAGGCCACCACCGCGCTCTGCCCCGGCGGCCGGGCGCCGATCCACGCGCCGATGGCGTCGAGCCAGGGCCGCCGGTCGGCGTCGTCCAGCGGGATGCCGACGGACATCTTGGCGACATTGGCCGCCGGGTGGAACGCGTCGCCCTCCACGTACGGGAGGCCGAGCGCGTCCGCGAGCAGCCTGCCCACTGTCGTCTTGCCCGTGCCGGCCACGCCCATCACCACCATCACGCGCTGGGTGCCGCTCATGTCGTGCCTCGCTGTCCTCGTCGACATCGGTTCGTGCGCCCTCACTGAAACCTATTAAGTAGTACTTATTCAAGAGTGTGGCGGCAAACATCACATCTTTTGTTCGCCAAGGGGCCACCCGTACGCTTACGCCATGACCACCGAAGGCCAGGGACTCCACTCCCACGTGCTGGACACCCTCGGCCTCGCGATCACCGCCGGCGAGCACCCTCCAGGCAGCGTCCTGCGCACCGACGAGATCGCGGAGCGCTTCGACGCCTCACGCACCGTGGTCCGTGAGGTCGTCCGCGTCCTGGAGTCCATGCAGCTGGTCGAGTCCCGCCGCCGCGTCGGCGTCACCGTACGCCCCGCCGAGGAGTGGAACGTCTATGACCCGCGCGTCATCCGCTGGCGCCTCGCCGGCGCCGACCGGCCCCGCCAGCTGCGCTCCCTGACCGTGCTGCGCTCCGCGATCGAGCCGGTCGCGGCCGGCCTCGCCGCCGCCCGCGCCACCCCCGGCCAGTGCGCCGCGCTCACCGAGGCCGCCCTCGGCATGGTCAGCACCTCGCGCGGCCACCAGCTGGAGGCGTACCTGCGCCACGACATCGACTTCCACCGGATCGTGCTCAACGCCTCCGGCAACGAGATGTTCGCCCGGCTGGGCGACGTCGTCGCCGAGGTCCTGACCGGCCGTACGCAGCACGCCGTGATGTTCCCGGACCCCGACCCGGCCGCCGTCACCCTCCACGTCCAGGTCGCCGAGGCCGTACGGGAGGGCGACGCGGTCCGCGCCGAGTCCCTGACACGGCAGATCGCGGTGGGCGCCCTGGAGGAACTCGATGTCCTCGCCCCGGCGCCCATCTCCCCCACGACCAGCCCCTGAAGCGCGTTCGGCCCCGGCGTTTTCACGGCCGGTTGCCCACCGGTGCCGTCTCGAAGCCCGTGAGGTTTGCGGCGGCCCGGTGTCCTCGGCGCCGTACCCCGCCCGGCACTACCGCCGTGATCGACTCGCGCTGCCGCCCCACGTGAATGCGCCCGTGCCCAAGCCCAACGCCTTCAGGGGCGTCGTTCCTCGTAGCGGATGTGGTGTCGGGCGGCGATGGGGTTGATCTTCTCGGGGTCCAGCTCCCCACCGGTGAGGACGGTCGTGAACTCGCCAACCTCGCCGGCGACCACCTCGCCGATGTCGCCGACGCCACCGAGCAAGGCATCCACCGCATCAACCACAACCCACAACTGCCATGGTCCTTCCTCGCCCACACCGGCCTGACCATCCACCCACCACACCCACCGAACTTACGAAAAGATCAGTAAGTCCTGTCGCGACTCCGGCGGCCCGGCCCGCACCGGACTATCCCGAAGCTGGCGCCCTTGCCGGACCTCCCCACGGGAAGGATGCCGTTCGCTGCCTCAGGGGAAGTCAGTAGGCGGCCCCGGCTCCGGCTCGTACTCGTGCGGGCCGTCGCCCTGCCAGACGATCAGCGGGCTGTCGCCGAGGACCAACTCGTCCGGGTCGGGGACCTCCATCGCAGGAACTCGATCACGTCAGCGTCGCTGCACGCCGCCCCCAGGACGGTGTCGGTACCGCGCACGTGGAATGTGACCCGCCGGCCGCCCGACGGGGAGATCCGGTGCACAACGATCGGTGCGCGCTCCATTCCACCGGCCTGCACGCGGCCAGTCAGTCCAGCACGCCGAGAGTCGCCTCCCGGGCACAGTACGGGCAGGGCTCCAGGCGCTACATGCCGAGCGCACGCAACGCAGCGTCCCGGCTCGGCGGCTGCTCCGGAACCCCTTCCCGCCCATGCCGCACCCGCCCAACATGCACACGCACCGGCCGTCGGCCGACGTCAGTCCCCAGCTCCCACTCCGGCCGCAGCGCCGACGGCAGGCGCGCGGCCACCTCGGCGCGGCGAGCCCTCTCAGCGGCGATCTGCTCCGGAGGCGGGCGAGGCTCATGACGAGCCACGTCTCCAGGGGGGCGGAGACGGGGCAGGACGACTTATCAAGCCAGTTGCGGCGGCCGCTACCCGAGCGAGCCGAAGCCCGTCCCGGGTACCCGCAAGGAGCGATGATGGGCAGCATGGACGAGCAGCGCTTCACCCCCGACAACAGCGGCGTCACGCCTGCGTTCCGCCACAATCTGCGCTTCGAGGACCACAGTGAGGTCCGCGACTGGCAGGTCAACCCCGCCCAAGGGAGGCGCGACCGGGTCCTCACGGGTGAGACCACGGCGACCTGCACCTGTGGCTTGGACACGGGCGCGGTCCCGAGCGACGAGGCGCGCCTGGTCTACGAGGAGCACCGCAACCTGATCCGCGATGAGATTGCTACCGAATCCGACGGCTGAAATCCAGTCACGCCCGAGGGTGTTGTTTCAGCCAAGCCAGGCGTAGCGTGAGCCTCCTCGCAAGCACCCTGGGGCTATGCGCACACTCCCACCCTGTGCGCCCGGAGCACCCGGTCGGGGAACGCTTGCCATGCGGCGTCGTACCTTCCGAGGGCGTGGCGTCGCGGCAGAAGGGCCCTGCCTCCCGCCCCCGCGAGGCAGGGCCCTTCGCCCAGTTGCAAAACGGGCCGCTGTGCCCCCCGATGAGCCGCAGATCCGGCATGCCCGGACACTGAGGCCCCGCCGATGCGCGGGACTTTCGCGTATCACGAGTGAGTCACGATCCGAGCGCCCAGCGCCCGACATAGACAGCATGGCGCGATGCGCACCCACCGCACCGCCCTGGTGCTCATCACGACCGCACTCCTGACGTTGACGGCATGTGGCAGCAGCGCCCCAGCTGACGGGGTCGAAGCCAGCATCATGTGCGAGAAGTTCGTCAAGCAGCGTCTCAAGTCGCCAGGTTCCGCCGAGTTCAGCGGTGCCGCCGAGACCACCGTCACCACCATCAGTGGTACGGCCCCGTGGAAGTACAAGGTGGCTGGTCACGTCGACAGCCAGAACTCCTTCGGTGCCAAAGTCGGCAACACCTACGACTGCACCGCGTCCACGCCCGATGGTGAGACCTGGACCCTCGACGAGCTCGACATGAGCAAGAACTGACCCGGAAACGAAGCCCCGCCCCGCGCGGGACTTTCGCACGTCACAGACCAGTCACAGCCACCTCACAGCACCAACCGGCCCGCGAGCATGGCCCGATGCGCACACACCACGCCATCACCCTGCTCACCGCAGCCGCAGCTCTCACCGTCACCGCGTGCCAAGGCGACCCTCACCAGCACCGCCCCGGCCCCAGCAGCAACCACACCGGCTACGTCGGCCCCGGTCGCACCACCCGCGAAAGGCAAGACGGCCACCCTGCCCAATCTCGTCGGTAAGGGCCTCCAGACCGCACAAGACGAGGCACAGGCCGCCGGCTTCTACGCGCTCAAATCGCACGACAGCCTCGGCCGTGACCGCATGCAGGTCCTCGACCGCGACTGGAAGGTGTGCAGTCAGACTCCGGCCGGCGGCGCCTCTGCCGAAACCAGCACCACCATCGACCTCGGCGCCGTCAAGCTGCAGGAACCCTGCCCAGCCAGCGACGTCACAACGCCGAAGCCTGCTAGGCAGTGTCTGACAAATGATCACGGATTGGTTCGCGGAGCCAGAGGGCCAGCGAGGCCAGGATGACTCCGGCGCGGTAGCGGTCGGCGAGCTTGTCGAACCTGGTCGCGATCGCGCGGAACTGCTTGAGGCGTGCGAAGCATCGTTCGACCACGTTGCGGTCGCGGTAGATCTCCTTGTCGAAGGCGGGCGGCCGGCCGCCGAGGCGCCCTGCGCGCCGGCGGTTGGCCGCTTGGTCGCGGCGCTCGGGGATCGTGACGGCGATACCCCGACGCCGCAGCAAGTGCCGGATCGCCCGGCTGGAGTAGGCCTTGTCGCCCAGCACCCGCACCGGTGTCGTGCGCGGGCGGCCCGTGGCGATGCGAGGGATGCGGATCCCGTCGAGGACCTGGGCGAACGCGGTGGCGTCGTTGACATTGCCGGGCGTGAGCACGATGGACAGGGGCAGGACCCGGCCGTCGACGGCGAGGTGGACCTTGGCGGTCAGCCTCCTCGGGACCGGCCGAGGGCCTGGCGCGTCTGCGAGCGGCCCGGATCTTCCAGTTCGTCCCCGTCAGCGGCCCCCTTTTACGTGCGCCGGCGGCGTGCTGGTGGGCACGGTTGACCCTGGAGTCGACGGCGACGGTCCACTCCACCTGGCCCATCGCGTCGTCGCGGACCTGCACATGCTCCAACAGCCGTGCCCACGTGCCATCCGCCTCCCAGCGGGCGAACCGCTCGTAGACCGTCTGCCACGGCCCATACCGCTCGGGCAGGTCACGCCACGGAGCCCCGGTCCGCAACCGCCACAGCACACCGTTGACCACCTGCCGGTGATCACGCCACGGCCGACCACGCCCATCCACCTGCGGCAACAAGGGCTCTATCCGCTCCCACACCGCGTCCGTCAACCCACCTCGACCTGCCACAAGATCAATTGTCAGAGAACCAGGTCAGGACACCGCACTCGACTAACTTCATTGGCAACGGACAACGAAACGGAGCGGCCTGACCCCGCGTCAGAGCGGTGTTCCCACACCGCACGTGCGGTCACCCGGTACGGAGCGGCCCAGCGCTGCTTGGGACTACCGCGCATCGGCAGTCCCCAGAGCCGGTCCCCGCCCCGCCTCCCGCCCCCTTCCGCCGCGTTGGGGACGTCCTGCTTGCTTTGTGGGTTCACCCCAGTCTAATCTCGTCATCATGACGATAATCGCTCACCGGCCCCCGCTCCCTGCGGGCATTGACTCCAGGGGCCTCGATCCGCCACCGCGCGCACGGCCGTGACGTCGAGCACGAACCCGGAGCCATGCCGGCGCGCGCACCAGCCGCCCGGCGGCCGCCTGCCGCCGGACCACCGGCAGAGATCGACACAAGGCGGTCCCCATTTCAACGCTGCGGCACCCCAGCGCCTGATCCCTGATGCGCGATCCCTGCTCTCCGATCCACCGCTCGTGCACTTCAAACCCTCGAAGACTCCGGCGCTCGTGGCGCCGCGTGCCGACGCGAAGAAGCGCGTCGATCGAAGTGTGAACTCGGATGGCGCAACCCCTCTCCTCCCGGAGAAATCCACCCGCCAGGAGCGTTTCGTGCGCCACGCCAGTCCCCCTCCGCCCTCCGCCACGCTGCACCCTGTTCTCCTCCACGGCCACGGTGGCATCGACAATGACCTCAGGACGGAAAAGTGAGCATGTTCGGAATGCCGGTAAATCCCTTCGACCTCTCCGAAGAAACGCTGGGCAGAATATCCGCCGATGACTCATGGGCCCCGACCGAGTCGGAGATCCCACACGTCGATGCCAGGGTGATTCGGCATTTCCTCACTCCGGCTGAAGTGGAGGTATTCGCGGCCGAACTCTCTGCCCAACGCTTTGTGCCGGTGGGTCTAGATGGCATTGCCGCCAACTACGCAGAGGGAGATCCGGTCGGCTCTCTCCGCGCCACGGCTGATTCCGAAGTCTTGGCGGCAGAGCTCTACCGCAGGCTGCGGACGTTTCTGTCGTTTGAAGTAGGACCGGACGATCCGACGGATTCAGACGGAAGGCCCTGGAAGCCGGCGTCCGTCAATCCGCGTATGCGCTTCATCACGTACGAACACGGCGGATTTCTTGTCCCGCACTACGATTCGCCCTATTTCGCCCCCGACGGAACGCGAACTCACCTGACGGTCGTCGTCTACCTGTCATATGAGGCAGTGGGCGGAGAAACGCGGTTCATCGCCGACAAGCAGAACGACCTTCCCTTTGCGCAACGCGACTTCTCGGACTGGCCCCGGCTCGCAGAGCCTGAGGAAATATTGAGCGCCCACCGCCCCGAACCGGGCGATGCGCTCCTCTTCTGGCATCGGACGCTTCACGACTCGGCCCCGCTTCTTGAGGGTACGAAAACAATTCTCAGAACCGACGTGCTCTACGAGCCCATAGATGTGCCTTGAGCAACAGCAAGGCAACATGCACGTCGTCGAATCCGATGCCCGCCCTGGGCGCCCACCCGGTGTCACCAGCCCGGGCGGGTACCACGTGGGCCCTCCTGTGCGACGGTTTGGTGCTCCCCCTGAAGGGATCTTGCGTGCAGGGACAGTAATCCGCATCCCACCTGGGGCGGAACATCTTTTCGATAACAGGGCGTGCCGAGCTCAGGGCGGGTGGTGAGGGGGGCTTCGATAAGGAGGTCAACCGCGACCGCAACGCGGTCGAACGATGCTTCGCACGCCTCAAGCAGTTCCGCGCGATCGCAACCAGGTTCGACAAGCTAACCGACCGCTACCGCGCCGGAGTCATCCTGGCCTCGCTGACCCTCTGGCTCCGCGAACCAATCCGTGATCATTTGTCAGACACTGCCTAGGCCCATGCGAACGGTTCTCGCTCGACCCGGCGTCGAGTGCGGCCGCAATAGCCCTAACGCTCTGCGTTGGCCCCAGTGCTCCGGATTGCAACGGCTCCGTCGCTCACCAGTGTCAACGGTCGCGGATGGGCCCGCGCCGCGAAATCGGACGGACTACGAGTCCAAGTCGGCCGGGTTTGGTGGAGACAAGTGCACCGTTAAAGCCACCAATTCCGTCAAGACCGACGCACGTGAGCACGTACAGCTCCGGGCCAGCTCGGCGCGACGGATCCCTCCGCCAGGCCACCCACCAGCGGACGGTGCGTAGGGCTATCGCATGTCGTGGTCGGCCCGGCCCTCGGCTTCTGCAAATTCCTCGCGAAGGAAGTCGTGCACCGCGCTCTCAGGCACACGGAACGACCGGCCGACCCGGATGGCGGGAAGGTGCCCGTTGTGGACCAGTTTGAGGACCGTCATCTGCGACACCCGCATGACACTGGCGACCTCTTCAACCGTGAGGAAGGTGATGGCGGGAAGACGGCCTTCGCCAGCAGAAGACTGGGGGGGCGTGCCAGGCCCGGTGCTCTGCAGCAGAGTCGACTGTGCCTCCTGCGCGAGCCGCTCCTGAACGACGCATAGCCGCTCGGCTGTGTCCACCCCATCGGCCCACAACTCGCTCACGGCACGAGCGGCGTTCTGCAGCCTGTCTTCGATGCTCATCAGGCACCTCCTTCTACATCTGCAAGGAGCGTCTTGAGGGTGGCACGGGCGTGGTGCAGATGTGCCTTTACCGATCCGGTCGATATACCCATGATTTCTGCGATCTCCGCGAGAGGGTGGTCGAACTGAAGCTGGAGGGCAATCGCGCTTGCCTGCTGTCCGGGAAGCTTGCGGACCGCGTCCAGGATCGTGAGCCGATCTTCGCGCTCCGCCAGGCCATCGCGATGGTTCACCCTTCCCGGAAGCTCATGCGGGTCGGTACTGATCCCGTGCCGCTGACGGATGATCCGGGCTTTGATCAGGCGCTGCTGAGCCACCTTGAACAACCACGCCTTGGGGTTCTCCAGGGAAGAGACCCGGTCCCAGTACCGGTGGGCGGTGATCATCGTTTCCTGCGCCGCATCATCGAGCACACCCGAATCGCCCTCTAGCCAGATCAGATACCGCCTGACGTGCGGATCCCACTGTGTGAAGAACCGCGCGAACTCCACCGAGGTCGGTGCCACCCACTCCCCCTTGCGCTCGTGCCGGCTGCTCAGTGCCGGAAGTGGTTGTCCGAGCTGGACCCGCCGATCACGGTTCGGCGCCCCTGAGTCGTATCTTCCACCCGCAGCCCGGACCCAGGCAGCCGTTCCAGCATCACCACCAAAGTCGCTCGACGCTCACGCTCCCACCCGGCCTTCCCGCGGCCCTTGGCCAGCTCGTGTAGAACGTCCCAGAGATTCGAACTGCCCCTCCGGGACCGAAGAAGGAGGCCTGCGAGCCCAAACAGCACAGGGACACCCACCGCAGCCAGAACCTCAACGCTCACTGGCCGACTCCGCATGCCTCACGCCACAGCCTCTTGCCGCAGCCTTGCCTACTACAGGCTCCGAGACCTGCCTCAGGTTTAAGAGGGCCTCAAGATCTTTCGGGGTCATCGCAGCCAAGCCCTTCGGACGGGGCAGGATCTGCGCGCATCTAAGCGTGGACGCGCTGGAAACCTGGAGCGGTCCGGCGGAGGGTGGGGGCGGTACGTGGGGAGATCGGTGGGACGCTGGGCCGAGCGCCCCAGCGCACGCCGGGCCCCCGCCCGCGAAGCGGGTCCTCCTCCTAACACGGTCCTAAGGCGGAGCAGGGAGGCATGGACCGGACACGCGCAGCTGAGCCTTTAAGGTGAGAGGGAAGGGGTGCGCGGTCGTTGGGCGCGACGCCGACAGCGTCGACTTCCGGGCACAGTCACGTGTGCCGCCCCGCCCGGGCGAAGCGCAGCAGGAGCAGGGCGATGTCGTCGGTACGGGAAGTTCCGCCGCGGGCTTGGCCGATGAGGTCGTCCGCCAGCGTGCGCATCGGGTGGCCTTCGTGGGTCGCGGTGATGCGGGCGGCGACGGCCGCGATGCCATCCTCCAGATCCTCGCCGGGAACCTCGACCAGCCCGTCGGTGTACAGGGCGAGCAGAGTGCCCGGCTCGAACGGGATCTCGACAGCGGTGTACGAGGCGTCCGGGTCGATGCCGAGGAGCAGCCCGGGCGGCAGGTTCAGCATCTTCGCCGGGCCGCCGGCATGGCGCAGCAGCGGGGGCGGGTGGCCAGCGGAGGCCAGGCGGACGGTGTGGCCGGCGAGGTCGATATGGGCGTACACGCAGCTGGTGAACAGCCCGGGGTCGAGGTCGGTCAGGAGCCGGTTGGTACGGGCGAGGACCTCTTCGGGTGGTGCGCCGGCGCCCGCGTGGACGGCTGTGCGGACCTGGCCCATGAGGGCGGCGGCATTCACGTTGTGGCCCTGGACGTCGCCGACGGCGGCCGCGGCAGTGGTGTCGTCGATCCGGATGAGGTCATAGAAGTCGCCACCGATGTCGAGCCCGTGCGCCGCCGGCAGGTAGCTGGCGGCCACTTCGAGGCGCGGCACGCGGGGCAGGGCGCGCGGCAGCAGGCCGGTCTGCAGACTGTGGGCTAGCTGGTGGGTGGAGTCGTAGAGGCGGGCGCGGTCGAGGGCCTGCGCGATGAGTCCGGCGAGGGAGGTCAGGATCGCCCGTTCACCGGGGACGAACGTATGGGGACGCGCGTAGGCCAGGATGAGGGTGCCGATGGGCCGGCCGGACGCGATCAGGGGCAGGAAGGCCCACGCTGCCATGTCGTCCCGGATCACGACGGCCGGGAAGGCGGCCGCGAGCTCGTCGGCGTTCGCGAAGAACAGCGGTTTGCCCGTCCGCAGGCCGTGGGTGCTGGCTGTGTGGATGCCGAGCGAGATGCCGTCGTAGCAGGCCATGAGCTCGGCTGTGTAACCACGGAAGCCGACGATGCGCAGACGCTGCTCCTCGGCCACCAAAAGGGCCAGGGCCTGGGCGCCGAGCGCGGGGACGAGCAGGTCGGCGGCCTGGTCGACGACGTCGCGGGCGTGGACGGCCTCTGTGAGGGCGGCCGCCAGGTGCATGAGCTGGTAGAGGGCGGTGGCCCGGCTGGGCGAGGGCTCCGCGGGAGTGGCCGTCGGCGCGGCGGGCGGCGGGACGGGCTCGTCGGTGGTGACGGGGGTGATGCGGACGCTGATCCCGGTGTCGTCCGGGTAGAGGTCGAAGCGCAGGTAGTGGCCGATCGGGGGAGCGGCGGTGAAGCTGCGCGGCACTCGGCTGATCGCTGCGGCCCGGTAGTGGTCCTCGATGACGGGGGTGTCCATCCAGGGCAGTGCTTCCCAGGGCAGGGCTCCGCGGAGCCGGGAGACGGGTGCGCCCAGCATCTCGGCCGCCTCGGCGGTGATGAAGGTGATCGTGCCGTTCAGATCGAGCGCGCAGTTGCCTCCGGGTAGCCGACGGATGAAGGCCATGGCGGCGGCCGCCTCGGCCGGTCCGGGCGTGGGAGGGGAAAGCGGTCGCAGCATGACCGGGTGCGTCGGCGGACGGACGGGGGATCCGGCGCCGGCGGCTCGGCGCAGGTGGTTCGCGAGACGGCCGCAGGCCGAGTCCACGGCGACGCGTTCCCGGCCGGTCAGGTAGGGCGCGTGGGAGCCGGGCCACAGGAGTACGAGACCGGCCCCGGTGGGCTCCGCCCCGGACACCGGGTCGGGGACGAGCGGGGCGGCGGCGAGGGCGAAGTCGTACGGCAGGACGAGGCCGAGACGCGGGTAGCGCCGGGCCGTCTCCTCCTGGCCGCCCAGCCAAACGAACCGCCCGTCGCGAACCGCGTCGGCCACCGGGATGGAATCGTCCATGGGGACCCGGGACCAGGGCAGCGCGAGCTCACGGGCCAGGCCAAAGGTCATCGCCAGATGCAGGACGCGTCGGGTGACGTCGGGCAGGTAGAGCATGCCAATGGAGGCTCCTGTGGCCGCACAGACTCCGAGCAGGGCCGCGCCGAGCGCCCGCTGCTCGGCCCCCTCGACACCCTCGGCGGGGCCGGCGGGCTCGGGCGGCTCGGCCCCCTGGTCACGCCCTGGAACGTTTCGCACCCGTCCATGGTCGCCCCACACCCCGCCCGCGCTCCGGCACCGCCCCGCTCCGGCGAGCCCACGCGTCGGCCAAGCGCGGAAGCGATGCGCGACCAGGTGTCGGCGAGCTTCGCGCAGCAGGCATTCCACCGCGGCCTGGAGCCCTCGCACAATGGGCCGAACGGGAAGGCGCCCGTCGACCCACTTCGTTCGGTCTTCGGGCTGGCGGTAGGTGAGGACCGGCGTCTCCAGCACGACGAAGCCCGAGTGGTACCACTTCCGTACAGCCGCCGTACTGCCCGGCGCCCATCGCCATCGCTGCTCCTGAAAAGCCCCGGGACCATCAGGTATCGCCGGTGCCCGGGACGTACTGCAGGCCGCCGTTGCTGTACAGCAGCTGACCGTTAATCCAGCCGCCCTCGGAAGAGCAGAGGAAGGCCACGAGGTGGGCGCACTCGCGCGGTGTGCCCAGTCGGCCCAGGGGGGTGGCCTGCGCGAGCGTCTCCCGGGCGCGGTCGGTCATCCAGCCGGTGTCGACCGGGCCGGGGTTGACGGCGTTGGCCGTCACGCCGAGTGGGGCCAGTTCCCAGGCAGCGGCCAGCGTGATCCGGTCCAGGGCACCCTTGCTCGCTCCGTACGGCAGGTTCCCGACGGTGTGGTCGCTGGTGAGGGCAACGACGCGGCCGCTGCCGTACGGTCCGGGGAAGCGCTCGGCATAAGCCCGGATGAGGAGCCAGCTCGCCCGGACGTTGACAGCGAAGTGCCGGTCGAAGCTCTCGAGACTGGTGTCCAGGAGGCCGGAGGCGACTGACTCTGCGTGGGCCAGGACCAGGGCGGTCACTGGCTGGCCGAGCGCGGCCCCGGCCCCGTCGAGCACGGTGGCAGCGGCGGCGGGGTCCGTGAGGTCGGCCTCGAGGGCGGCGACCCGGGCGCCGGCCTCGGCGAGCCGGGCGGACAGTTCCTCCGGGGCACCGGGGTCCGTTCCCCAGGGCATCCTCGCGTCGTACGGGGTCCAGTAGGTGAAGGCGATGTCCCAGCCCGTCTCCGCCAGGCGGGTGGCGATCGCGGCACCGAGGCCCCGCCGCCGCCCCACTCCAGTCACGAGCGCGACGGAGCGGGGTGCGGTGGCGAAGGCGCGCCCATCGGCCGACATCCCCGACATGGTTCCTCACGCCCCGCCGAGCAGGGCCGTCAGGTCCGGCCGGGAACGGTGCACCGCGACGAAGTTCGGGCCGAAGAACCGCTCGTCGAACAGCGTGTACGGGCGGAAGTCGACGCGCTGCGGCAGGATCCGGCCCACCTGGTACCCCAGGGGATTCAGGAGGCCGTACAGCCGGTACAGGAGCGAGCCCGAGAGGATCGCGGCGTAGCCGTATTCGAACTGGATCGCCGTCACCCGGCCGGCGCCCAGGGCGTCGTGGAACCCGGTCAGGACGTCCAGTTCGGCCCCTTCGGCGTCGATCTTCAGCAGGTCCACGGTCTCGATGCCGCACGAGGCCAGGTAGTCGTCGCCGCGGAGCACGGGCTCCTCGCGCCACTCGAAGCGCGCGTCGTGCGGGTAGTCGTACAGGGAACTGAGATCGTTGCACGCCGGGTAGAACTTCACGCGTCGCCTCCCGGAACGGTCCGCCAGCCCCGTGTCGGCGACGACGACGCCCGCCCGGCCGGCCGTGCGGCGCCGCAGTAGCTGCCGTACCGGCAGGACCAGCTCGAAGCAGTGGACGGTGGCGCCGGGGCAGGCGCGGAGCGCGGTTACGGCCCAGGTCCCGCGGTTGGCGCCGACGTCGAACAGCACGGGCCCGCCAGTGGCCTGACGTGTCGTGACGCAGGCTCGGCCCAGGCACCGCAGGACGCGCTCCTCGCCGTTGGTGGCCGGGCAGTGGTCCTCGGTGTGGAGCACGGACAGTGCGCCGTACACCGCGTTTCGGGCAGCGCGTACGAGGGGGGCGTCGGGGTGCTGGCGGACCCAGTCGCGCAGGGCTCGGTCCGCCCAGGAGGGTAGGCCGCTGGGCCGCACGCCCGGGAGGGAGCGGGCGGCCAGCGGGCTCACGGGGTGCCCCCGGCAGTGCCGGGCCCCGCAGCGGGCCCGGCACTGCCGGGGGCAGGCGGGCTGCCGGTCCCGGCGCCGGTGATCGCGCTGGCATTGGGGTCAGAAGCCCGGATGGCCGTTCCGATGGTGGTGACCATCTTCCGGAAGCCGCGGAAGCGGGTGACGGTGTACATCCACAGTCCGGCTGCGGCAGCGGCCGACACTAGGACGAGGACCGCCTGCCGCTCCCCGCCGACCAGCATGACCACCACGTAGGAGCCGATCATCAGCGGTGGCGTACAGCCGAACAGCAGCATGGAGTACACGTCGGCAGCCGTGCTGCTCTGGACGTACACCCGGCCCTGCGGCGTGGACGCGCCGTACAGCGCCCGGGCCGTGGTCCCGCCGCCAGCGTCGAGCCTGCGCAGGAAGTGCTCCCAGCGCAGGACGGGGCGGCGGATGTCCGCGCTGAGCTGCGGGCTCAGTTCCAGGGCGATGTAGCCAGCGATCTTGTACACCTGCCCGGCGTGGTCCACCCAGAACAGCCACAGGAAGCTGGAGGCGGCAGCGAGGCCGAGCAGGACGTCGGGGAGCCGGGTCATCACTGACAGACCGGTGCCGAGTGCCGCGAGCTGGAGCGTGATCAGGGCGTAGGCCAGGCTAGTGCGGTTGTTGATCTCTGCTCTGAGGTTCTGGAACTCGGTGACGTCGATCTCCTCTGGGGTAGGCGGAGCACCGCTCATCCCTCGTCCCCCGGAAAGCGCTTCCAGTTCGCTACGGATCCCGTCGGGTCGCCCGCGCGGGCCGCCTCGTACATCTCCTCAAGCCGGCGCGTGTACGTGTCGATGCCGTAGCGCCGTACCCACTCCCGGCCTCCGGCGACGACCCGACGGCGCACCGCCGGGTCGTCGTCGAGCAACCGCAGCGCGGCGCGGGCGAGGGCGGCGCTGTCACCGCGGGGCACGACCAGTCCGTTGACACCGTCGGCCACGGTCTCCACCAGACCGCCGGACGCTGTGACGATCACGGGCCGCTCGGAGGCCATGGCCTCCAGGGGGACCAGCCCGTACGGCTCTTCCCCCGTCGTCGGGTACCAGACCAGGTCGCATCCGCGGTAGGCGTCGCCCATCGTGAGGGGCGGGAAGTCCTGGAATACGACGTGCTCGGCGACGCCCGCGTCAGCCGCGTAGGTCAGCAGGCGCTGCCGGAGCTCGGAGACGACCGCCGACTCGCCGATGATGTTGTCACCCGAGCAGAGGACGAGAGTGCCGCGGCCCAGTTGCCTGCGCACCTCGACGAAGGCCTCCAGGCCCGTCTCCACGCCCTTCCAGGGGAGCGGGCGGGCGGGGTGGAAGATCACGGGTCGTTCGAACCGGACGAGCGCCTCGTGCCGGGGTCCGTCCGGTGCGAACCGCGACAGGTCGATGCCCAGCGGCAGTGTCACGGACGGGGCCCTGCTCGGGAGGGCGGCGCGTAGGAAGTCGCTGACGTACAGCAGCAGGTGCCACGGCAGATCCATCACGTCGTGGAGCACGTGCTCGCCGGTGTGATCGTGGACGCTGTTGAGTACGACGGGGCCGGTGCGCCCCGCGCGGCCGCGGGTGGCATCCACGGCGGCCAGAACGCCGTGTGCGAGTTGCGGCCCATAGTGGTGTGCGTTGTGCAGGTGCACGACGTGGGGCCGGGCGGCGTCGAGGAAGGGTCGGACGACCGCCTCGACCGATCTGAGGTGCGCGGCGCGGGCCTCGGATCCAGCGCGGTGGACCCGGAGGAGCTCCGAGGGCCGCAGGAGCGGGCGCCGGTGCACCCGCAGTCCCTCCCATACCTCGTCGGACTCGTCCCCGCCGACCAGGCACAGGATCTCGTGGCCCCGTCTGCGGAGTTCCCGCGTTAGGTCGGCCAGATGCGTCTCGACCCCGCCCCAGGTGGGCGGGAAGGCGTGAGCCACCATCATGATGCGCACAACACGGCCTCTCGGTTGCGGATGACGTCCGTCGCCCCGCGCGCCGCTGGCCGCGCTGGCAGACCGTCCGGCTCGGTGCGGCGGCCTCGGCACCCAGGGTCCCGCGCGTCGTGGTCTGACGTCGTTCCCAGGCGCGGGGATCCTGCTTCGACCGTGGACCAGCGTGGCAAACAACGAGGACCGATGCCAGGAACACCTCGCCGACGCGCCGACGGGGTGGGCGGCGCACCAGAGCCCGCCGCGGGCCTGACGGCCGTGGCTGCCGGCAGCACGCCGCCGACCCGGAGCGGCATCCGGAGCGGCATCCGGAGCGGCATCCGGAGCGGCATCCGGATGCGGGTGTGGACGAGGTGGCTGTGCGGGGAACACCCCGAAGCCAGCGGCCGCCACCTCACGTGCCGGATCCCAGGCTCCGACGGGTTCGACCGTTCGGCTTGAGATTGCCCGTGTACGGGCACGTTTGCGAGACACCGAGGCAGCCCCTGCCTACCTTCTAGGGTGTTCCTTGCCCGCTCGAATTAGGTGAATTCGTGCGATGGCGTGCTGTTTGAAGGGGCGCACGTGCCGTACTCCCTGCGGCAGGTCCACAGTCTTCAGGAGATCTTGATGTCGCGTATCGCAAAGGCCCTCGCGGCCACCGCCTCAGCCGCCGCCATCCTCGCCGGCGGCGCCGGTCTGGCGGCCGCGGATGCCACCGCCGAAGGTGCTGCCATCGGCTCCCCCGGCGTCCTGTCCGGCAACGTCGTCCAGGTGCCCATCCACGTCCCGATCAACATCTGCGGCAACACCGTCAACGTCGTCGGCGTCCTCAACCCGGCCTTCGGCAACGTCTGCATCAACGACGGCGGCCGTGACAAGGAAGACCACTACAAGGAGAACCACCACAAGGCCGAGCACCTCAAGGACCAGCACGACGGCGAGTACTGAGCACCACACCCCTGACCTGCCGGCAGCCACGGCGCCTCAGCCGACAAGGCACGCCATCCTCCGAACCAGCCGCACAGCACACCCCCTGAGCCTCCGGTCTCCCCCACGTCCCGGGGAGGCCGGAACGCCACCCGACACGGCACACAGTGCGCGCCCCAAAGGTGGGACTCGCCACGAGGAGATCACTGCTCTTCGTCGTTCGGTCGACGCCGTCGCCCAGCACGTCCAGGGAGTCACCGTCGACAGCCCGGGATCGTGTGGGACCCGGCCGAGCGGCCTGGGAAGAGAACCCGGGCGCCGCACGCGCCTGCTTCACCCACACCGCCACCCTGGCCGCGCCCGTCACCGCGACCGCGCTGGAACACCCTGTAGGGCAGTGGCTCGTCAACGCCCAGCAAACACCCAGCCTGGGCCCTGTCCGGGTGGCGCAGCTCGCCGCGATCGACGCCGAGCGGGAACGGGCCGCCGCCGGGGAAACCCTCACCCGGGACACAGGCGCGGCCGGGGTGGAGGGCGGTGTCGTCGGGAGTGCAGGGTCGCGTCCACGAGACGCCCGACCGTGGTGGAGGACGGGTCGTCCTTCCAGGTGGCATCGATCCCGAGGCGGGCCAGGTGCGCGGCGAGGAGACCGGTGCCGCCCTGGTCGCGGATCTGGTCCATGCGGTGGGCCAGCCGAGGCCACTGGCGAGAGCCGACCAGGAGGCCCACTTGCGTCTCGGGCAGCACGTCCTTGACGACTCCCACGATCGCGGCGTGCGCGAGCCAGTTCACGCCGAACTGTTCCAGCGCCTTCGCGCGGTAGCCGAGGTCCAGGTCCCGGGGCACGTTCAGGCCCTCGGTCAGCGGGCCCCAGGAGCGCTTCGCGTCCGTACTCGCGGGCGGCGCCCACGGGTCGGCGGCTCCCGCACCGGCGCCGCCGCAGCAGGAGCGGGGGCGGGGGTGGGAGCGGGTGCAGCCCGGATCCGGGGCGGGTACGCGTCCCACCGGAGGCGCACCCCATGGGTCGGCGGCGGTCAGGGCGCGGAACGCGGTGACTGTCTCCCGCAGCTGGACCCGGGCCTGGAGCTCCGTCAGCACGTCCCCGGCGTCACGGGAGACCGGCACCAGCACGTGCTGCGCGACCGCCATCACCTGCCGTCCCGCCCACGACGCGGGCGACATCCCCTCCCGCCCCGCAGCCAGCCGGACGACCAGCTCCGCGTCGCTGAAGGACAGGCACCCGCCGTCCGCGTGGCGCGGACGCGGTCGTGGACGGTCGAAGTACGCGTCAGCTGACCCGAAGACCGACCGCCAGCGTCAGTTCAAGGACCCGGTGTGGCGATGCGAGATCCGGAAACCGCTCCCGCAGCTGCGACATCCGGTACCGGACCGTCTGGGGATGGACGAACAACGCCGCCGCCACCTCGTCCCGCCTGCCCTGGTGCAGCAGCCACGCTCGCAACGTCTCCTCCAGCCGCCGTGCGGTCGCGACAGGCAAGGTCCGCAACGGTGCGAGGGCTCGGGCACGCAGGTCTGCGAACGCGTCTGCGTCCGCGCTCAGCACCAGCTCGGGCAGGTGGTCTTCTGTGTCGCGAATATCAGAGGAGAGGGAGCGCGCGCGTACGGCTCGTGCGTACGAGGCGGACGCACGAGTCCATGGCCGGGCCGGGCCGACCACGGGGGTGCGGTCGGTCAGCTGCCGCAAGAGATGTGATCGGTCGGCATCGGGGACGAGCAGCACGCCGGTGGCGTCCGGCAGATCGTCGAGGACGAGGGTATTCGGGTCGAGCGCGCGGTAGGCAGGCCGGGCCTGGGCGGCGGGCAGCAGGACTGCGGTCAGCGAAACCGGAGGCTGCCACCCGGCCCGTTGAACAGAGGCCAGCAGCACGTCCGGGCTCGCGCCGGCGAGGAGGTCGCGGGCCAGGTGTTCCAGGTGGCGCTCGCGGGCCCTGCCCCGGGCGGCCAGTTCGTCGGCGTGGCCCGCGGCGCTCGCGGCAGAGAGCTCGTCGATGTAGGCGAAGGTCAGCTCGGCGAACTTGGCGACCTCGGCGGCGGGCAGACCTACGGGTACGGCACCCGCTGCCAGGCATCGCCAGGCCACGCGGGCGCCGACGCGGTAGGCGCTGAGTAGGGCGTCCATCGAACGGCCGTCGCGCACCTCGCCGCGGCCCAGCTCGTAGGCTGCGTCACCGGCGTCGCCGCCTGTGGCGTTCCCGCTCGCGAGGTCCAGGTAGTGCCCCAGGGCAGTACGGACGGCTCGGCGGATGGTGGCGCCCATGTGGCCCGAAAGGGCGTTGGCGTAGGGAGGGACCTCGTCGATGATCGCCTGGACGACCTCGTCGGCGGTGGTCTTCAGCGCTGCCCGAAGTGCGGTGACCGTCGTCTCATTTAGGGCCAGTTCGCTGGCCCTCCGGGTTGCATGGCTCACGGTTTTGTTCCCTGCGAACAATTCAGCCGATCAGATTTACGTCCTGCGGTCAGGACTTTACGCCTTGAGGCGCAGCAAGCTGGAGTCATGACGAGTGCAGCCCTCCGCAGCAGGGCCTGGAAACTGCTGGAGATGGTCACGACGCCGCTGCTGCCGTCGGACTACCTCGACCTGGTCAGCCCGCTGCGTGCGGGCGCTGACCTGCGCGGGCGCATCGAGGCCGTGCACCCCGAGACGGCTGACGCCGCGACCATCGTGATCAGGCCGGGACGGGGCTGGCGCGGCCACACAGCCGGTCAGTACGTGCGGATCGGGGTCGACGTCGACGGGGTGCGCCTGTGGCGTGCCTACTCCATCACCTCGCCGACAAACCGCCAGGACGGCCGCGTCACGATCACCGTGAAGGCGATCCCGGACGGCAAGGTCAGCAACCACCTGGTCCGCAGGGCGAAACCGGGCACGCTGGTCCAGCTCGACCAGCCGACCGGTGACTTCGTGCTGCCGCAGGCCAAGCCCGCTAAGGTGCTCTACCTGACGGCCGGCAGCGGCATCACGCCCGTGATGGGCATGCTGCGCGACATCGAGTTCGACGACGTCGTCATGGTCCACTGCGCGTCACAGCCGCAAGACGTGATCTTCCGCAACGAACTGCACGACCTGGTCGCGGACAAGAAGCTGCGGCTCACCGAGGTGCACACCGACACAGACGGCATGCTCGACATCGCCCGTCTCGACGAACTCGTGCCCGACTGGGCCGAGCGCGAGACCTGGGCTTGCGGGCCGGCGGGCCTGCTCGACGCCGCCGAAGAGCACTGGACCGAGCACGGCGTACAAGAGCGCCTGCATACCGAACGCTTCCGCCCCAGCATCGTCGTCACCGGCGACGGCGGCGAGGTCACGTTCAGCGCCACTGGCAAGACCGTCGACGCGGACGGCGCCACGCCGTTGCTGGACATCGGCGAGGAGGCCGGCGTGCTCATGCCCTCCGGGTGCCGCATGGGCATCTGCTTCGGCTGCATCACGCCGCTCAAGGCGGGCGCCGTCCGCGACCTGCGCACCGGCGAGATCACCGAGGCCGAGCCAGGCGTCCTCATCCAGACCTGCGTGTCCGCCGCGGCGGGCCCCTGCGACATCGAACGGTAGGAGCACCTTGACCGCCATCGACCCCACCGCCCACCTGACCGCGGAACAGATCGAGGAGCTTGGCCGGGAGCTGGACGCGATCCGCGACGAGGTGATCGCCAGCCGGGGCGAGAAAGACGCCGCCTACATCCGCAAGGTCATCTCGGCGCAGCGCAAGCTCGAGCTGGTCAGCAGGGGCGTGCTGCTGTTCTCGATCTTCCCGCCCGCGTGGCTGCTCGGCACCGTCGGTCTGTCCGTGGCGAAGATCATGGACAACATGGAGATCGGCCACAACGTCCTGCACGGCCAGTGGGACTGGATGCGAGACCCGAAGATTCACTCCACCACCTGGGAGTGGGATCACGTCTCGCCGTCCGAGCAGTGGAAGCACTCGCACAACGAGCTGCACCACACGTACACCAACGTGATCGGCAAGGACAACGACCTCGGCTACGGCATCATGCGCGTCGACGAGGACCAGAAGTGGCACCCGTTCCACCTCGGCCAGCCGCTGTGGAACTTCATCAACGCCTGCTTCTTCGAGTACGGCATCGCAGCGTACGACCTGGAGCTCGGCAAGAACCTGCACAAGCGCCGCCGCAAGAATCCGGAGTTCCGCGCGCGGGCCAAGGCCGTGGGCCGCAAGATCCGCAAGCAGGTGCTCAAGGACTACGTGATCCACCCGCTGCTGTCGGGCCCGTCGTTCCTCACCACGCTCGCCGCCACGTTCACCGCGAACCTGGTCCGCAATATCTGGTCCCACTCGGTGATCATGTGCGGGCACTTCCCCGAGGGCGTACAGGTCTTCGAGCGCCGGTCGATCAAGGGCGAGACGCGCGGCCAGTGGTACCTGCGCCAGATGATGGGCTCGGCGAACATCAGCGGCAGCAGGGCCATGCACTTCATGACCGGCAACCTGTCGCACCAGATCGAGCACCACCTGTTCCCGGACCTGCCGAGCAACCGGTACGCCGAGGTCGCGGTGAAGGTGCGCGCGCTGTTCGAGAAGTACGAGCTGGAGTACGTCACCGGGCCGCTGCCCAAGCAGGTGTTCTCCGCGTGGCACAAGGTCTTCCGGCTCTCGCTGCCGAACAAGAAGCCCAAGGTCAAAACGCCGGACCGCGAGCAGGAGCTCGTCGCGGCTTGATTCCCGGTAGTGGTTCAGATCTTTCGGCCGTACCGGCGGCACCGCCGGTTCCGGTGAGATCCGTTGCGGACGGTGGGCGGTCGCGATATCAGACTGTACGGCACGGGATCCGGGCAGCCCGGTGTCCGGCTGCGCTGCCTGGACGTGCGCCAGGAGCTCAGCACACAGCCCCGGCGAGGTGTTGTAGTGCACTGACCTGCCGTGGTCGGGCCGGTGGCCGGGCGGCCCGTTTGTCATTCCGGCCCGGGAGGAGCCGATCGGCGGCCTGCCACTCCCGGACGAAAGCGGGGTAGATCGGCGGCAGGTCGGGGTGGAGAACCCTTTCTCCGTGTTCCCGCTGTCCGCCGGTGGCGGGGCCGGCCGCGCCCTCGTGGCCATATCCCGTTTAACGCGCAACCACCCGGCCGGTTACCGCACCACGGGACTGACAGATACTTTCGGAGGCTACGCACGCCCGCGCTCTTCCCCCTGCCCGCGGCACCGCTCGGCCGACTGGGGTAGCAGGCTGAGATGGGCAATGGTGCCGGTGGCGTCCAGGACGCGGGCGACGGCGGGCCGGAGCGGGCCGCTGAGGTGGAAGCCGGCTCCCGCTCGGCCGCTTCGGCCTTCGCCCACAGCAGGGCGCCCAGGCCGGAGCAGTCGCAGAACGAGACCCCGCTGGTGTCGATGCGCAGCAGGGCGGGACGGCCGGTGAGAGACTCGCGGACTGCGTCATGTACGGTCGGCGGGGTCGCCACTTCGAGTTCGCCGGTGAGGTGGATCAGGCCGTAGCGGTCGGCAACGAGCACGGTGCGGGTGGCCCGGCGATGGGGTGGGATCACGCCCGGCTCCCGCCGGCCGGCTTTCTCCCGACGCATCCGCCCTCCCCGCCTTCAGGCCGCGGCCGGTGGGTTCACCGATCCGGCGGTGCGGCGGCACTCGGCGTTGATGCGCTGGGCTTCTACGAGCTGGTCTTCGAGGATGACGATCCGGCAGGCCGCCTCGACGGGCATGCCCTGGTCGACGAGCTCGCGGGCGCGGGCGGCGATGCGCAGCTGGTAGCGGGAGTAACGCCGGTGGCCGCCGGCGGAGCGCAGCGGGGTGATCAGGCGGTGCTCGCCGATCGCGCGGAGGAAGCTCTGGGTGGTGCCGAGCATGTCGGCGGCCCGGCCCATCGTGTAGGCGGGGAAGTCGTCGTCGTCGAGACGGCCGTAGGAGTCGTCTGCGGTCATTCACCTCTCTGTGGAGCATGCGGAGGGGCTCTGGTGCCGATGGCACCAGGGCCCCGAAGGAACTGCTACACCATCTACCGGCCCTGGTACTGCGCCGGCCTACTTATCCGCGTGCCCGACCTGAGCTCTGTCGGGGTGCGGGGATCGCGGTTGCTCGACCGGAGACCACCTCACCATCGATGTCCTGCGGTACCCGGGCTCAGACCTCGGCCCGGGCGATCCTGATGGCGCCCAATCCCTCCGTTCATCCCTCGGGTGATCGACTGCCTACCACTGGGAACTGCTGTACTGCGAACTTCGGGTACTGCTCCACTCAGAACTGCTGGTACTGCTGGTGATGCGAACTGCTTGTGCTGCTCGCGGCCTGACCGAGCGCCACGCTTCCGGCAGCCAGCCCCGTCACCCATCCTGCGTCTGCTCTGGCTTAGTGGTTGGGGTTGGAAATCCTTCGGGGGTTGACGCCCATGCCAACGTTATGCGTGGCTCTAATCGCAGTGGTCTGCGGAGATTGCACGTCCGGTTGGGGTCGGCTTCATCGTGACGAAAGGTCTTGCGCCTCCAGCAGCTGGAGGTCGCAGACTCTGAACCATGGAGGGCACGCGAACAGCACGGATCTTTCCTGGCCCATGCGCGCTGCCGTGTACAGGGGCCCCGGGGTGCAGTTCAGGGGGCGGCGGGCTTGTAGATGAAGCCGGTCAGAGGTGCGAGGACCTTCCAGTCGAGCGTTTCGTACAGCGCTCGGCCTTGGACAGTCGCACCCAGGATGCCGGTAGCCACGCCTGTCTCGACGGCCGCGTTGGCGAGCGTGCCCATCACGACCGTCCCAAGGCCGAGGCGCTGGTGCGCCTCCTCGGTGACGATCTGGTCGAAGACACATGCGGCACGTGTCAGACCGATCTGACCGCGTGCGGCGAGCTCCCCGTCGGCGGCCAGAACGCTCACGTAGGTGACATCGTCGGCCGTCTCGGTGGTGGTTGTGTAACCGTCAGGCGCGCGCACGGCGGACGGCCGCAGGTCTACGGCCATCAGGAAGCCGGGATCGGTCCGCTCCCACTCGGACGAGAACCACGGCTCCACGGCAGCTGGTTCGCGAAGGGTCTTGATCCAGGTGGTCGGCTCGGTGATCGCGTCGACGAGCCCGCGGGCGGTCTCGACATCGGCGTCGAGCAGGACGTGACGGACCGTCTGGGCCGGCAGCCCGACCTCGATGCTCAGTCCCCACGGCACGTCCACTGGCTTCGGTGTCCGCCGCGAGACGGTCCACCCTTCGACCCACAAGCGCGCGATCTCCAACATCCAGACACCCCTCCGAGTAATGACTGACACCCTAGGTCAGATATTACATATGTAGGGTGATGCAATCGACGGATCGCCACACGGCCGCAGGCCAGGGGACTGTCCCGCGCCCAGTTCGCCGAGCAGAGCCGCGCGCCGGGGCCGTGAATGTTGACGCGTCAGAGGTCCGGGTAAGCAAGGCAGAGGCCGCAGGCGCAGTCCAATGCGTCCTCGGGACTGCCGGCGAAGGCGCCGGTGGGCAGGATGGTGTCCTCGTACTTGTTGGTGCTGGCGAGGTAGAGGGCGAAGCCCCAGACGCTCGCGGAGCCGCCGTAGCACAGGCGCATGAGTTTGACGACCTCGCCGCCGGGCAGTTCGCCGTCCACGTAGACGAACTGGCCGCGGTAGCGCACGTGCACGTATGCCAACTGCGGCCAGGAGGCACGGGCGCGGGAGGTCAGCTTCTGGGCGAGTGAGGACTTGATGGAATCCCGTGGCTGGGCATGACCGTCATCCTGCCCGACGCTTCCCGGCCCGGGCACGGCAGACTACGGCCTCTCGTGATCCACTTCTCCCGACTCAGCCTGCCTGCCATGCCCGTTGCCGTCGCCCGCCCGATCGTCCTGACTAACGCCGAACGCGAGCGGCTGAAGAAGGCGGCCTACGGCCACAAGACCGAACACCAGGCCCGGGTACGCGCGCACATCGTGCTGCACGCGGCCCGCGGGCGCTCCAACGCGCGCGTTGCCCGCGAGACGGGCCAGCACCTGGACACCGTGCGGACCTGGCGGAACCGGTTCGCCGACGGCGGGCTGCCGGCTCTGGCCGACCGCAGGCGCAGCGGACGGCCCGCCCGTTTCACCCCCGTGCAGGTCGCCGAGACCAAGGCGCTGGCCTGCCAACTCCCAGCCGAGACCGGCACCCCGCTGTCGCGCTGGTCGTGCCCGGAGCTTGCAGCCGAACTGACCGCGCGCGGCATCGCCGACACCGTCTCGGCGTCCACGGTGCGCCGCTGGCTCCGCCAGGACGCGCTCAAACCCTGGCAGTACCGGTCCTGGATCTTCATCCGCGGACCCGGATTTCCGCGCCAGGGCCCAGCGGGTCCTGGACCTGTACGCCCGCACCTACCAGGGCGTACCCCTTGGCCCGGACGAGTACGTGATCTCCAGCGACTTCACGAGTACGGCCGCGGCGGAGCCCTGGCCTACCTGGCCGCCTACGACGTCCACTGGGCCGCGGTCTTCGGCCGCTGCGAGGCGACCACCGGCATCGTGCCCTTCATGATCCTGGTCGAGCAGGTCATGACTCATAAGCCCTACGCCAGCGCGAAGCGCGTCTTCTGGATCGTCGACAACGGCTCCTCGCACCGCGGCAAGCGGGCCGTCGACCGCCTGGCCGTCAGGTTCTCCAACGCCGTCCTGGTCCACACCCCGGTCCACGCCTCTTGGTTGAACCAGGTGGAGATCTTCTTCTCCATCGTGCAACGCAAGGTCGTCCCCCCCAACGACTTCACAGACCCCCCCAGGTCCGGGACCGGCTCCGAGCATTCGAAGACCGCTACAACGCCACGGCACAGCCGTTCCAGTGGAGGTTCACCACATCCGACCATCTGCTGGCCCGGCTCGACCGACACGCACTCGCCGACCGACAGGAGCCGACCACTTAGTACTGCAACGGTCTTTGGCCTGACAGGTTGGCAGCTTCGGGTGGGGTGTGGCCGCGTTGTTTGTAGTGGCTGACGCGGGCTTGGTGTTGGCGTCGGTGTCGCCAGTGTGACCAGTGCAGGACGTGACCAATGGAGGCGGGGCGGTGATGGGTGAGGCGGGTGATCAGGCGTCGGAGTTCGGGGAGGGTGAGGGGTATGAGCTGGGAGGATCCGTTTCTGCTTTTCCGGTATCCGATGCTCGGGCCCGCAGGACGGTGAGGCAGGCATGGGCGGCCATGGCCAGGGTGATGTGGCGGTGCCAGCCGGGGTAGCGGCGGACCTGGTAGTCGTCCAGGCCGCATTCCTGCTTCGCGGTCTGGAAGCACTCCTCGATCGCCCTGCGGCTGCCCGCGACGCGGATGAGTTCGGCGGGGGTGGTGTCGGCGGGGCAGTAGGCGATGTAGTAGGAGATCTGGTCCGGCCGGCTCACGCTTCGGCGGGCGATCACCCAGTGCCGGCGGTCTTCTCGATGCCAGGGCCGGGCCTCCACGCGTGCCCAGTCATAGACCCGCGGGCCGTGGGCGCCGTTCCCGCAGGAACGATGCTTCCACTTCTGCCGGGGCAGACTGTTGAACAGGTCGTGAACGGGGTGGTCCATGGCCCAGCGGGAGACGACAGTGTCGTGCCGGGTGGTCGCCATGACATGGAAGACATCCGCCCGCTCGAGCTCGGTCCGCCAGCCCTTGGAGAAGCCGTAGGCGGCGTCCGCGGTCACCCACCGGAACGGAGTCCTCGCCGCGATCGCCCGGCGGACCATGGCTTTGGCGATGACGACTTTCGTCTCGAAGGCGACCGTGTCCTCGATGCCCGCGGCCCGGCACTGTTCTCGGTCATCGGTCCATGACGTGGGCAGATACAACCTGCGGTCGATCAGCGTGCGGCCCCGCATCCCGGCGTAGGCGAGGAAGACACCGACCTGGCAATTCGCCGTGCGGCCCGCCGTTCCCGAGTATTGGCGCTGGCCGCCGGCCGACCGGACGCCCTTCTTCAGGAACCCGGTGTCGTCCACGATCAGTACCGCCTCAGGGTCACCGAGATGCTCGACGACGTAGTCGCGGACGTCGTCGAGGACTTCATCAGCGTCCAGTCGCACCGGTTCAGCAGCCGGTGCATGCGGTCGGGCGCCGCATGTCCTGCCTCCTCGGCAAGCGTCCAGCCGTTCTTCCGCTCCAGCGGAGTATCAGGCCTCGCATATACGCCAGGGCGGACTTACCCGGCTCCGACCGGGCAAACCGGTGCACGAACCGCTCATGCACCTCACTCAGACCCGCCGCCCCACACCCTCACATCACCAAGTGCCCCACCCATAACCAGACCAATGACCACCCTGGCAACCAGTCACGCCAAACGCCGTTGCTGCATTAGACCGGCCGGGCGCTGTGCGCTGGGCCGACCAGGGGAATGTCCGCCGACGGCCCGGCTTCCCACCGTCGCAGTCACGGCCCGCCCCGGGCTGAATGCGAAGCTGACGTTGTCCAGCAGTTGTCTTGCCCGGCAGGGCTCAACGATCGGGGAAGCGCGCAATGGGCGGTGCGAAAGAGCCTTCGAAACCAACGGAAACCCCACCCCCGACCATCGGAGAGATTCAGGCCGCGCTGGGAAAACGTCTGGACGATGTGGCCAAGATCCTGGCCGGTGCCCTTGTGGCGGTGGCTGGCATCATGACCACCTTGGGGCTCAACAGCAAGTTCGTGTTCGTCGCTCTCAACAACAGGTCGTGGCCCATCTACGTGGCCTCGCTCTGCGCCATCATCTCTATCGTCTGCAGCATCGCCGCCCTACTCATCCGCCCCACAGGACGCGGAGTCCTGTGGGAGACGGGCGTGCTCGTCCTCGGCGTCATCTTCTACATGGCATCTCTGAGCATTGCCGTGGTCGGCGCCGCCCAGGCCGCGGGCGGAAACGGCCGCCCGACCTTCACCAACGTCAGACTCGACGGACCGCGCTCCAACATGCGGCTGCACTTCGGCGTTCACGCCGACGGCGTCCAGAAGTGGTCGCACATCGAGGTGACCGTAAACCCTCAGAACGGTTCCTCCGGGAAGTGGGGTAGCGACCTCTACTGGAGTGTGCTCAGACCTGACGATCAGGGGAAGATTGCGCAGGAGATCGACATCCCGCTCGCGCCTCCGGCCGGAACGTCGGTGGTGGCGGTTGGGGCCGTTAACCCAGACGAGGCCGAGCCGGGAGAATGTGAAGCCAAAACGCAGCACGGGCCGGCTTGCACGGAACTCCACATCCCCTGAAGCCGGACCACATAGACGGGATCCGCGGCTGGACTCGCATAGCCACAGTGAGAACAGCTTGGAGCCTGCCGATGCTGCAGCGGTCGCGGCCGTCCGGGCCGTCGCCCCGAGCCAGTTCCTCAAAAGATCGCCCCGCCCCACGCCGATCCAAACGGCCTAGGCATGAGGCGGTCGCCAGACCCCTCGGACAGTCCCTAGGCCAGCAGCGACGGGTCGACCCGATGGCCGCCATCGGCGATGACGGTGGTGCGTCCGACGGCCGCCTTGGCTCCGGAGAGGTCCCATGCCTTGCAGTCGTTGCGGTTTCCCGGCAGGGTCCGGCCGACCGCGACGACCAGGCGGGTGTCGGCGTCGATGACGACCTGTTGGTCGAGTAGCGGTAGTTCTTGGACTGTTCGGCGACGCTGTGGTCGCGGGTGAGGATCAGGGTGCCGTCCACCCGGAAGCGTTGCTACCGCCAAACACTGTTCCGTTGGTCCCCGAGGCCGTAACCGAACAGATATATCCGATCAACTGACCAGCCCATCAAAGAGACACGCTCTGGTCCGGCGTGCCGGTCCGCGTGCGTCGTGCCGGCCTGCAGGACTCTGGAACCACCTGCACGAGACGTACCCCACCAGGAGGCGTCAGGACATGCGACCCCAGTTCAGGACGCAGAACGTGGCATCGACCCCCGGCTTCCTGTCGGCGGAGGAGTGCGCCGACGTCATCCGGGCCATGGACGAGTCACCCCGCGAGCCGGCCCAAGTCGTCCGTGCGGGCGAATCGGTCCTGGACGAATCGCTGCGTCTCTGCTTCGACCACCACTTGCCCGAAGACCACAAGCGGCGCATCGGCGAGCGCATGGCGTCGTACTTCGACGACCACCGCAGGGCTTTCGAATCGGACGCGCACTTCCTGTACGGCCCGTACTTCATGTCGTATGAGAAGGGCAGCTACTTCCGCGCGCACCGTGACGTCGCGAACCACAAGGACGATCCGCCGCGGCTCGCCGCCCACCGCTGGTCGCTGTTGCTCTACCTGAACGGTCGCGGCGCCACCCGAGCGCTGCCCACGTTCGACGGCGGCGCGCTCACCGTCTACGAGACCGATCCCCGTCTGCGCGACCGGCGGGTGGTCGTCGTGCCGGAGCCGGGGATGCTGCTTCTGTTCCGGTCCTCGCTGATGCACGAGGTGGCGACCGTGCGGGACGGGACGCGCTACGCGGTCGCCGGTTGGATGTCCAGTGCAAGTTCCCCCGCGCTCGGAGGCGTGCGATGACCCACCATTCCCCGGCCAACGAGTCGGTTCGGATGCATATGACCGGGGCGGGAAAGGTCGACCCCGAGACGCGGACCGCGCTCGCGACGTTCTGCCGCCGCAACGGCTACCCGTACCTCTTCATCGAGGTCCTCGAGCCCCTGCTGGACGGGCACGGCCTCGTCCTGGCGCTGGCTGCGACGGAGCGGCCGTGGCCGCCCAAGGGCATCGGGTCGAAGACGGTCGAGGCGGTGGCCATCGCCATGATCGGAACCGAGAAGCGGGCCCACCTCACGCCCGTCCTCACCGACCGGCGCAACGCCACCAACATCGGCCTCGTCGGCGCCCTGACGAAGCAGCTGTTCGAGTACCTGCGCGAGGCGGACGTACCGACGGCCGGCTACCTGGTGCGCCAGGGCGACCGGTCACTCGAGCGTGCCCTCGGACAAGCAGGCTTCGCCGAGGCGGACTTCCGGTCCTCCACCGATTTCGCCGACTACCTGGAATTCTCCGCCGCGCCGCAACACGTCATCGACACCCTGGGCCTCGCCCGACTGCGGACCGGCGACCTGCTGTCGCTCACCCTGGACGGCGCGGAACTCGACCGGCTGGGCTCCTACCACTTCGCGCTCACCGCCGGACTCACGGCCTACCTGCAGGACTCGATCCGGCACGCGGCCCTGCTGCCCGGCCTGATCGACCTGGTCGCCACGCTGCCCCCCGGGGGCGTCCCGCCGGGCACCCCCGGGCCGCGCTGACGTGAGCCGCACGGCGTCCTCGACCGGTCCCGCGCCGCGCGGCAGGCAGACGCCGACGGTCTCGCTGGTCGTCTCGACGCTGGACGAGGGCGCCGAGCTGCACGCGACCCTCGAGTCCGTGTTCGCCGGCTCCGAGGTCGCCGACGAGACGATCGTCGTCGATGACGGCGGCGCCGACGGCAGTTGCGCCGTGCTGGAACAGGCGCAGTGGCGGGCGCGCGGCGTCGTGGTACGTCGAATCCGGCGCAGCGGGGTCGCAGCGGCCCGCAACGCGGGCGCCCGGCTCGCCCGCGGTACCTACCTGGTGTTCCTCGACGCGCACTGCCGCCTGGAACGGAGCTGCCTGGCCCGCCTACGGGCGGCGCTGGACGGTGGGCCCGACGCCGTCCTCGTGCCCACCGTGCAAGACATCGGCGGCACAGCCGCGGGCTGCGGGGCGCGGCTGATCGATGCCCACCTGAGGGTGCGCTGGCTTCCGCCCGGGCCCGACGGCGCAGCCCCCTACCCGGTGCCCCTTGCTCCCGGCGGTTGCCTGGCGGTGCGCCGGACCACGTTCGACCGGCTGGGGGGCTTTGGTGCCTTCCGCGAACTCGGACTGGAAGACGTGGACTTCAGTCTCAGGGCGTGGCGCGCCGGCGTTGACGTACTGTCCGTCCCGGGCGCCCGGCTCGCGCACCGCTTCCGCCCGTACCCGCCGTACCGCCTGAGTTCCACGAGCCGCGCGTACAACCTGGCACGGGTCGCGCTCGTCCACTTCGACGGTTCGCGGCGCGAGGAGTGCCTGCGCAAGGTGCTCGGGACGTCGAGGGCCGCCGAGGTCCTGGTCGAAGCATTCGCCGGCGATTGGGAAACGCAGCGCGCCGCGCTCGAAACGACCGGTGTGCGCTCCGTGGAGGCGTACTTCGAGAGGTTCGGCGACTGGAGATGAGGCGTGCGCCGGCGCCCGGGACACGGGGCGGCTTCAGTCGGACGTACGAAACCTCTTCTGCGGGCCTGACGGCTTGTCACACAGCCGACGAACACCCCGCGGCCTCCGCTCGATAGCGACCCGGGGTGGTCCCGAACTCCCTCTTGAAGGCGTGGGAGAAGGTGTAGGGGGTGCCGTAGCCGACTCGGCGGGCGACGGTGGCCAGGGAGTCGGTGGTGTCACGGAGCAGGGTGGCGGCGAAGGTCAGGCGCCACCAGGTGAGGTACGGCATCGGCGGGCGGCCAACCAGGGCGGTGAACCGGCGGGCGAGGGTAGGGCGCGAGGCTCCTCGTTCCTGCGGACAGATGTTGTATGGGGCGGAGGTGATGGCCGCCGGGCCCCTGCCCAAGCCGGCGAACAGCCAGGCCGACTGAGCCACTCCACAGGTCCCGGCCACCGAGTCGGCGGGGGCCTGGGCCCTCAGCCCATTCTCGTTCTCCCCCTCTTCGGCGCCGTCGGGCTTGGGGGTAGCCCCCGGCCGAACGGAATCACCACGAGGCCAAACAGCTGGCTGTCTTCCTCGGCCGCACCCGCATCCGCCCCAGCTTCCGCACCCCGCTCGAACGACGCCTTGCCAGCACCTCGTCCCGAGCCTCTTCAGGAACTCCGTCCGCCGCCCCGGAACGGTGCCCGGCCCGCGTCCACCACAGGCCGGGATGGTTCAGAGAAGCGACCAGACCAAAATGCCTAAATATGCCGCATTTGCGCTTCTCCTCACAAAAGCTCTCAGGCCGCCGCGGTGGTGCCGCGCGCAGACGCAGTTCTCTGCCTACAGCCCGCATCTGAAGGGCACGGTGGAGAGCCTCAACCGGCGCACGGACCGCATGTTTTTCGCGGTCCTGCCCGGCTACACGCTTACCCCCAAAGCCCTGGGCCGTCAAGAAGAAGCCCCGACCCTGACGAGCCTGTGCCGCTGACCTTCACCGAGTTCACCGCCGAGGTCCTGGACTGGGCGCCTTGGTGGAAATCCGCACACCGCCCCGCCGACCTCGCCGGCCGGGTACCGCGAGCACGGCACCGCCGCGGCGTGGACCACCCTTGCCGCTGCCTGGATCATTGGTGAGCCACTGCCCGCTCGCCCGGTCCAGGGCGGTCGCGTGCCGCGGCGCGGCGAGGTGCCGTGCTGCTCGTAGTAGGCCCGCGCGGCGGCGAGTTTTCCGCGAAGCGTTCCGGGGCGCTGGCCCATTCGTATTCCCGAAAGGCCGTTCCTCCTCCGGCAGCGGCCGGACCGGCTCTCCGATGGCGACCGGGTGGTCCGGATGGCAGCCTGGAAATGATGTCGAAGCGAAAGCGACTGGTCGCCTCACCCAAGCGCTCGAAACCACTGTTCGTCGCGGGAGGTGTACCTCGTGAATTGCACTGCTTCACGGACCCGGAGGCTCATCGGTCCGGCCGTTGCCGCCATCCTGGCGGCGACGCTGGTACCCGCTGCCGCGTCCTCGGACGCAGCTGCCCAGCCCGGGGATGTTGTGGGCTTGATCAACGCGCAGCGTACGCAGCGCGGGCTTCCGGCGCTAACCGTCAACGCCGCCCTGAACACCGCGGCCCGGCAGCATGCCGCTGCGGCCGTGCAGCTGAAGTGGTGGGGGCCGGGCCAGGACTCGCACACCAACCCACAGACGGGCTCGACACCGCAGAGCCGCATCATGGGGGCTGGCTACTGCCCGAACCCCCGGTCGTGGCAGGTCGCTGAGATCACGTACACCGGCTGGGGCACCTCGGGCACGCCGAGCGCCGCCGTCAGATGGTGGATGAACAGCCCGGGACACCGCGCGAACATCCTCAACGGGACGCTGCGTGAAATCGGCAGCGCGGCGTTGGCCGGCTCCGCGGACCGGGCCGGAGCTGGCGCGAGCGGCGCCGCGACCTATGTGGTGACGTTCGGGCGGTGCCAGCGGTGACGTCCTGCTCCCACGGCAGTCATCTGACAAATCCGGTTGTGAATGCGTGGTGTGCTGGCAGCGGCTGCTTGGCTGTGGTTGACAGGTTGTGCCATGGGTGTCCGCAGGTGCCGTTGCAGGACGTCTCCCTGCACCGTATGTCGGCGACGGCGAACAAGGAGACGAGGACGCGGAAGGCCTTGGCTGCTTGCCCACGACGAGATCGAGGGTGCTCGTGGCCATGCCGGCGGCCTCACTGGTCGTGCAGGGCGGGGCCGGGCACCGTACATCCCGGTTCCGGCTCGATGACCCGCACCTGGTCCTGGCCGACGATGCGGAGGGAGAGGACCGGTTGTCCGGCTGGTCCAGCGATGATGACGCCGAAGCGCTGGCCGCCCTGACGGCGGGACAGTCCCGGGCGCCGGTGGGCCGGCTGACCGCGCCGGCACGGCCCCGTTGGCGGTGCTCGGCCAGATGCGGGTGGTCGAGCGGTTCCGATCGGGGTCGGGCGGCCTGTGGGTGAGGCTGGTCTGGCCGGCCGGTCTGCGGCGCGCGGCCGCGGAGGGTTCGGCGGGCGGCGTGATCCGGCACGGGATGACGTAGGCAGATCGTCAGCCTTGGAGTGCAGGACGCCGAAGGCGCCCAGGACCGTCTTCGACAGGAAATCCCGGCCGCGGTCGACCCGCACGTGCTTCAGGGATGCCGCCCGCGGGCCCGTAGGGGCCGGTGCGCAGCACGGCCGCGCGCAGGACCGCCAGGGATCGACGCCCGGGACGCATGGCCAGGCGCAGGCCGCGGCCGGACGCAAAGGCCGTGGCGGGGCGGGAGGCACTAGCGCCCGAGGCGGTGCACGGCGTCAGTCGGTCTGCGCCGCTGATCCGGCGGTCAGGATGGTGAGCAGGTCCTGGTCGGTGATCGCCGGCAGCGAGAGCGTGCGGTACCCCACGGTGTCGAACAGGACGGTGATGCGGTCGCCGTCCTCGCTGAGGACCAGACCCGCGCCCCATGACGTGTGCCGTACGCGGGTCCCGGCCGGGAACTCGGTGGCCGTCGGGTGCGCGGCGGGGGCGCTGTCACGCCGGGGCAACGCTGCCGGGGAGTCTGCGCAAGGCGTGGGCGCCGGGTCGCACGTGTCGCAGTTCGCGCACGCGTCCTCGTGGCCCTCGCCGAAGTACCCCAGGAGGAAGCGCCGCCGGCAGCCGGTGGTCTCCGCGTACGCCCTGACCATCTCGACCCGTGAGCGTTCCAGCATGCGCCGGGTACGGGCTGCCTCGGCGGCGCGTTTCAGGGCTTCCGCGGCCGTCAGTCCCTCCACCGCGGCCACGGCTCCCTCCTCGTCGGTGGTGGCCGCCCCGATCTCCTCCAGGAGGTTCGCGGCCGCCGTGACACGGTTGCGGGAGAAGCCGGTCTCCTCCCGGAGGTCTTCCAGCGCGAGGGGCTTCTCGTGTTCGTGCAAGCGGGCCGCCACCTCCGCGACCGTGTCCTCGGCCGGCCCCCGCGCGGCGAAGAAGTGCTGCAGGCCGGTGTCCTGCGGCCGGTAATGCAGCACCGCGACGGCCGGTTCCCCGTCCCGTCCCGCCCGGCCGACCTCCTGGTAGTAGGCGTCGAGGGAACCGGGAACGGCCGCGTGCAGGACGAAGCGCACGTCCTCCTTGTCGATGCCCATGCCGAACGCCGAGGTGGCGGCGACCACGTCGAGGTCGCCCGCGAGAAAGGCATCGTGGACCCGGGAGCGCTCCGCCGCGCGCATACCGGCGTGATAGGCGGCCGCCCGCAGGCCCAGGTCGGCGAGCTCGGCCGCGTAGCTCTCGGTGTCCTTGCGGGTTCCGGCGTACACGATGCCCGGCTTGGGCTCCGCCGCCGCCCTCTCCACGACCGCCCGGCGCTTGTCCTCGTCCTCCAGGAAGCGGCGCACCTCCAGCCTGATGTTCGGCCGGTCGAAGCCGGCGACGACCAGGACCGTGTCGCGCATGCCGAGACGCGCCACGATCTCCTCCCGCACCGGCGGTGCGGCGGTCGCCGTCAGAGCGAGCACCGTGGGGCGCCCCACTCGCTCGACCACCTGTTCCAGGCGGAGGTAGGCGGGCCGAAAATCGTGACCCCAAGTGGACACGCACTGTGCTTCATCCACCACGAAGAGCGAGGGCGCCGCCCGGGCGAGACGGTCGACCACGTCGTCCTTCGCGAGTTGCTCCGGGGAGAGGAAGAGGTATTCGACGTCGCCGCTGCTCACGGCTTCCCACGCGGCGGCCGTTTGCTGTGCGCCCTGGTCCGAGTTCACGGCGGCACCTTCGGGCGCATCGTGGCGCAGGAGCCCGGCGATCTGATCGCGCTGGAGTGCCAGCAGCGGCGATACGACAGCGGTCGGGCCGGGCTGACAGAGCGCGGCCACCTGGTAGACGGCAGACTTCCCCGCCCCCGTCGGCATCACGACGAGGGTGTCCTGTCCCCGCACCACTGCTTCCATCGCCTCGAGTTGTCCCGGCCGCAGGGCGTCCCAGCCGAACACCTCGAAGGCCGTGCGCCTGAGCCGGTCGGCGTCGGCACGCCTCTTCGATGCCGTTGGGGGCATGGACATGGCACCTCCTGTTGGCCGCCGCCCGCCGTTGACCGGTCTGAGAGTCGCCCCCTGCCCCGAATCGCTCGTCTTATTCCGGGAAGCGGCAAAGAGCGGAAACAGTGACAACGGTGAGAACGCCCTACTGAGCAGAGGAGGAGACCACCATGGCCGAGGTCAGTCCCATCGACGTGCAGAAGGCCCTCAAGGGTGCCCAGTACCCCGCCAGCGCTGACGACCTCGCCTCGCTGGCCAAGAGGAACGGAGCCGACCAGACCGTTGTCGAGAAGCTCGAGGGTTCCGGATCCAAGCGGTACGACGGTCCCGATGACGTCCAGAAAGCCGTCTTCGGCAGCGGCTCTTGACCTTCCCCGTTCCCTTTCCGCGGCAACGCCCGCGGGAAGGGAGACGTCCGCACGGGCGCGCCCGGGACGACACTCGACGCCCGGCGGGCCGCACTGATGTCCAACCCCCAGCGGCCCGGGGCCCGACGTAGCGGCCTGGGCGGGGGCCACCCCCAGGGAGAGGAGAGCTGGAGGCCGAGCGCGGTCACGGAGGGAGGCCCGCGCGGGTGACGGGGCCGATCCCGTACGACGTGTGATCGACATGGGTGGCGCGGCCGACACGGCGCAGCCGACCATGACGGCGACCCCTCCGCCGTACCCTCCAGCGGTGCTGTCCGGCCGGCCGCGGGCGAGAAGACCGTCGTACCTGCATACCGGCCGCTCCACAGCAAGCCTCCAGGGCGCGGCAGAGTGAACAACTGCGGCGAGGCGGGTGGCGGCGCGTAGTCGAACGCTTGCCGGGCGCGCGGTCGGGTACCCGAGTCTCATGCCCACCATCTTGGACAGCACCCTGTCTCTCTTGGCCCAGGGATACGCCTGGCTACCCAACCGGATGCGCACCACAGCGGACGGCACGTTCAGGACCCGCCTGCTGGGCCGACCGACGATCGCGCTACGCGGCCCGGAAGCCGTCGGCTTCTTCTACGACGAGCGCCACGTGCTGCGGACGGCAGCCCTGCCTGGTCCGGTACTCGACACCCTGTTCGGCCGGGGCGCAGTACACACCCTCGACGGTGACGCCCACCGGGTCCGCAAAGCGATGTTCGTCGCCCTTCTCAAGGACGAAACCGGCGTGGCTTCCTTCGGTGACCACATCAGCCGGCGGTGGCGCGAATCCGTGGCGGAATGGAAACGCGACCGTGTGGTGCTCTTCGATGAGGCGGCCAAGGTCCTCGCTCTAGCCGTCTGCGACTGGGTCGGTGTCCCGCTCTCCGACGCGGAGACCGCCGAAATGGCGCGCGACTGCACAGCCATGGTCGACGGCTTCGCCACTCCCGGCCCCCGGCACCTGCGCGCCCGCCGCGCCCGCGCCCGCCAGGAGATGGCCCTCGCCGAGCTGATTACCCGCACCCGCGAAACGCAAGAGGCAGACGCCAAGAGTTCAGCTTTGGAAACGGTGGCTTGGCACCGCGACCTGGACGGGAACCTCCTGAGCCCGCACACCGCCGCGGTGGAACTCCTCAACATCATCCGGCCCGCGGTCGCCGTCGCCTGGTTCGCCACCTTCGCCGCACACGCCCTGCACCGCTGGCCCCACCACCTCGATCCCCTGAGCTCCGACCCCGAGGGAACCTACGCCGTAGCGTTCGCCCACGAGGTGCGGCGCTTCTATCCCTTCGCCCCCTTCGTGGGCGGTCTCGCCGCCCGTGACCTGATCTGGCACGGCGTGGACATCCCGAAGGACACCCTGGTCCTGCTGGACCTCTACGGACAGGACCACGACCCGGTCCTGTGGGAGCGGCCTTACCGCTTCGACCCGCACCGCTTCACCGGTGCGAAGAGCCCGCTCGACCACCTGATCCCCCAGGGCGGCGGCCACGCCGCTCACGGTCACCGCTGCCCGGGCGAGGACATCACCGTGACGGCCCTCGCAGTCATCGCCACGGAGCTGGCGGGGCTCGACTACGACGTCCCCGACCAGGACCTGACCATTCCCCTCTCCCGCATTCCGACCGCTCCGCGCAGCGGCTTCGTTCTGCATCTGCGCTGACCCGGTCCCGAAGTCGCCTGCTCGCACCAGACACGAGCAGGCGCGGACTACAACCTCATCTGGTGCTCAAGAGCTGCTGGGGATGCCTTGCGGCTGATAAAACAGGATGCCGAGCGCAAGGGTGACACCGGTACTCGTGGCCTCTTTGCGCAAGGCCCGGCCGACGGCCGCACGGGCGCCGCAAGCGGCTCGTCGGAAGCCGCTTCGGCTGGCTCCCCCCGCACCTCGTCGGGGACGCGGCCATGGCGTGCGGCACTTGATCTGCGCGTATACGGGTTGTTGCGGGGGCAGCCGCACGGTGTGGTCCGGTTGGGAAGGAGAGGATGACGGTGGTGGACTCGCAAACGGTTTCCATACCGGTCGATGGCTCGACCATTTCCGGTGACCTGGTGCTTCCTCCCCGTCCCTGCGCGGTGGTGGTCTTCGCCCATGGCAGCGGCAGTTCCCGGCACAGTCCGCGCAACCAGGCCGTGGCCGCGTCGCTGCGGCAGACGGGCCTCGGGACGCTACTGATGGATCTGCTGACCGTGCGGGAGGAGCGGGCCGACATGGCGACAGGGGGGCATCGCTTCGACATCGGCCTACTGGGACGGCGTCTCGTGTCGGCGATCGACTGGCTCGGTACCCTGCCGGCCACCGCATCGATTCCTCTGGGACTCTTCGGGGCGAGCACTGGAGCTGCGGCCGCGCTGGTGGCTGCGGCCGAACGGCCCGGTCGTGTGGGCTCGCTCGTGTCACGTGGCGGCCGGCCGGATCTGGCTGGCGACGACGTTCTGAGCCGGGTGCGGGCGCCGGTCCTCCTGATCGTGGGCGGCGCTGACAGGAACGTCCTGGAGCTCAACCGTGCGGCCGCCGCACTGCTGCGTGCACCTCACCGGCTGCAGGTGGTCCCCGGAGCGACGCACCTGTTCGAGGAACCCGGGGCTCTGGAAACCGTCGCCGCGGCGGCGCGTGATTGGTTCCTGCGGCCCGCCCCCGAGGAGAAGCCGTGAAGCCCCGGTCACGGCACAGTTCCCGGCGGTGGCGCCCAGAGCCGGCAAGGCCCGACTTCCCCCCGGACGGGAGGCTCTCAAGGTGCGGAACTCCCCCTGTACCTGTGTTGGTCACGCACCGCGGTGCCCCGGATTGCTGCACTGGGCCGAGCTGACGCAGGCGCCACCAGGCGACAGTCCGACGCAGCCACTACCGACGACGCCGTCCTCGATGGCGCGCACGGCGGCGGCACGATCACGTTCGCGTCCTTCTTGTGGGATGTGTCCCTCAGGGCTGGGCGGGCGTGGGGTGCAGTTCGACGCAGCATTCGCCAGGGCGGGGCGCGAGGACGGCCGCAATGCCGGTGATCTGCATGGCTTGCAGGTAGCCGGTGATGAAGGCGTGGTTCATGCCGCACACCAGGTCGGGGGCTTTGGCCGCGAGGGGGTGGAAGGGGCAGTTGTGGAGGCGTAGCCGGTCCGGGGCTTCGCGGAAAGGTTCGAAGCCGTGCCGGTTGAGCATGCGTTCGCAGGCGGTGAGGCCGCGCTCGGAACCGATCCGGCCGGGACGTGTCTGCTCACGTTGTGCCTCGCCCAGTTCCCGGCCTCGCTGGTCTGCGGTGCGTACGGCCGCCTCGGTGGCGGTTTCGTCGTCGCCTTCGGTCAGGACGGCCTGCAGGAGCAGGTCTGCCAGCAGTTCGTGGCGCCGGTCGGGGATGCTGACGCGGATTTCGGTGTCGGTGGGTTCGTAGACCTTGGGCTGGCGTCCGACTTTGCGGATCACGCCTGGGGCTCCGTAACGGGCTCGTAGGAGGCCGGCGTCGACGAGCTTGTCGAGGTGGAAAGCGGCGAGTTTGCGGGATATGCCGACGCTCTCGGCGGCCTCGTCCCGGGTCACGGGTCGGCGGGCGCGACGGATGAAGGCGTACATCTGCCGTCGGGAGTCCTCACCGAGGACGCTGAGGGAATCGATAGCCGCATCGCCCGCGGGGACCGGCGGAGTCATGTCGGAAGCCACCTCCTCAAAGTAACCCCCATGTGGGTGGGCGGAGGGGTTGATTCGGGAACGTGATCAGGCACACTTGACCCCCGAACCGAATAACGGAAAGATCTGTTAGCGAAACTGGAGGTGGTTCGACATGGATGACTCACTGCACCGGCAGGCGAAACGGCCGGTGAGCGCAGCGTTGGCGGGCCCGTACGGGCATCCGTTTCACCCGATCCTGGTGACCGTGCCCATCGGCGCCTGGGTCGCGGGCCTGGTCTTCGACATCGCCTCCCATGTCGTGGACGACCCGGAGTTCCTGAGCCGCGGAGCGATGTGGCTGATCGCCGTCGGGGTGATCGGTGCCCTCGCGGCGGCAATGGTCGGTTTTCTGGACCTGTTCGCGATCCCGCCCCGCACCCGGGCGTTCCGCGTCGGGCTCACCCACATGACGCTGAACCTGCTCGTGACCGCCGCGTACGCGGGGAACTTCCTGTGGCGGCACGCAGGCCACGGACCGTCCGGCAGTGTCGGAGCCGGGATGCTCACCCTGAACGCCGTCAGCCTGGCTGTCCTGGGTTTCTCCGGCTTCCTGGGCGGAAAACTCGCCTACCGCTACGGCGTCCGTGTCGTGGACGAGTCCGCCCAGGCCGAGGGCTTCGTCCCCACCGACAGCCGGCCACGCCCGCCATCCGGCTGACCCGCAAACCCGATTCCACCCCACCTCGCCCCACCGTCGCCGTTGCCGGTATCGGTGACCGTCGCCCGTAGTCAGTTCCCCACCAAGGAGTCCCCCCAATGGACATCGCCGCACTGATCACCTGGGTGATCACCGCTCTCGGCGGCTTCTACATGCTCGGCACCTGGCTCTCGCGCGGCGGTGGCCGAGGAGGTTCCAGCCGGCTGCCCGTGCCCGTCGTCTTCGGGCACTTCGCTCTCGCCGCGATCGGCCTGGTCGTCTGGATCGTCTACGTGGTCTCCGACAAGGATGCGCTGGCCTGGACGGCCTTCGGCCTGCTACTGCCGGTCGCCCTGCTCGGTTTCACGATGTTCGCCCGCTGGATCCCCGTCTACCGCAGCCGTACCGCCGCCAGCACTACCGGGCAGCAGGCCGAGCCGGCCGAGCGGTACTTCCCGGTGCCGGTAGTCGCCGGACACGGCCTGTTCGCCGTCGTCACCGTCGTCCTGGTCCTGCTGACCGCCCTCGGGATCGGTGGCGGCTGACATGAGCCGGCTAGTCCACACCCCCGTGTCCTTCACTTCGGGCGATCCCCAGATACCGGTACCGGTGACGGCCGCCCTGCGCGTCGTCCACGAAACGGACAGCGTTGACCTGGCCGCCGCCGAACACGCGGCGGGCCAATTCCTGCGGGCTCTCGGCATCGCCACCACCTCCGAGAATCTGCGCGGCACCCCGGGCCGGATGGCGCGCGCGTACGCCGAACTGTTCAGCCCGCGCCCGTTCGACCTGACCACCTTTCCCAACGACGAGGACTACGACGAACTCGTGCTGGCCCGCAGCATTCCGCTGCGGTCGGTGTGCGAACACCACCTGCTGCCCTTCGTCGGCACCGCCCACGTCGGATACCTGCCCGGCAAGCGCATCCTGGGCCTGTCCAAACTGGCCCGCATCGTCGAACACTTCGCCTGCCGCCCCCAGGTACAAGAGCGCCTGACCAAGCAGATCGCCGACTGGCTCCAGACGCACCTGGAACCGAAGGGTGTGGGCGTCGTCATCGAAGCCGAACACAGCTGTATGACGCTGCGCGGCGTCCAGGCCACCGGCACCAGCACTCTGACCTCCACCCTCCTCGGCACCCTGCGCAGCGACGCCCGCTCCCGAAGCGAATTCCTCGCCCTGACCGCCCTGCGCTCCTGAACCGACCCGCGGCCCAGCGCCTACGACCCCTCCCTGAACGACCACGACGGACACGAGTGCATGGAAATCTGGATCAACCCCGCCTGCTCCAAGTGCCAATCGGCCCTGTCCGCGCTGGACGCGGAGGATGCTCAGTACACGGTCAGGCACTACCTTCAGGAGCCGCCGACGGTGGCGGAACTCGAAGAGCTCCTGCGACGGCTGGGCCTGGAGCCGTGGGACATCGCCCGCACCGGCGAACCTACGGCCACCGAGCTGGGCCTCACCTCGTGGCCCCGTGAACCAGCCCACCGTGGCCGATGGATCAAGGCGCTCGCCACCCATCCGATTCTGATTCAACGGCCGATCATCACCGCCGAGGACGGAACAGCGGTGGTGGCCCGCTCCCCCGAGTCACTCCGCTCGCTCCTGCCGTAACCAGCCCGGAGTATCTGGAGGGGTGTGGCCGAAGGCGTGGGTCCGGTGTTCGACGAGCTATCTGAAGGCACGAGCGGCGGCGCTCTGGGCGAAGTCGGCCTGTCCGCCCGATTCAGTCACCGGTCGTGCCGTCGAGCATCTCACGCAGGATGTCCAGGTGGCCGTTGTGGCGGGCCGTCTCCTCGGTGAGGTGAAGGAGAATCCAACGGAGGTCGACGTGGAGGCCGTTGCGGACAGCTCGTTTGGCCTGGCTGTCCAGGCCATTCCCGGCGACCAGTTCTCGGTAGCGGGCGCTCTGTTCGGCGTATTCGTCGAGCAACTGGGTGAGGGGGAAGTCGACGGCGATACGCATCTCGCGGTCGGGGTCCTCCTCGGTCCAGGGGCCCTGGTCTTCCTCGCCGAGGAAGACCACCTGGAACCAGTAGTACTCGACCCAGCGGAGGTGGTTGATCACTCCGTTCATGGTCATCAAGGGGGAGCCCGGCAGGAGCGCCTTGCGGGCGTTCTCCGCAGAGACGCCGGCGCACTTGGCTCGGGCGGTGTCACGTGTGTAGTCGAGAAACGTGGTGAGCTGGGTGCGTTCGTCCCACGCGGGCGGCGTGTCGTCGATTCTGGTCATCGCGTGCAGCGTCCCCGATCACCGCGACCGACGTCGAGCTATTTATCGGCGGTCCGCTTCGCCTGGCCCCTCGTCCGGCGGATCGTTACAGTGATTCAGCCTCTGCGGGCCGCCGAGGTCATGGAAGACTCCGGTGGCTCTTCCTTGGTATCGGGGACCTCTGCGGCAGAGCTTCGTAGTCACGTGCCAGGCGGCGGCGCTGCATCAGCCAGCCGAAGGTGCGCTCGATCACCCACCGCTTGGGCAACGGCTGGAAGCCGCATCTTGCGCTCAGGTAAGCCACAGCCAGCTCGCCTCAAACCATATTAACCCTGAGTTTTCCGGAGCATCACACTAGGTTCGCCGCTGCAACCGGCGAGCAGGGCGGTGGCGGCAAGCAGGCCGATGATGGTGCGGGTGCGCATGGGTCCCCCCAGGTGGAATGTTGCGTGGCATCATGCCGGGCGGGCGGTTACGTCCGTCGATCTCACGCGCACGCGATGTCACGCGTCACTCGCAAGTCGAGATAGCCACTCCGCCCCCACGGCCTACGCCGATCGCGTCACAGGCAAGACGCTCCTAGACTGGTGAAGGATTCTGGCCGAATGCTGCGGCGATCCGGCACCCAGCAGATCCTCAGTCTTCTTCGCCGCCCATCCCTCCGAAATTGCAATCGGGGAGGCAAGGATGAACAGCTCGCATTATTTCCCCGCCGTTGGAATCTTACTGTGTGCTGCCCTCACATTTCCGTCTGCATCGGCAGCGGGCGCCACCGCGCCTGCTGTGGAGAGGGCGGTACAGCACCGCAGTCCACAGGCCATTGCACAGGATCCCCCTTGGTCGGGATGCGTCTACTACTTGGAGTTGAATCAGCCCTATTGGCGAGGCCACTGTGATGGTTACCGAGTGGGTGAGCGAGCTGGAAAAAGGGCCGGCTGGAGCTGTTCCCGCTGGGGCCCTCCGGTGTTCCGGCCAACCACTGCCTACGAAGTAGGCTACGCCACTGGTTACAGAGTGGCTTACAGGTACTACTACCGGGTGTACCTCAGCCAGAAAGCATGCGAGCTCCGGTCCGGACAGGATCCTCGTGGGCCCATTACCCGCTGAAAGCACCTGCCCCACCATACTCAGACTGTCGTTGGATGTCGTGCGAGGAGGTGTGGGTGGGAGGCTGTCGAGGTGGCTTATCGACCTTCGCCCTCTGCGGCCTGCGCCTCCCTTCCTCCCTTGTTGCGGCCTCAGTTGGCGGAGGCGCGCCGTGTTCGGGCGGTCGAGTTTTTCGAGGGCGGTGTCTCGAACGCGGAGATCGCGCGGGCGGTCGGGGTGTGTGCGGAGAGCGTGCGGCGATGGCGGCGGGCATGGGAGGAAGGTGGTGCTTCGGCCCTGCGGCGGCGTGCTGCCACCGGTCGTCCACCCAAGCTGGACGACGCGCAGGTCGAGACCGTCCGGGCCGCGTTGGAGAGAGGAGCACAAGCCCATGGTTTCGAGGCCGGCCTGTGAACCCTGGAGCGATTCGTCGCCGTCGTTGAGCGTGTGACGGGAGTGGTGCTGTCGAGGGCGTCGGTGTGGCGGTCGCTGACCGGCCGGCTCGGATGGAGTCTGCAACGCCCCGAGTGGCGGGCAGTCGAGAGGGACGAGTCGGAGATCGCCCGCTGGATCGCACACGAGTGGCCGCCGATCAAAGGGGCCGTGAACACACGTGCCTGGATCGTGTTCCTCGACGAATCAGGCGTCTCCCTGCTGCCTCAGATCCGCCGCACCTACGCACCCCGAGGTCGGACCCCGTTGCTGCAGCACCGGCTGAACTGGAAGCGCGCGTCGATGGCCGGGGCCCTGGGATACCACTCCACCGACCCCGGTCGAGGGGCCCGCCTGTGCTTCCATCTGCCGGCAGCTACGACACCGCCGCACTCATCGAGGTCCTGGAGCAGATAAAGGTGTTCTACCGCGGCCAGCGGGCCGTCCTGGTCCGGGACGGCCTGTCCGCCCATTGGAGCCGGGCGATGCGGGCTTGGGCCGCGGGCCAGGACTGGCTCACCCAGGGGCGATCACCCGCCTACGTTCCCGAGCTGAACCCGGTGGAGCCGCTGTGGTCCTCACTCAAGAAACGTGAACTCGCCAACCTCGCCGGCGACCACCTCGCCGATGTCGCCGACGCCACCGAGCAAGGCATCCACCGCATCAACCACAACCCACAACTGCCATGGCCCTTCCTCGCCCACACCGGCCTGACCATCCACCCACCACACCCACCGAACTTACGAAGGATCAGTAAGTCATCTGGTTGCCGGCAGGGATGAGGAGTTGGCCGGTGGCGCGCAGGTGGAATGGGATGGCCGTCTTGGGGGTGACGAGGTAAGCCAGGGTGGTCGAGTCTGTGCCTCACTCGTGGCGTGGCGGTGGCCGGCCGCCCCACCCAGGCGGCTGGCCACTGCCATTCCAGAAGGGTGGGGGCGGGAGCAGACGGTTGAGCGGTCGGTCAGGCGGTCTGGGTGAACGTGTGGAGATGTTCGCGGAGGAAGGTGCCCAGTGTCCTGGCGGGGCGGCCGAGGATGGTCTCGATGGTGTTGTTGGGGGATTCCGGGCGCTCGCTGGCCAATTGCTGGATCTCCACCACGTGACTGGCGAGCCAGGGCGGCATATGTGCGGTCGACAGGAGGTGGCCGTGGAACTCGTTCGGTGGCAGGTCGATGTAGCGGACGGGGCGGCGAATCAGCTCGCCGAGTAGCCGGGCGAGCTCGGGGTGGCTGAAGGCCCTCGGGCCGGTCAGGGTGTAGGTGGTGCCGGCAAGGTCGGGGCGCAGGAGAGTTTCTGCGGCCACGTCGGCAATGTCCCGGACGTCGATGTAGTTGCAGGGTGCTTCCCGCATGGCCCCGATGAGTACGCCCTGGGCGATCGCTGGGGCGTTCAGGAGCAGCTTCTGCATGAATGCGTATGGTCGGAGCAGCGTAGCCGTCATGTCGGTTGTCGCCAGGTGTGCCTCGACCCGCCAGTGGCCGCGCGAGATCGCCACCGGTGAGGCGGGCTCTGCTGCTGGGGCGGAGAGTTTGACCACGTGCCTTACCCCGCACTGGGCTGCGGCATCTATCACGTTGGTTTCCAGCGCGGCTTGGCGCGGGCTGTTGGCCATGGCGAGGAACAGTTGCGTGGATCCCTCGAACGCATCGCGGAGCGTTTGAGGGTCTGCGGCGTCCGCACCGACGATCTCGACGGGCGTGTCGGTGCCGGTGACGGCGCGCAGCTCGTCGGGGGTACGGCTGACGGCGCGGCAGGGGACTTCCAGTTCGGTGAGCCGCCGGAGCAGAGCGCCGCCAGTGGCACCAGTGGCACCGATGATGGTGATCACAGTGTGCTGCCTTTCGTGGGTGAGAGCTTCGGAGAGTCGGGTGGAAGGGCTGGGTCAGGCCTGTTGCCGGGATGTCGTTCCGTGCCACCGCCAGGTGACGATGGCGGCGGCCAGGGCGGCCGACAGCGGCAAGTCGATCCGCAGCCGCTCCAGCCATGCGGCATCGGGCACCGGTGTGTGCGACGGCAGCCAGTCGCATCCAAACCACCCGGCCAGGCCGCCGATTCCGGCCGCTGCAATGGCAAGTGCGAGCGTGAGTACCGGTCGCGGCGCCGAGGCTGTCCAGCGCCGAGGTCGGCCACGGTGGTGCAGCCACGCGCCGAGGAAGCAGGCCACCAGGGCTGATGTGGCCCCGATGGAGGTGAAGGCGGCCGTGGTCAGTTCGGGCTGGCCGCTAAGGAATCCGCCGAGCCCGGCGGTGAACGCGGGGGCCAGGTAGGCGGTCGCGACTTCCTTCCACAGGATGAAAGGGCGCGTTGCGAAACCTCGTGGGGCGGTTCTGGGAGGGGAACTCATACAACTCCTCAAATATACTTAGCTGGCTAACTAGTTACTTAGGCGGCTAACTATCGGGGTGTGGGAGAGTGCCGTGCAGTCGACACAGCTGCCGTCGCGCGGAAGTGATGCCGTAGCTATTCGGCAGTCAATGCACCGATCCGCCGAGTGATCCGCTCCAGGAGGTCGAGGAACAGCCCGCGTTCGTCGGCGGCCAGTCCACCGACCAACTCTTCAAGCCGTGCGAAGTGGTCCGCGGCCATATCGCGCAGCAGTCGGCCGCCGCGCGCTGTGAGTACGACCACTGCGCCCCGCCCGTCCTCCACGGAGGCGCGGCGAGCCACCAGACCCTCTCGCTCCAGGCCGACGACCAGGCCGGTCACTGTGGCGCGCGAGACGCCAAGGCTCTTCGCGAGCTGCGACGGCGACTTCTCCCCGTCGCTGTCCTCGAGATCCACCAGGAGGCGATAGCGCCCGGTCGACAGCCCGGAACGCGCAAAGTGCACTTCGGACGCCCGGTCCAGGCGCGCCCCGGCAGCCATCAGGCGCACTGCAACAAGCACCGCCTGCGGGTCGGCGTCAAGCCCGTACCGCGCGATCTGCTTCTGCGCCTGTTCGAGCGTGGGCGCAGCGCCGGGGTTCGCATCCTCGTCACTCATAAGAAGTAATATGGCGGCTAACTACCTGGCAGTCAAGTCGCCGAGGGCATGGCAGCCATAGACCATGGATAGCTCAGCCCCCGACTACAGCCCGGCGGGCCTGTGTTTCGGCGTCCGCATCGCAGCGGGCTCCAGGCCTCGCCGCCTCACCCCGGTCAGCGACCCAGCCGCCCATCGGCGACGCCGGAGGTACGGGCCTACCTCACGCGCCGGCCAGACGGCACGTCCTGATGCATCGTCGAGAGCACCGTACGGAATACGTGCCCGACGGTCATATGGTCCGCCTGGCCGCGAACATCAACCACCTTGGCCGCCCGCCGGTGTGCATCGTCATGTGGCTCGGCATGCCCATGGCCGCTCAGGCAGTGCAGGATGCCTTCGCCTTCGTGCCCCGATTCGTGCCATGGGACGGTGAAAGCCCCCGAAGCTTCTTCGCCTTCACAGGCGCCGCAACAGGACTTTGGACCATGGCCGTGATCATCGGCTGGAGAAGCACCTCGGTGCGCGCCGGACTGGTCGACGGCCTGGGGTTACGGCCTACATCGATGCGTCAGGCACTGCGGTGGGCGGCTGTAGGGCTCGGCGCAGCGGTGGTCTTGTGAGCAATGGTCCAAAGCCGTTCTCCAGGTGCCGGGCCTGACTTACGTTGCCCCCGCCGAGGATCCGCGGCAAGTCGCCGTTGCCGAGATGTGGTGGCCAGATCGCGCAGGTGGTCGCGGGCATCGCGCACGGGGCCGAGGGCCAGGTGCCTGTCGGTTTTGGGACCGTGTCGGCGGCCTCGGGCGCGTCTTTGCGGGTGGTCTCGACGAGGGACGCGATCGGGTTGGCCGTGGCGACGGGGTTCATCGCGCGGATCATGTCGCCGATGTCCTCAATGTAATGCGGCGGGAACTGATCACGCTCTCCTGCGGGATCAGCGTGCACCCGTTCTGGCGGGCGGGCGGGTACACAGCGCGCCTCGACAGGCGGCCGAGACAGCTTCGGGCGGGGAGCCGGAGCCGATGGTGCGGTACGCCGACGGCGCCTTCACGGTGCCCATCCGGGGAAGCGAACCTGATGAGCGGGACCCGGGAGCGCCTGGATCGGTGTCGGGCCGTCCACGCCTGGCTGACCTGGCAGCAGCACCAGGTCCAGCGCACCATCACCGCGCTCGAAGCGGCCCTGGCCGAGGAGCAAAGCCGGCTTCCTCTGCCACCTCCCCCGGACTGGAAAGCAGAGGCCATCCGCACCGCCGCCGGCCTCCAGGCGCTGCGCGTCCACGTCGGTGCATGTGGGATGGGCAAGGCGAAGCCTTCCCGGACTGCCCCGACCGGCCGCGGTTCCCCAGTTCGGAACTGCGGCCGGACGCGGTTTACCGCTTCGGAGACGGTGTACGGCTTCGGCGTCCGCGGCTGCTGACGGCGCACGCCCCGCCTCACTACCGGTCGTCGGAGAGCACCGGGTCCTGGGCCTTGCGGCGGCGTCCCCAACGCTTGGTCTCCAGCTGGAGGTCGGCCTGCTCCGACGACGGCTCGTCCGCGGGTGCGAACGCGAGAACCTCCGTCTTCGCGGGCCGCTCCGGGGACGAGGAGGCAGCGGTGTCCACGGCCGCCGACACGGCCGTGGATCCCGAGGGGAGATCCACGATGAGCGGTACCAGACTGACCTTGGAGTCAATACTGGCATCGCTCCTGGCGTCGCTCTGGCCCTTGGCCTCGCTCTGGCTCTTGCCCTTGCGTGCCCGCCACAGCCCCCGGGACTGCAGGGCGGTGCCGAGGTTGTTCAGGACCCGGCTCTCGTTGTCGCCCATCTCGGTGAACCGGGCGGCGGCCTGCTGATGTGCGTCGATGGCCTCGTCGAACCGCCGGACCTGCTGCAAAGCCATGCCCAAATTGTTCAGGGCGCGGCCCTCACCCTCGTGGTCGCCGAGTTCCGTGAACCGGGCGGCGGCCTGCTGATGTGCGTCGATGGCCTCCTCGAACCGCCGCACCTGCTGCAAAGCCGTACCCAGATTGTTCAGGGCCCGGCCCTC
>NZ_JBSGYT010000009.1:0-50137 GCF_053610645.1 Streptomyces sp. NPDC054883 | reverse complement strand
GCTCGGCAAACCGGGCGGCGGCCTGCTGATGTGCGTCGATGGCCTCCTCGAACCGCCGCACCTGCTGCAAAGCCGTACCCAGATTGTTCAGGGCCTGCCCCTCACGGTGATGGTCACCCAGCTCGGTGAACCGGGCGGCGGCCTGCTGGTGGGCGTCGATGGCCTCCTCGAACCGCCGGACCTGCTGCAGGGCCGTACCCAGATTGTTCAGGGCCTGCCCCTCACGGTGATGGTCACCCAGCTCGGTGAACCGGGCGGCGGCCTGCTGGTGGGCGTCGATGGCCTCGTCGAACCGCTGCATCTGCTGCAGGGCCGTGCCGAGGTTGTTCAGGGCCTGCCCTTCGGCATGGCGCTCGCCCAGCTCGCGGCATGTGACGAGGTCGTGCTGGTGGGCGTCGATGGCCTCGTCGAACCGCTGCACCTGCTGCAGGGCGACGCCGAGGCTGTTCAGCGCCCGGCTCTCGCCATGACGCTCGCCCAGTTCGCGACAAATTATCAGATCCTGCTGGTAGCTCATGGTGTCTCCCTGGAGTCAGGCCGTCCATGACGACACCCCCAGCAATCAGCCAAACGCGGACGACCGCAACCGGTCCGGGGCCGGTGTCGTCCAACCGAATGGCGCTTTCGCCTGTCTGGCGGACGCGGCCTGCCACAACTGCCCGGTCGCCTCCTCGCCAGCACTGGCGCCCCGGGCGAGGACGACCACGGTGCGCCCGGGGGGGCAGCCGGCCGTCCCGGGCCCGGCGCAGCGTGCACGCACTCTGCGGGGCAACCGAACGCTGCGGCGTAGGTCGCGGTGCCAAGAACGGCGGCGCCGGTGCCCGTGACGCGGGCGGGACGCTCCTGCACTTCGACCTCGCCGAACACCGCGCCTTCTGGGCCTGGGCAGCGGTGGAGTTCTTGCGCCACCCGGCGCCCGCATCGAGCAGATGCTGCAGACCAGCCACCACGCCCTGGTCCAGTACCGCCTACCCACGACCGGCGTCCCTTGCTCCGAATCGGCCGCCTCCAAGACCGACCAGTAGCGCGTCCTACCGGTCAGCTCCGAGCTCGCCGACGTCCTGTCCTCGGTCATCCGCCGGGTCCGCGATTCAGTGCGGACGTCATCCCGCTACAGCGGGGGCCCTGCGAGGCGAACCGTCCCAGGTGCTGGTGGGAAGCCGCGCCGGCATTACGGTGGAAAACTGCTCGCGCCCCTCCGCGCCAAGGCCGCTGCTGGCGCTCCGCCCGAGGTAAGGCGAGGTGGAGGGGCGGCCGCTGCTGAGGTTCGGAGCCCACCGTGATCCCGTCCTCATCGCGTAGTTCATCCGCTACAAGTTGGTCGGGCCGGAGCACGAGAACTGGCTGGCCGTACACCGGGCTGCAGCCGCCTACCGTCAGCGCGAGGGACACCGAACGGGTGACGGTCTCCGAAGCCTCGGAGAGCCCGGACCTCGGCGTTGTGGGTCTTGGCCTCGCCTTGGGCGGCCCCAAGTACGAGAAACCGTCGGGATGTCGGCTCCAGCTCGTTGGGACTGACCCCACCTCGAGTGGGTGGTATACCCCAGTGACCGGGCGACCGCCGATACGGAATGGTGACCGAAATGACAACGGCATCACAACCTACCGGCGCACAGGGACACCCCGCTCCTGGAACCCCCTGCGGTCTTGTGCCCCTTTCGCGATCCGCAGGCTTCTCCGGTCGTGCAATGGCTCTCCTCGTCACCCTAGCCGTGGCCTTCGGCGCCACCTTCGTCGTCGCCCCGGGCCCGTTGGCGGCGAGCGGGGGGTCGGGTGGCAACTACGTCGATCAGCGCAACCTGACCGAAGCCCTCCGCCAGGCGTTCGTCGCGTACTGGAGTTCCGGCGACCGGGATTTCTCCCCGGGCCTGGACAGGGTCGTGAACTACTGGTTCCGCTACCACGTGGCCAAGGCCGTGATCGCCGCGCTCCTGCTGATCGTGCTCGTAGCGCTCGGCGTTCTTCTCTGGAAGGTGTTCCTGAGGGTCGGCAGTCTCAGGGCGCAAAGGAGGGCGGCCCTCGCATCGGCCTGTGTTCTTGTCACGCTACTCGCCCTGTTCTCGTCGGCGGCGGTCATGGCCAATGTCCAGGGGGTGGTGGCGCCCTTCTCTTCGTTGCTGCCAATGCTGGGTGGCAGCGCGACCGACGCGGGTCTCGCCGATACGCTCGACCAGGTCAAACAGCAACTGGCCGACTCCCCGGGCACGGGGGACCGCACCCCGGCCGCCCTCGCCGTGATGATCGACGACTTCGCCCGATACCACGTGCCGATGGCCGTGACCGCCGCGATCGTGGCGACCATCCTCGTCGGCATGAGCCTGGCGTCATGGAAGAGGCGCGCGCGAACGGAGCCGTCCGACAGGCGAACGAGGCGCGTGTGGTGGTACTTCTGCGTCCTCTCGGCGTTGTTGTCGCTGGTCCTGGTCGTTGTCGCGGTGGCGAACACGACCACCGCGACAGACCCGGCACCGGCCCTCCTGGCTTTCTTCGAGGGCGGATGGTGAGGCGGCTCGTCCCGCCGGCAACGCCTTCTACCAGGCCATGAACGAGGCGCTGGGCGTCGAGGCCATGAAGCGGGCGGAAGGGAGCAACTACAACACCATCGTCCCGACCATGACCGCAGTCAAGAAACTGCCGGACTGGATCCAGCTGCCGAGCTGGTGGACCCCCAGCTTCAACCCCGGGGGCGCTGTCCGGCACCCAGTTCGCGGACCTGACGCCGCACCTATCCGGCGAAAACATCGAGAAGTACTCGAACCTGGCCGCGATACCCACCGGCGCCTGGAAGGTCTGCGTGGGGGGGACAAGCTGTACGGCATCCCGTGCGTGTCCAGCAATCTCTTGATCTCCGGCGTCACTTACCGCCGTCGGGACATCCTGGAGCCGCGCGGGATCAAGGCCGACCAGGTAAAGTCCGCCGACGACCTGATGAGCCTCGGCAAGGAGCTGACCGACGCCAAGCGCGGCGTATGGGCCTTCGGCGACTTGCGGACCTACCTGTACACGTCCTGGGGCGCCCCGGCTCAAGTGGAAGATGGACAACGGCAAGCTGGTCCACCTGTTCGTGACCCAGGAGTTCCTAAGGTCCGTCTTCAAACCGATCTTGCCCAGAGTAGGAGTGAGACGAGTGTGACCGCCGCTTCGTATGAGGTGGTGGTCTTCTCGTAGCGGGCGGCGATGCCTCGGAAGCCCTTGAGCTGGTTGAAGCAGCGTTCGACGGTGTTGCGGCGGCGGTAGATCTCGCTGCCGAAGCCCGTCGGCCGGCCACCTCGCCGGCCTCGGTTGTGGCGGTGCCATTTCTGGTGGCTCTTCTCCGCGATCGTGTGTCCGATGCCGCGTTTGCGCAGGTAGGCGCGGAAACCGCGGGAACTGTAGACCTTGTCGGCGATGACGTGGTCCGTTCGGCAGCGGGGCCGGTGCGGGCCACTTGGATGCGTTCGAGCAGGGCAAACGCGCAGATGCCGTCGTGCCGTTGGCCTGGGGTCAGCAGTATGGCCAGGGGTCGGCCGCGTCCGTCGCAAGCCGAGATGGATTTTGGTGGTCAGGCCTCCGCGGGATCGGCCAAGGGCGGGATGTCCGGTCCGTCCGTCCGGCGCCACCACCTCGACCGTGCCGAACGCGGCCGAAACCGCCTCGATACCCACATCGTCGATCCCGTCGAAGACCAGCGAGTCCCAGAACGGTGCACGGTCTGCATGACCAGCACCATCACCGTCCACAGCAGCGACTGGCCAAGCACCTGAAGGCGCGTCATTTCCGACTGACAGACGACAAGGCGTACGCCCTCTCACGAGCCGGTCTCCTCGCAATCGAACATCGAGGTAACACTCCGCGACGGCTCCCCAAGATCTGTGTCAGAACCCGCTTCTCGCGTATAGAGCCAGTGGGCAGCCGGAGGCGAAGGTGGCGGCCGGCCGTCGCTCGATAACCGCTTCGGAGAGAGGAGGATGTTGCCGGCCGGCTGCCACCTCGACGACTGCCAAGTGCCTGCAAGGCCGCACCAGCCGACGTGCCCCGGCCGTCTCGCGGCCGGGGCAGTTCAGCGGCCGGTGTCACCACCAGTGGCGCGCTGGTCGTCCGCCGCTACGAAGGGACGACGTTCTCCGCCTGGGGGCCCTTGGGGCCCTGAGTGACGTCGAAGGTCACCTTCTGGCCCTCTTGCAGCTCGCGGAATCCGGCGGCGGAGATGGCGGAGTAGTGGACGAACACGTCCGGGCCACCACCGTCCTGCTCGATGAATCCGAAGCCCTTCTCCGAGTTGAACCACTTCACGATGCCGCTTGCCATCAGTTCATATCCCTTGCCATGTTCCACGATGCGGCCACGCCGCACCGGCCAGGACCATCCACTTACGACCCCGACACCTCCACTATGTCCCCAGCAACCACCACCCGAACCCTCGACCGCACCGGCAGGACGGCCAAGAGGTCACCCAGGTGGCCTCAGCTGCGTGTGCCCCACGCGTGCCGGGTAGCCGGTTTGGTGGACGGTTCCGAACGAAGGCGCGAAGAAGTCACAGTGCCATCGCCACGATGACGGCCGCCGTCACCCCGCCCGGCACCATCACCGTCATCAGCCGGATCCCGTTGGGTCCGGTGTCTCAAAGGCTCCCGCACACCCACGGCGGACGGCCACGTTCAGGTCGACCACGTACTGCTCCTCCAGCCACCCGTCCGGGAACAACGCCGCAAGGCGCTCCCGCTCTGCGGCGAGGAATGCCTCCGTGCCGGGACGGCCGATCAGGAAGAGCGAATGGGTGGACAGCTTGGCCAGGTGCACATCAATCGGAATCCGCCGGGACCAACGCAGCAGGCGGTTCACGAAGGCCAGGCCCTCCTGCGAGCGTGCGCGTTCGTTGATGTACCAGCCAGCGCCGAAACTCTTCTCGATGCGCGCCTGCTGATCCGCAATCCAGCCGACCCCGACGTCCGGGTCGTTCGACCAGACCGCCAGCGCCCCACCAGGGCGCAGTACCCGCAGGGCCTCGGGTACGGAACGGGTCGGGTCGGTCCAGTGCCAGGACTGCGCGTACGTCAGGAGATCGAGGGAACCGGTCGCGAGCGGGAGCCGGTTGCCATCCCCGCGGACGAGTGGGACGCCGGGGTTGCGGCGCCGGAACTCGCCTGCCATCCCCTCCCCCGGCTCCACCGCGACCACCCGCGCCCCGCGCGCGTGCAGCAGCGCGGTCGCGATGCCGGTGCCCGCACCCACATCGGCGACGCGTGCACCGTGCAGTACGAAGCCGGCGAACTCCTCCACCGCGTCGAGCAGCTCCGGCGGATAGGACGGCCGGTTGTCGGCGTACCGAGTGGCGGCGGAGCTGAACGAGCGAGCGCGAGAGCGGGGTCCGATCGTCATGCCACCACTGTTCAGCCCCACGGCCCCCGCCACAACAGCGCACCAGAACACCCGTGGGGACACTGGCCCGAAGTAGGCACTCGACGATGGCGGACAGCATCCGGGCCGGCCTCGCTGCCCTGCCCACCCCCAGAGCAGACAGCGTGCCCGTGGCTCCCCGTCCGGCGGGCGCAGCCGCCAGAGGGGCGTGGGCGATCAGGTGACCGGCACTTGATCGGGTCGTTGTCCTGTATGCGGGGCGGGACCAACGCGGTGACTTGACGGACGTCGAGTGGGAGCGGCTTCGGCCGTTCCTACCGGTGGGCAATGGCCGGTGCGGGCGGTGGCGTGATCACCGGCAGGTGATCGACGGGATCTTGCATCGAGTGCGGACCGGCGTGCAGTGGCGCGATCTGCCGGAGCGTTTCGGGCCGTGGAAGACGGTCTACGAGCGTCATCGGCTGTGGTCGGCGGACGGTACGTGGGAACACCTGTTGCAGCAGGTCCAGGCCGCGGCCGACGCGGTCGGCGAGATTGACTGGGACGTCTCGGCGGACTCCACAATCGTGCGCGCGCACCAGCACGCGGCCGGAGCCCGCACCGACCCACCGCCCGCGCCCTCGGTGGCAAAGGGGGACGCGGTGGCAGAACACCAGGACGAGACACCACGGCAGAGCTTGGTCGGCCGGCTGGCGGAGGTGGTGCGGGCGGTGAGGGCCTGGGCCGGTCGCGGGGCGGCTTCACCAGCAAGATCCACCTGAGTGCCGATGGGCACTGTCGCCCGTTGTCCCTGATCATTACGCCGGGGCAGCAGGCAGATTGCACCCAGTTCGCGTGCGTACTGGAGAAGATCCGGGTTCCCCGCCTCGAGCAGGGCAGGCCCGCAAGAAGCCGGAGAGTATCGCGGCCGACAAGGGTTACAGCAACGGTCCCTGCCGCCACTACCTGCGGCGGCGGGGCATCCGGCACACGATTCCGGAGAAGACGGACAGCCAGGCCGTCCGTCTGCGCAAAGGAACACGCGGCGGACGACCTCCTGGCTTCGACGAGGACCGCTACAAGAAGCGCAACACCGTCGAGCGGGCCGTCAACAAGCTCAAGAACTCCCGGGCCGTAGCCACCCGCTACGACAGTGCGCGGCTATGTCTTCCTCGGAACCGTCACTGTGGCAGCCTCATCATCTGGCTCCGCTCATGACCGGCGAGCCGCGCCTGGGTCAAACGCAGGGGTCTGGCCGACCGCCGCGAGCAGTTCGAGCGGAAGCTCCTTGTCTCCCTGGCCGATGGTGAGCGCGAGCCAACGGCTGGAATCCCCGTGTGGCCATACCTGCATGCTTCCGGCCATCTGGCTAAGGAAGTTGATCGGCTCGGACACGGCCTCCCCCTCGAATCCAGCCCTCAGATACGGCCACAGGTCGACGACGAGTGGCTCGCCCCAGCGTGCCTTGAGCGAAGCGATCAACGCGTCGAGGTAGGCCCCCAGGTCTGCGTCGGCCTCGCGCGCCGCCTGGCCGTCGTCGTCATCCCAGAAGTCCTGACTTGCCCGCAGGATGCGCACACGATGCTCGGGGCCACCGCACCCGGTGCCGTCGTGGAAGTTCGTCTCCGGGAAAGGCTGTCCAAGCAGCTCGTCGATCAAGGAGAGGTACTTCTCAAGAGCCGCACTCGCAATGGCTCCGGACTCATCGGTCGTCATGAGCGCAGACTATGGGACTGCACAGACAATCCAACCCGGGCCTTGCGCACCGAACCGTGATCGCCCGGACAGCTCCTACTGATCCTTTCGTAAGTTCGGTGGGTGTGGTGGCGGTGCGGGTGGGAGGCTGTCGAGGTGGCTTATCGACCTTCGTCCTCCGCAGCCTGCGCCTCCCTTCCTCCCTTGTTGCGGCCTCAGTTGGCGGAGGCGCACCGTGTTCGGGCGGTCGAGTCGTTCGAGGGCGGTGTCTCGAACGCGGAGATCGCGCGGGCGGTCGGGGTGTGTGCGGAGAGCGTGCGGCGATGGCGGCGGGCGTGGGAGGAAGGTGGTGCTTCGGCCCTGCGGCGGCGTGCGTCCACCGGTCGTCCACCCAAGCTGGACGACGCGCAGGTCGAGACCGTCCGGGCCGCGTTGGAGAGAGGAGCACAAGCCCATGGTTTCGAGGCCCGCCTGTGGACCCTGGAGCGAGTCGGCGACATCGTTGAGCGGGGTGACGGGAGTGGTGCTGTCGAGGGCGTCGGTGTGGCGGTTGCTGACCGGCCGGCTCGGACGTGGGGTACTCGGTGATTGAGGGCGTGGGCGGCGGGTCTGGGTGAGGTGCATGAGCGGTTCGTGCACCGGTTTGCCGGGTCGGAGCCGCGGGAGTCGGCTCTTGCCTATATGCGGGGGCTGACATCTGCGATGGAGCGGAAGAACGGCTGGACGCTCGCCGAGGAGGCAGGACATGCGGCGCCCGGCCGGTTCCTGCGGCTTCCGCGCCTACCTGCGCAAACGTGGCATCGGACAACACGATTCCGGAGAAGAGCGACCAGAAATGGCACCGTCGGAACCGAGCCGTCGAGGCAGCCGACCGACCGCCTTCAACGGCGAGATCTACCGCCGCCGCACACCGTCGAACGCTGCTTCAACCAGCTCAAGGGCTTCCGAGGCATCGCCACACGCTACGAGAAGACCCCCACCTCCTACGAAGCGGCGGTCACACTCGTCTCACTCCTGGTCTGGGGAAGATCGGTTTGAAGACGGAGCCTAGCTAGCTAGTGGTCGGTCTGGGGCGGGGCCGACGGTGAAAGCTGTCATTGGGCAACGTAGCCGCCGTCGACGGGGAGGGCGACGCCGATGACGAAGCTGGCTCCGGGGCTACACAGCCACAGGACGGCCTGGGCGATCTCGTCGGCGGTGCCGAGGCGGTTGATGGGCTGGCCTGCTTCGGCTTCGGCGCGGTCGAGTTCTCCCTTGACGATCATGTCGCTGACCATGGGGGTGTCGATGGTGCCGGGGCAGATTGCATTGATGCGGATGCCGCGCGGGGCGTATTCGAGGGCGGCGCTGCCGGTCAGGCCGATCACGCCGTGTTTGGTGGCGTGGTAAGAGGCGCGGCCGGGAATGCCGACGAGTCCGCCGAGGGAGGAGCAGTTGACGATGGCGCCGCTGCCCTGGGTGCGCATGTGGCGCAGTTCATGTTTCATGGATGCCCAGATACCGCGCAGGTTGATGGCGTTGACCCGGTCGAACTGTTCGGCGCTCTCTTCGGCGGCGTCGGTGGGCGGGATCTGGATGCCGGCGTTGTTGTAGGCCATGTCGAGGCGGCCGAAGGTTTCGACGGTGCGGTCGACGGCGGCGGCGACCTGCTCTTCGTCGGTGACGTCGCAGACGACCGCGAGGGCTTGGTGGCCCGCGTCGGTGAGCTGTTTGGCGGCGGCCGTCAGGGCCGTTTCGTTGATGTCGGCGAGGGTGACGGCGGCGCCGGATTCGGCGAAGGCGCGGGCGGCGGCCAAACCCATGCCGGAGGAGGCGCCTGTGACGAAGGCGACCTGACCTGTGAAGTCGTAGGTGGGGTTCACGGGTGCGGCTCCTTGTGCGGGGTTTCTGATGGGTCAGACGGTCTGGCCGCCGTCGACGACGAGCGCGGTGCCGGTGGTGAATGCGGCGTCGTCGGAGCAGAGCCACAGCACGGCGGAGGCGATCTCCTCAGGCTTGCCGAGACGGCCGACGGGTTCGTCGGAGATGAGCCCTTCGCGTCCGCCGGGGCGGCTGGCGCCGAAGCGGCGGATCATCTCGGTGTCGATGATGCCGGGGCACAGGGCGTTGAGGCGGATGCCGTCGGCGGCGTGGTCCAGGGCCGCGGAGCGGGTGAAGCCGATGACGCCGTGCTTGGCGGCGGCGTAGGCGGCCTGGCCCTTGAAGCCCTTGACGCCGGCGCCGGAGGAAACGTTGACGATCGCGCCACCGCCGTCCTGCTGGAGCATCTGCCGGATCTCGGCCTTGGCGCACAGGAACATGCCGGTCAGGCTGACGCTCAGAATGCGGTCCCAGTCGTCCTTGGCGGTATCGGCCGCGGACCGGACGGGCTGCTCGACGCCGGCGTTGTTGAAGGCGGCGTCCAGGCGTCCGAAGCGCGCGACGGTCCCGTCCACAGCCGCCTGGAAGTTCGCTGGTGACGTCACAGGTGAGGGTGAGTGCTTGGCCTCCGTGGGCGGTGATGAGACGGGCTGTTTCCTCGAGCCCGTCGGCGGACCGGTCGGCGATGGCGACCTGCGCGCCGGCGCGGGCGAAGGCCAGGGCGGTGGCGCGGCCGATACCGGATGCGGCGCCGGTGACGAAGGCGACCCGGCGGCTGAAGTCGTAGGTCGTGTTCACGAGGTTTCTCCGAACGAGGGGTGCGCGCGGGGTGGTGAAGCGGGCGCGGATCGGGGTCCCAGGCGCTGGAGGTGTCCAGCTTGCGGGGCGGGTCGGCGATCCGTTCGCTCTCGTGGAAGTCCGAAGTGAGCGGAAGGAGGGTTGCCAGGTCGCGGGCGGGGCGCTGTCGTTCAAGGTGACCTCGACCTGGTGGCCGTCGATCGTCAGGCGGATGGTCACGGCGGCGTTCCCCTCGGACGGGCGGGTGGCGCCTCACGCGTCGCGGTCTGCCGGCGGGAGGATGAAGACGAGGCGCCCACAGGAGGCGGCGGGCTGTTGCTGCCGGCCGACACGGCCAGCACGACCACGGCAGCGGGAGCGGTTCGTACAACGGCGTCTCGAAGGCCGCGTAGCACGCGGCCTCCTGTTCACTCGGGCAGCGATCCGGCGTCGTGCCATCCCGCTGGTGCGCGAATCGGACGGGTGTCCGCTGGTGGGCGGGGCTGCGGCGTATTCCTCATCGGTGACGGGGGTCAGCCAGTGCACGACGTCGTGGTCGGCGTCGCCCTCGTTGATGGCCAGGTGGACCATCAGCCGGTTCGGTGCGGCGCCGTGCCAGTGCTCTTCATCGGCCTCGAACAGCACGCGGTCGCCGGGCCGGATGACCTCGACGAGACCGCCGCGGCGCTGGCACAGGCCGATTCCCTCCGTGACGAAGACCGTCTGCCCGAGCGGGTGGCGGTGCCAGTGGGTGCGCGCGCCGGGCGTGAAGTGCACCAGCGAGGCGGTGACCCGTGACGGGGCGGGTGCTGCGGCGACGGGGTCGATGTAGACGTGGCCGGTGAACCAGTCGGCGGGGCCTTTGACGGTGTCGATCGAGCTTCGGGTGATTTGCATGGTCATTCCTTTCGTAGTGAGCGTCGTGGCTGAGCGGATGGTGTGCGAGTGCGTCGGCATGTCGCCAGTGCAGCGCGCGGACGGCCGGGCGCAGGCCTGCTGCGGCATAACGGGTCAGGGCTTGAGGAGGGCCTTGATGGCGCGGCGTTCGTCCATGGCCTTGTAGCCCTCGGCGACCTGGTCCAGGGGCAGGGTGAGGTCGAAGACCTTGCCCGGGTTGATCCGGCCGGTCAGGACGCGGTCGATGAGGTCGGGGAGGTAGCGGCGTACGGGGGCGGGGCCGCCGCGCAGTCCGACGTGGGAGAAGAAAAGTTCCTGCCCGTCGATGGCCACCTCGTGGGGGACGCCGACGAAGCCGACGTTGCCGCCCGGACGGGCCGAGTGCAGGGCCTGCTGCATGGCCTGAGCGGTGCCGACGCACTCCAGCACGGAGTCGGCGCCGATCCCGCCCGTGAGGTCCTTGATCCGGGCCACGCCCTCGTCGCCGCGCTCGGTGACGATGTCGGTGGCGCCGAACTCCCGGGCGAGGTTCTGACGGGGCTCGTGCCGCGACATGGCGATGATCCGCTCCGCGCCCATCTCCTTCGCCGCGATCACCCCGCACAGGCCCACCGCGCCGTCTCCGACGACCACGGCGGTCGAGCCGGGCCTGACCTCGGCGGCATCGGCCGCCCACCAGCCGGTGCCCATCACGTCGGAGACGGCCAGCAGGCCGGGCCACAGCTCCTCCGCCGGGACCTCGTCGGTGGCGACCAGGGTGCCCTGGGCATTGGGGATGCGCACGTACTCGGCCTGGCAGGTGGTCATGAACTCACGGTGCAGGCAGTTCGACTGGAAGCCGTTGCGGCAGTTCGCACAGGTGTTGTCCGAGGTCGCGAAGGAGCCCACCACGAACTGGCCCGGCGTGACCGAGGTGACGTCGCTGCCGACCTCTTGGACGAAGCCGACGTACTCGTGCCCCATCGGGTGCGGATCGCCGATCGGCTCCAGGCCGCGCCAGGCCCACAGGTCGGAGCCGCACACGCAGGTGACCGCCGTACGGATGATCGCGTCGGTCGGGTGGAGGATCTTCGCGTCGTCCACGGTCTCGAAACGGACGTCGCCGGGGGCGTGGATCACTGCGCCGCGCATGAAAGGTCCTTACGTTGTCGAGGCGAGCGGTACCAGGGGGTGTACCAGCCGCCGAATGCGGTTGCAGGCCCGACACAGAGCGAGAAGCCGCCCCGGGCCGGATGCGGGCTCCCCGCCCCTCCGTGTTCGCGGCCGGGACGGAAAGCGTTACGTCCTCCAGGTAACCCGCTCTCCGCGCGCCCAGCGAGTCACCATCAACAGGTGTACCGGCAGTACACCCCTGCGGCCGTGCCCGAGACGTACCGTCGATGGCGTGGACAACAGTCAAGAGGTCCGCGAGTTCCTCACCTCGCGGCGAGCCAAGATCACCCCCGAGCAGGCCGGCATGCCCACCGGCCCCAGGCGCCGCGTCCCGGGCCTGCGCCGCAGCGAGGTCGCAGCCCTGGCCGACGTGAGCGTGGAGTACTACGCCAAGCTGGAGCGCGGCAACCTCGTCGGCGTCTCCCCCACCGTCCTCGAAGCGGTCGCCCGCGCCCTCCAGCTCGACGACGCCGAACGTGCCCACCTCCTGCATCTGGCCCAGGCCGCCGACGGCTCCGACGCCCTCACCCGCCCCCGCCGCCGCACCACCCGGCAGTGGACGGCGCACCGCAGCCTGCAATGGACCCTGGACGCGATCACCGCCGGGCCCGCCTTCGTGCGCAACGGCCGCATGGACCTCCTCGCCACCAACCGGCTCGCCCGCGCCTTCTACACCGACGTCTACGCCAACCCCCACAACCAGGCCAACCTCGCCCGCTTCCAGTTCCTCGACCCCGCCTCCCGCCGCTTCTACCCCGACTGGGACCAAGCCGCCGACATCGCCGTCGCCATCCTGCGCACCGAAGCCGGCCGCAACCCCCACGACAAGGACCTCCACGACCTCGTCGGCGAACTGTCCACTCGCAGCGACGCCTTCCGCACCCGCTGGGGCGCCCACAACGTCCGCCACCACGGCACCGGCACCAAGCGCTACCACCACCAGGCCGTCGGGGAACTGACCCTCGCCTACGAAGGTCTCGACATGGCAGCCGAACCCGGCCTCACCCTCACCATCTACACCGCCGAACCCGCCTCCCCCTCCGAAGAGGGCCTGCGCCTGCTCTCCTCCTGGGCCGCCACGCCTCAGTCCCCCTCGCCCGCACCGCGCTCCCGCAGCTGACTGTCCCCACGGCCGACGATACGAACCCGCTGGGCTACAGTCAGCGGCCGACGTGCCCCAAGGCTCCTGGATCTCCGACGGCTATACCGCAGGCTGGTTCGCGTCCCGGGGCTACCGAGAGGTCCTGCCCTCATGCGCGCACAGCGGGAGATCACCCCATCAGGAGCCCTGTCGACCTGCACGTTCCGTGATCGTGATCTGCAGCTACTGAGCTGAGCGCGAAGCCTGACTACTGGACCATACGGGCGAAATAGCCGCCTTTGCTTGCCTGTTTGGTTCGGAGTGTCCATATCACTTGAATCCTGCGCTTCGGGCGCACCTTGCTCCCCACGCCGAAGGCAATCGATGCCATGAAGCGCCTCACGCAGCAGGTGATGCTGCTTTCCGCCGCTGTCGCAACAGCGGCGGCGCTCAGCATTCTCCCGACGCCGCAGGCAGAGGCCCACGGCTCGAATTCCCCCCGCAGATCGGCATCCAGTTCAACGCCGACGGCAACGCCGGCTCAGACGGCAACCGCGGCCAGTGCGGAAACGCCTTGCCCACCCCGGGCTTCCCCAGTCCTGTTGACAACAGCCGCGCAGTGACAATCAGCAGCGACACCGACGACCGCCTCGGCGGCTGCCAACTGCAGCTCCGGCTGCACAGCTTCTGATCCCCTACTCCCCCTGGTCGTTGATTCGCATGGTATGACCGGCCCGTGGAGTGTCGGGCACGGCGTCGGGGGTCGGCGCCGTCCAGGAGCGTCAGGGCCTCGCTACGGGGGCACGGCAGGGTGCCGGGCGAAAGGTCGTCCGGCATGGGTGGTGGCCGGTGGCAGCTGGCGACCGCTGCGACGGAGCATTACCCGGCATGCTGCCGACAAGCGGTGGCCGAACGTGGTCGGCACCCCAGTGGAGCCCATGCACCTTGACCGGCAAGGGGACCTGCCCGGCCCGGTCACGGGGCGGGTGTTCCTCGGCAGCCGCAAGGTGATCGAGCTGGCTTTGCCGGGCACGCCCGCGGCCTGACGTAGGGTGATCGGCGCGGCAGCACCGCACGACGAACTGCGCCAAGGGACGGACGACGACGATGAAGCTCGGCGAAGCACTGGCGGAGCGCGCGGAAGCGGCTCGCCGCGTCGAACAGCTGCGGGCCCGCATCGTGGCCAACGCCCGCCACCAGGAAGGCGAGACCCCCTCCGAGGACCCGGCAGTGCTGCTCGCCGAGGCCGCCGAGACCCTCGACACTCTGGAAACCCTGATCCGGCGCATCAACCGGACCAACGCTGCCGTCGACATGGGCGCCGACGGCACCCTCACCGACGCCCTCGCCCGCCGCGACACCCTGCGCCTGCGCCACTCCGTGCTCACCTCCGCTGCCGACGCCGCCGCCGGCAGCGGAGAGCGGGGCCACGGCCGCCAGCTGCGTTCCGAGCTGATGGTGCTGCCCGCGCTGCCCGTCGCCGAGCTGCGTGCCCGCGCCGACGACACCGCCCGCGAGCTCCGCGAGATCGACGTGCGCATCCAGCGCACCAACTGGGAGGCCGACCTCCTGGACTGAGACCGGTGATGTGGAGCAGGTAGTCGCTCCGGAGGCGTGCACAACCGAGGGCCGGCGGTTACCGGCCCGGCCGGCGCGCGGAGAGCAGCGCATCGGGTTCGACTCCCGAGACGACAGTGCAGCTCAGCAGCGTGACGAGTCACAGCGCATCGCGCACATCTCATCACCACGTGCAGATCCGGGCCGTGACGAGGGCGGGTTCGGGGCATCCACATCGCAGGACGGCGCCCGGTCCGGGAGTTCCCACTCCGGGGCCGGGCGCCGTGTCGTACCAGCAACGCGCGACCGCCGGTGCGGCAGCCGCCGCGTGCGGCGTCGCGGTCGGTGGCCGTACCTCTCGCCATAGTGACTTCCCGCCTCCCGCTCGGTGTCCCGGGACGTGTGCGGAGGCCGCCGTTTTGTCGGTGAATGCAGCGACGCGTAGGACTGGGTCTTGGCGGTCACCCGTCAATCGGATGGTCAGCGTGAACGTTCCACCAGGGCTCATCGACGGCCCGCAGAGTTCCCGTAGGTCCGGGTCGTCATCCGCGACCGTCTCGCGCATCCGCCGGCGACCGGCGTGGTGACCGTCACCGGCGGCAACCAGGGTCACAGCACCAACCCCGAGGGCATGGTCAGCACCTACTCGACCACCTCGTACCGGGTGGGCCAGGCGCCCTGGGGCCAGACCATCAGCGCCTACATCTCGCCGAAGCTCCAGGCCGCCGCCCCGCCGAAGGCCAGCCTGAGCGGGCTCGGGGCTGCGCCGTGCCGACCTCACCCGCCACGCAGAGAGACTGTCAGTAGCAGGGGTATTCGCCGAGTGTCACGGAGGAGACTTCGTTGTCCAGCGTGTACAGGCCGAGGTCGTAGACGGAGGTGTGTGGCCTGACTTCCAAGCAGGTTCCCGAGTCGGCCCAGGTGGGGAAGTGCCGGTGGAGGTGGATGGAACGTCGAGGTTGTTGACGACGGAGCCCGCGCGGTCGCCCGCGCCTTGCGTGCCGAGGTCGTTGACGGAGTTCTTGAAGATCCAGATCTGGGCGTCGGAGTGGCGGATGTTGAAGCCTCGGTAGTCGTAGAGGCAGTAGAAGTTTCGGGGGCACTCGTCGATGCCTGCGCCGGTTGACGCGGCCCGGACGGAGGAGCTGCTGGTGGTGGAGGCTGCGGCGGTCGGCGCGATACCCGTCAGAGCGAGAGCCGAGACGAGGGCGACAGCGGCGGTGGCAAGGTGACGCACAGGTTATCCCTTCCTTGTGAGCCCGGTATGACACCTCTTGACTACCCAGAGAAATGGATCAAATCCGTAGAGTGATGGGCGTGTGGGGGTGTTCCGCCGTTGCGTACATCCCGCAACGCACGCCACTGCACCCAGAACGCCTTGGAACGCGCCCCTGGCACCTCTTTGCGACGCGTGCGCCCCTGCAGGCGGTGCTGCGTCGCGGTGTGTGGGTGCCCCCGGGTCGGACGGCGCGGCCGCCGATGCCGGAGAGCGACTGGAGGCAGCTGCACAACGTCGTCGGCGCGACCCCTATGTGGGCCGGCCCCTTCGCGCGAGAGTACTGACCGAGGTGGCCGCCGTCTCGTCGCGTTTGCCCGCTACAGCCGCGACGGCGGCTTCGCCGGGCCCGGCGCTGGGTGGATACGGCTCACCGGCAGGGACACGGCCGCCTGCCCGCGGACGTCACCGTGGATCTGAGCGATCCGGACCATCACGGCTTCAAGCCGATCGCAGAGGCCGCTCACCTGTTGCGGAGAGTTACCGGTGACGCCCCCCGGTGGCGTCCACGCGTGAGTAATGGTGCAGGCTGGGTTGCATGGTCAGTCGCGTAGAGAAGTACCTCGCCCATCTTGATGGGCTTTCCGGGGCGAGGGAGCCGCGGTTCTTCCCTGTCAAGTCGACCAAGCAGGGCATGAACGGCGTGACGGAGATCGTGTACGAGGACCTCCCGAAGGGGCTCCTCACGATGCTCACCTATGGTTTGTCGCTGGCTGAGCATCCTGACTGGCAGCACGGCTCGCCGGAACTCTGTCTCAGCGTGAACTCGGCCAACGTGATCTGGGCGCATGCGGTGGGCTACCTTGCCGAGCAGCTCCGTGGCACCCACCCCCTCGGCTACGGCAGCACCATCAACTTCGGCGAGCGAATCGTGCCGGAGTCGGAGATGACGGCGTTTTGCGTGTTCGCGCCGATGGTTCTCGACAGAGACGACTACCTGGGCATCGACGTGGGCGTTCCGGGACACGAGGGTCACGACGTAATCAACATCCAAGGGATCTACCCCATCCACGAGATAGAGCGGCAGTTCATCAACGAGCACGGGCTGGAAGCCTTCTGGAAGAGCGACTGGGATCCCGCGGACGTGTTGCGCCGCCCCGCGATCTGACCTCGGTGGTACACCAGCCTTGATCTGGATGACTCGTTCGCTGGGAATGTCAGGCGAGCAGGACCCGCTTGCGCAGGAGGGCGAACCGGCGCGGCCGAACATCTGACGCTTGAGCACCTTGATCCGGTTGACATGGCCTTCGACGACTTCGGAGTTCCGGGTCAGGGCCAGGCCAGCGATCACTGCATCGCGGTCGCGGTCGATACCTGCGGCAAGCGTGTGGAGGCTCGAGAGGTCGTCCTGTCTCACGGTGTCGAGCCAGTCCGGTAGTCGCTCGCCCTGGCGCTCGGTGAGCATGGTCGCGAAGGACCGGACGCGCCTGGTGGGTGCGTCGATTTCGGGGCAGTCGGCCCGGACGTTCTTCAGGTGGAGTTGCTCGGCATCGGACAGGGTTTCCGGGCGGCGCAGAACCCATCCGGCGACGGCCCGGGGCGAAGGCGGCAGAGCTGTCACGGGCCGCGGCGAGGTGCGCTTCTGGCGGAGGTAGGTGCGAACGCGCTGGTAGCTGCCCCGATAGCCGAGCGGGACAATCTCTTCCCACAGTTTCCAGGCGTTGGTGCAGCCCTCGTTCCAGCGGTCGTCGAGGTAGCGAACCGGACGACTCCTCTGCAGGGTCGGGCTCCGCCGCTGCCATTGCAGACGTCTCAGGAACCAGGACGCGCAGACACTGGCGGTGCTGGGCGATGCTCCGCTCAGCGGCCTCGCTGAGGTTGTGCCAGAGATGGTGCGAGAGCGGGGCGGTAATGGTCTTGGTGGTGGCCGTCCGTGGTGTCTGCCGCTGGCGGACCGGGTGCTGCTGGTCGCGGTGTACTACCGCACCAACTTCACTATGCGGCAGCTCGCCCCGCTCTTCGGGATCTCCCCGGCCACCGTCTGCCGGGTGATCAACAAGCTCGGTCCACTGCTGGCGCTGGAGCCGGCACCGCGGCCCGTCGCCGATGTCGAGCGGCTGTGGATCGTGGACGGCACCCTGATCCCGGTCCGCGACCGCACCGTCGCGGCCAGCCTCGTCCCGCAACTACCGGTTCTCGGCGAACGTGCAGGTCATCATCGACGCCGACACCCGCCTGGTCGTTGCTTCGGCCCGTCCGGTGCCCGGGAACAAGGCCGACGCCCACGTCTGGCGGGAGTCGGACCTGCCCTCGAAGGCGGCTGGGCCGACGGTCATCGCGGACGGCGCCTACCTGGGAACCGGGCTGATCGCCCCGCACCGCAGACGAGCCGGCCGCCCCCTCCTGCGCGGCCAGGAGGAGGACAACGCCGAACACCGACGCGTCAGGGCTCGCGTCGAGCACACCTTCGCCCGCATGAAGAACTCGAAGATCCTCCGCGACTACCGCCAGAAAGGAGACGGCCTCCACCACGCCGTCCAAGCCGTCGCCACCATGCACAACCTCGCCATGACAGGCTGAAACAGCAGGCCAGCCACCACACCGGCCTGCCCGCACCCACCGCAACAACCTTTAGTTCTGGTTCTTCTCCAGGGCGGCAATGTACTTGTTCATGAGGTGGTCGCGTACTCCGTCCGATGCCGGTGCGAGCATGTCGGCGGTTGCTCCCTTGGCGCGGTCCAGCAGTCCGCCGACCACCGGCATCTTGTCGCGGACCGTGCCGCTGGAGTCGATGTAGCGCAGGGCGCTGACGTGGTGAAAGACGGGCTCGGGCGGGAGCTGGGGAACAACGTCGTTGTTGTTGACGAAGCGGTAGGTGCGGTCGGTGAAGGCGCTGTCGTAGGCGCGGGCCAGGGTGCGGTCGCAGGTACGGGGCTGGCCGAAGGTGTAGACGCCGTCCGCGGTCAGGTTGGGTTCCTCGAAGTGCAGACGGGCGGCCGCCAGCATGGCCAGCGCGCCGCCGAGGCTGTGGCCGGTGAACCACAGCGTCTGATCGTTGTCGCGGAACTCGTCGATTGCCGCCCGGATGTGCTGCCATGCGCCGTTGAGGGCTTCACCGAAGCCGTAGTGGACGAAGCCGGTCTTGCCCGGACCGGGCCACGGAGGGGTCGTGGTGTCAGAGAGCCAGTCACGCATCTCCACCGGCTGCGTCCCGCGGAACGCCGTGATGACCATCCGGGGGCTCGCGATGGTGTAGGCCTGCGTATCTTCCAGAGGGAAGGGCGGCCGGAACGAGGTGTGGTGGTGGCGGACGCGGTCGAAGCCCCACTCATGGGCAGTGGCCTCCACCGTCTGCTCGTCTTTGTAGGCCAGCTCGGCGGCGCGGGCCATGCCCAGAGCGTGGCCGAGGCTGTAGTCGGTGGCGGTGTGGTCGATGACGGCAGTCGTCATGACGGATCCCTCCGTAGAACCAGCGATAGCTACGAAGGGTAACGATAGTTACTCAGGGTGGCGATGTCTCGAACCGGAGTGCTCGTGGCGACAACCTGCTCCGACACGCCGGAGAGAGGACTCGGGGAGCGCAGGCGCCGGCAGGGCGGCGGCCCTCGGATCTGCATTGGCGCTTTGGCCCCGGTTCGCGTCTTGGGGGTGCATTCCACGGGCTCAGCCATCGCCTCCCAGACGGCGCCTTCCGGCCTGGGGCCGCTGTGAGCCGCCTGCAGGTTCCGGCCCGGCCGGCCGTCAAGGCGGCCGGCCCGCTGTGGCACCTGTCGACACTGGTCCGGCCCGGCTGCGGCACCCGGCCCCCACCTCTCTCGAACTCGCCGCACTGCTCCACCCCACGGCAGCTGTCTGCGGTGTCCCGAGGACGGCCGCACGTGAGCTGATCGCGGAGTTCGAGCAGGGACCGCGAGAGTTCCATACCGGCCTGGTCGGGTGGACGGACCGGCACGGTGACGGACAGTGGGTCATCGCCCTGCGCTGCGCCATCCTCGACGGACGGGGCCTTCGGCTCTACGCCGACGCAGGCATCCTGCCCGCCTCACGGCCCCAGGCCGAACACGCCGAAACCGCACGCGAACTCTCCATCATGCACGATGTCCTCAGATACGCCCGCCCATGATCAGGGCTCCCGCGGAGTCTTCCTCGGGGCTGGTGTAGAAATCGATGACGGCCCGCTGCCACTCCTCAACGTCCAGCAGGCCGTCGGCGTCCAGGCCGAGCTGCTCGTAGGCGCTGCCAGGAGTCCGTCTCGGGCAGTCCGAATGCGGTCTGCGACCGCAGGAATTCGTCCGGGCTGACGCTGCCGTCCCCATCACCGTCGACCAGGGCGACGTGTGCCTCCACCGACGGGCCCACCAGGTCACCGATCGTCCGCAGCTCACGCGCACGGAGCAGGGCACCCACGAACGCGTCCTCATCCAGCCGGTCCTTGCCCTGGACTCCGGCGAGCTTGGCCAGCTGCTCCCAGAACGCTGCCGCACCTTTCTTGACTGCCGCGCCCCGGGGCGTCGTCGTAGGTTCGCCCATGGCGTCGAGGAGTCGCTGAGCACGCTCCTGGACATCCGCCTGGTCGACGTACCCGTCGCCTTGCGAGTCGAGCGTGGCCCCTTCCGGGCGGGAGAGCAGTGGACTCGAGCGGCAGCGTAGGGATGCTTGCCTGCCGACTCGGAACGCCACACCCGCGACCGGGTGGCGCCCTGGCCGCTCTCACGGGTCCTTCGGCTGCGGCCCCCGCGAACGAGGAAGATACCTACTGGCGGCCTCATCGCGGCGTGATCGGAAAGGGTGCGGGTGGGATCATCACGCTGGAGGCCGAAGGCGTCATCTCATTTGGCCAGCCTGCGATAACAGATGAGGGTGCAGGCGATGCTGGTGAAGGCGAGGAAGTGGTCGGCTTTGCGTTCGTAGCGCCGGTGGAGTCGGCGGCCCAGGCCATGGTGCGTTGGATAGTCCTTCACCAGCGGTTCAGGGCCGACGTCCCGCACCCGGCGGACGCGAACGTGCATCCGGCCACGCCAGGAAGCGGCCATACGCGCGGCCCGCGAAGGCAGAGTGGAGACAGGCGCGACCCCATCAGTTTTCTGCTGGCAGGGCCGCGTCTCAGCTCGGTGGTTCTACGGAGACGGCATGGTGAGCCGCCATCAAGGCGCTGATGACCTGGCCGCCCGCCATGCGCGACTACGAGCGGGGCGGACGGTGCGGCGCCCGATATCCGCGGTTACTTGTTGTTGAGGCTGGTGTGGTTCCACCAGCCCTGGCGCCCGGCGGTGAAGGTGACCTCGCGGGTCCCGATCAGGCCCTCGTAGGGCTTGCCCTTCGCCAGGGGGCTGGTCTTGACGACGCCTTTCGGGTCCTTGATGGCGGGGATCGTGACGGCGGCGGCGTGGTCGAGGTCGCTCTGCTCGAAGCCGGCGGGCTGTGTGATGGTGATGACCTCGTCCCAGTTCGGTGCGGCGGCGAGCTGGTGGGCGAGGTGGACCTCGGAGCCGTCGCCGAAGGCGAGGTAGGTGAGGTGGTCTGGGTAGTCGGTGGCGTCGAGCGGCTTGTAGTGGACGACGTCCTGCTTGCGGCAGGTAGCGGCGGTCTGGTCGAGGATTTTGGTGAAGGTGCGATTGCCTGCGTCGTCGACGGTCACCCGCTCGAGTTCCACGGGCAGCGAGTCGCGGGTGCCGTCGACGATCTCCTGGAGAGGCCAGTGGCCCTCGGAGAACAGGGAGTAGTACACCCGCCGGTCCTCGTGGTTCGAAAGGTCGTTGAGGTACTTCTTCCGCAGGCCCCCGTCCAGGCCGAACTTGTTGATCATCTGGAAGGCGTGGATGGGGGTGTGGTAGAGCGGGAGGTGGTAGGCGAAGATCGTGTCGATGCCGATGAGCAGGAAGCGGTGGCCGTGGCGGGGGGCATCGGCGTCGGACGAGGAGGTGACGTCGGTGGTGGTCATGCGGGCACTCCTGGAGTTGGGATCAGGTCGGATCGGGTGCTGGTGCCGGCGTCGGCGGGATCCGTCGGGCCGGCGGTGTGGCGGCGGCGCCAGAAGGCGTGCCGGGGCCATCGGTGTTCGAGGGCGTAGAAGGTGCGCCGGTTGCGCAGGTGGGCGGCGGTGATCGTGTCGAGTTCGGTGGCGTAGCGGGTGAGGGCGGTGCGGTCGCCGCCGAGGTGATCGTGGACTGCCTGGCCGGCCCGCATGCCGGTATACAGGGCGGTGAGGATGCCCTGCGACGACAGCGGGTCGAAGGCGGCGGCGGCGTCGCCCGCGGCGACCCACCCGCCGCCGTGGACGGCGTCCAGGCGGACGGTGTGGGCGGGCGCGCGCCGGAGGGTGGCGGCCGGCCATGGGTGCGCGGACAACCGGGCGGCGGTGTGCCGGGTGCGGGCCACGTCGGTGAGCAGGCAGGTGCCGCCCATCCGGGCGCCCGGCAGGTCTGCGTCGGTGTAGCGGGCGAGCAACAGGTGGCCGGCGGGCAGCAGCGCCGTGTACCACCAGCCGTCCGGCGATGCCTCCACGAGGGTCGAGGCCTCGGGGGTCGGCGTGGTCGATGGGGGCAGGGTCAGACAGAGCGCGACCAGCCGGTCGTGGACCACCCGGCGGGCGCCGGCCGCGGTGGCCAGGCCGGCTCGGCGGCCGGTGGCGTCGATCAGCCAACGGCAGCGAACGGTGCGGCGCTCGCGGGGGCCGCGCAGTTCCACGGTCCAGGTGCCGTCGCCGGAGCGGCCGGCGGGGCGGGCCGTGGTGCGTTCGGCCACTTCGGTGCCGAGGAGGCGCGCGCGCTCGCGCAGCTCCCGGTCGAAGCGGCCGCGATCGAGGTGCCAGCCGTGGCCATGCGGGTCGAGGATGCTGTCCTGGGCGGCGAGGTCGTCCGAGCCCCAGGCCGACAGGTTCGCGTAGCAGGGCAGGTGGTGTCGCTCATCGAGGACGTCCTGCGTGCCGAGGTCGTGGAGAAGGACCCGGGCGGCGGCCGGGAGCGCCTCGCCGACGGGCGAAGGTCCTGTGGCGGCGTCGGCGAGCAGGACGGTGCGGCCGGCGCGGCCCAGTGCCAGGGCGGCGGCGACGCCGGCCGGGCCGCCGCCGGCGACCACCACGTCGTACGCGGGCGCGGCTGCTGCCCGGTGACCGGTGTGGTCCATCGTCACGAGGAACCCTGGTGGCGGCCGGCGCCGTTGGCGGCATCCTCTCCGAAGGGGTCGAGCTTGTCGATGTAGCCGACGGTGATGTTCTCGGGGGCGAGGCCGATGTCCTCGGCGAGGTCCGACAGCTCCGCCCTCTGGGCGGCGTCGTCGGCGGTCTGCGGTAGGTGCAGGGTGACCAGGTTTCGGTCGCCCGGCACCCCTTCGAGGTCAAAGCCGGGCACGGACTCGACCTGGATGCGTGGCGGGTACTTGTTGTCGCGGACGGTGTAGCGGCGGGTCTCCACGACGCCGAAGCGGTGCCACTCCGCGGCGGCCTGCTTCAACTGCTCCTTGTAGGTGCCCTTCAGGCCCCGCAGCCAGGAGGCCCGGTTGAAGAACGCCGCCTCGCGCTCGTCCTCGGAGGGTGTCAGGCCGCCCTCCATGTTGACGATCCGGAAGTCGTGCTCGGTCAGCACGTGGTTGGGCACCCGGGCGGGCCAGAAGGTGGGCAGATGGGGGTCGTAGCGCGGGCCCAGGCCCGCGGTCGACTCGTAGCCCGAGCGGCAGCTGGCGGTGTCCGTCTGCCACGGGATGGCCATCCACCGGGTCAGGCCGCCCGGGCCCTGCGCATGCAGGGGGCCGCCGTCGGCCAGCGCCTTCTCGGGAGTGAGCTCCTCGCCGTAGTCGGGCTCCGCCTCTCCCTCGGCACGGTGCAGGATGCGGAACGGCTCGGCGAACATTGTCGCGTGCCGGATCGGCCAGGTCACCTCGCAGCCGGGGTGGAAGGCGTCGGCGAGGCAGAAGTCGAGGGCGGCACGGTCCAGGAGCCCGGGCTGCTCGGCGAGAGGCGCGTCCTCCAGACGGCGCGGGAAGCCGGACCAGGGGGTGTCGACGAAGTCGCCGTCGGACCACTTGAGCAGCATGTCCATCTGGAGGGCCGACAGGGTCATGTACTGCCGCGGTGACTTGGGACGGCTGGCCATGCCGTCGCCGTAGAACCACGGCCAGGTCATCGGCGCCAGGCCGTCCCTCTCGTAGTCTCGCATGGCGGTGTACACCTGGCGGCGCAGCTCGCGGTAGGTGGTGCCGGGCTGGGAGAGGCGGCGCTGCAGCTCGATGGTGGTGAAGTCCTGCGGGCCGGCGCAGCCGAAGTGGGTGGCGAAGCCCTTGTTGACCCACTGCAGGTGGCTGAAGCGCTCCAGGATGGGCCTGATGTGGTGCTTGAAGGACACTTGGGCGGGCCGGGGCAGCTGGCCCTTGCCGACGAAGACGTCCAGGAGCAGGTCGTAGACGGTGCGCACGGTCTTGATGTCCGGTGCGTAGTTGGGCGGGCCCACCACCACCCAGGCGGGTCTCACTTCGATGCGGCGGCTGTCCAGGGTGACCGTGGCGGTGACCGGGCCGTCCGAGATGTCGTCGTACCAGCCGTCGTTGTTGCCGAAGGACTTCAGTTCCTCGTTGTTCTTTGCGCCGGAACGGCCGGAGCCGCCGAGCACCACGAGCCGGCCCTGCTCGTCGGTGTGCATCCGGCCCAGCGGGACCGGGATGCCCTGGAACGTGCCGCCGGTGAACTCCACGCTCTGACCGGTGCCGGCGCGCACGGTCTTGCGACCGGGATCGATGACGAGGCTGCGACGGTCGATGCCCTTGTTGCGCCTCGGTGTGCTGTGGCCCTGCATGTCGGGGATGTCGAGGGCGAGTCTGAACTCGTACCAGGCGGCCTTCTGGTTCGCGACGTGGACGCCCCACTCGATCGTGGCGTTGGTGTTCGTCAGCTCGCGTACGACGTTGCCGGCGCTGTCGTAGCCATAGATGCGGAAGCGGGCCGCCTGGCGTTTGAAGGCACCGGTGTCGTCCTTGAGAGAGCCGGCCGGCATCGGGTCCGGGTCCGGTGTCTCGGGACCGTAGTACCAGCCGTCGTCGCGGGTGCTGTTGCCCACCCGGGCCACTCCGATCGCGGGGTGGATCTTCGCGTAGGCGATGTCGTCGCTCATGGTCGTTGCGGGTTCCTTCCGGGATGGTGAAGGTCGCAGGGCGTCGTGCCGCACCGGCGGGCGGCCGAGGGACCGGGCGATGGGCCGCGCTGGAGGCGGCAGCCAAAAACCGCCCTTTCCCTCTCTGAGACCCATAGGACGCGACGCACACTTGTGCGGCGTCTGCTGCGAGGAATCCCCTCCCCCTGCCACCGCTCAAATGCCTGGACACGGTAGGCAACCCTCTTGGAGGAAAAAGAATCGATCCTTCTCACACCGTCGTCGGAGCGTGCGCCGGTGCTCATCCGGGGCGCGGGAGGACAGGTCGGTGAGGCGGAGAGTGACTGTGAGCTCGGCCGGGCGCTCAGCATCGGGGCTCGTTGCCACCTTCCGGGTCGTCGGACTCCTGGTCGTGCTCGCTGGGCCACCGCGTGACATCCAGGAGAAGGCCGTCAAGCGAGCGGTGCCGCAAACGGCCTACGGCATCCCCTCGTTCGGGGGGTCCGCGCCGCTGGACTGGTCAAGCGTGGTGATGACGGGCAGGGCGCTGGTGGATCGACTTCGCCTCCAGCAACGCGCCGACCTCTTGGAGGGGCGCGGCGTGCCCGGCGTAATGGCGGCCGTTGACGGTGACCGAACCGCCGGTGGGCGAGTCCAGGCCGACGATCATGCGCATCGTGGTCGACTTGCCGGCTCCGTTGGGCCCCAGGAACCCGGTCACCGTGCCCGGCTTGACCTGGAAGTCCAGGCGGTCCACCGCAGTCTTCTCCCCGTACCGCTTGGTCAGCTGCTGCGCCTCGATCATCGGATACGTCCCCTGGACTCCGGCGGCCGAACGGTTCCGGCCTGCGTCAGACCCACGCTAGGCACAGGGCGGGCTGCCGCTGTCGCACTCCGGGGGGATCCCTGAGGCCGGCGTCGTACCGCGGTACCACGCTGTGGGGCGCGGCTGTGGGGCGCGGCGGCGGTCCGGCCCCGCAGGCACGTCCATGGGAGAACAGGTTCAGCGCAACGCCAGGTGCTCGGCTGACGGCGGGACCGGACCAGGGCGGTCAACGACGTACCGATCCCCGTGAATCGCCGGCATCGCCCCGTGCCAGGCCTCGTCGTGGGCCCGCGACAGGGTCCACGCCTCAACCCGCGGCCGCGGCCGTTCCCTCCCGAACCGGGCTCGTCCCCGGATCGACCGGGACGCGGATGAGGTCCTGGACGACGTGCGCGCCTACGTCGTCGACCACCTCGGCGACCCGAAGCCGTGCTGATCGTGAGCGACACCGGGTGCCTGAGAAGGGTGTCCGCTCGGCCGGGGTCCAGCCAGTACTCCTGTGTTCGAGGCAACGAAGGTGAATGGCGAACCGGCCGGCACAAAGCCGGACCCTTCGCTCACCGTGTCGCGAGGCATACGGGCGGTCGGCTTCCCCGACGCTGAAGGCCTAGACCACGACCGCGTCATCGCATGCATCGAACCCGGGTCCTCCGAATTCCGTGTGAGGGGAGAGCAAAGACACGCCCGGACTCGGTTACCTCAACGCCGCATGGGATGCGACGTGCCGGCGACACCGCAAAACCCGCTCGTTCCCCATCCGGCGACCCGCTCCAAGAGAGTGCGGCGTCGATGCACCGACCAGGAGTAATGGACATTGGAAAAGTCAGAAGCGCTGACCGACCTGGACGTCGTCGGCACCGGAAAGTACGTCATGAAGAAGCTCCCGGAGGTCACGCTGGCTTTCTGGATCATGAAGATCGCCGCCACGACTCTCGGTGAAACAGCTGGGGACCTCTTCGCCCAGACCCTCGGACTGGGCTACTTCCTCACCACGATCGCGCTGTTCCTGATCTTCGTGGTCACGCTGGTGGTCCAGCTCGGCTCCAAGCGGTACAACCCCTTCTTCTACTGGACCGTCATCCTGTCCACCAGCATGGCCGGCACCACCATGTCCGACTTCATGAACCGTGACGCAAGCGCAAAGTACCTCTCAGCCGGGGACACTTCGCTGGGCCGGGGCCCTCAGGGCCTGGGATTGGGCTACCCGGTAGGGGCGGCGATCCTCATTTCGATCCTGGTCGCGATCTTCGTCGTCTGGAAGTTCACCGGTATGACGTTCGTCATCCGCGACATCACGACGCTTCGCGGCGAGGCCCTCTTCTGGTCGGCGATCCTCGTCTCCAACACGCTCGGAACCTCCATGGGCGATTTCCTGTCCGACAGCTCCGGACTCGGCTACCTGGGCGGCGCGCTCCTCGTCTGCGCACTACTCGGCGGGCTCCTCGCCCTCGTGCCGGTACCCGTGGTGCCCAACGTCCTGCTGTTCTGGATCGCCTTCGTCCTCACCCGCCCGCTCGGTGCTACGGCGGGAGACTTCCTCACCAAGCCGATCGCCAAGGGCGGCCTGGACCTCGGCACGATGGGCTCGTCCGCCGTGCTACTCGCCGTCCTCATCGGCCTCATGGGCTACGCCCACATTCAGGAGCGCAGGAACACCGTCCCGCGCGCGGCAAGGTCGTAGCCCGGAACTCCTGAGACCGGTCTTCGGGGCGGCGGTGAATTGACGTGCAGATCCGCCGTCGCCCGACCACGTCCCCAAAACCGATCCTCGGGAACGGCGGTCCTGCCGGCGGAGTCGTAGCGCAAGCTGATGCGCCGACGTACCGTAGCCGCGAAGACCGGAACGCGCACTCCAGGTGGGGGTCGAGTCCGTCGGCCCTGCCCAATCACCGAAATCGCTTCGACCACCCTTCGTCCAGCTCGGCGCCGCGCGCGTGCGGACGAGGGGCTGCCGGTCAGCCGCCAGGTCGGGGCAGTGCGGCGAGGCGGTGGAAGGCCATGGCCAGTTCGTTTTTCCAGGGCCAGGTCACCGATATCCACAAGCGCAGGCGCGGGCCGCCGTTGGTGAGGCGGGCGGCGACGTGCCGCAGCCGGTAGCGGAGCTTCTTCGGCTCGGCAGTGGCGAGTCCGCCGTCCAGCAGCAGGACACGGGTCCAGGCGAGCAGATCGATTGCCGTGAGGCTGAGTTCGAGCCAGACGGTGTTGATGTCGAAGTCGCGGGAGGGGAAGCGGCCGAAGCCGGTGGTCTTGCCGCACCGGATGTGGTCCTCGACGGGGGCATGCCCGCGGTGGCGGACTTCCAGGAACCGGGCGGAACCACCACCGCAGGACGGGGTGTCGGTGAGGAACACCTGATGCCGCAGGGCCTCGTCCTGGTCGAACAGGGACAGTTGGGCGCCGGGGTGCGGCTGTTCCCGGCGCACGATGATGCGGGTGCCCGCCGGGTAGCGGGTCGGTCGACCATGCCGGTCAGCTCGGCGACCTCGGCGCCACCACGCAGAGTCCCGCCCAGGTCCATGGGGGGATGCCAGAGACGGTCGGGTACGGCCCGGACAGCCCGGCGGACCGGCTCGGTGATGGAATATCCGACCGAGAAGAAGGTACGGATTCCTCGTTTCCGCAGGTCGCGGACGTGGGCGAGGAAGGCTTTCGTGGATCCGGCACTGTCGGTGCGGATCAGGAGGTCGGTGCCGTGCCGGTGGGCGTCGGGGATCTGCGCGAGTGCCTGGTCGAGCACCGTGATGTGGTCGGCGGCGGTGTTGGCACCGGCGTTCCCGGGCCGCAGCCGGCCGGACAGTGCCTCGCCCGTGTCGGCCAGGAAGCACAGCAGCGGGTGGAAGCCGAAGCCGCCCTTATAGGTGGGTGAGGCCTGCTCTTTCTCGGAGTGGCAGGTGAACAGCGTGGCGTCGAGGTCCAGGACCAGCCCGGGCAGAATGCGTCCCGCGGCACGGGCTGCGGGAATGCCCTTGCCTTGCTCGGCGGCCTGCAGCCAGGCCACTTCCCAGACAGTGCCCTCCCATCGGTGTCGGCGAGCAGCCGCCAGGCCGTCGGGGCCGAGGCGACCGAACCGAACGCCTCTGCTTGGTCTCGCAGTACGGCCAGATCCGCAATGGCCTCGCCGCCGTCGGCGAGCATCACCGCCGGATCGGTGGCGATCCGGCCCGGATCACGCCCGGTCCCGCGCGGCCGGAGCGGCCTGAGCGCGGTGGAGTACGCGGCGGTGAGCCCGGTGGCATCAGCGTGATCAGCCAGCAACCGTGCCCCGGCATGACCGACCACCACCCCAGAACCATCGGCACTGACCTGGACCTGGGACGCGAACGCCGGTACTTCGAGCCTGGTACAAGGCCCCGCGCCTGAACCCCGACCGGGTCGGCATCAAGATCACCGTCACCCGCGTCCTTGGTCCCACCAAGCCCGCCGGCCGCTGACACGTCGGATCCCGGCGTGGGCGCAATCGGGCCGGAGAGAACGGCCCGGCGACACACGTCGCGGCCCGGTTCGGCGCCAACGGTCACCGCTACTACGGGAGGCACCACTGCTGTTGCTGCAGCAGATCCTCGTACTGCGGGCGCTCGGCTTCGGGCTGCCGGTGGCCGCTCCGGCGTGGACAACGACGTCGGCGTGCCGCGTACGAGGCGATCGCCCTGGGGCCGGCCACGTACCAGCGCGACGCCATCGGGCCTCCGCCACCACCCCGCTGAGCTGAGCCGCGCCAGGGCCGCAAGCACCGCCCAGGGCACCCCCGCGGCGGTTCCAGCGCCGCCAACGGGGACGGGAAGCCACTCTTAAGGTGCATGCTTCGGGCGCATCTTCCAGCCATATTCGGCCCGCTGGGGGCATGATTCAGGCCGAATGCTTCCGTTTTCCAATCCCCGCCATGAGCCGCAGCGCCTTATTCGCAATGCGGAAACGTTCTCTCCAATGCCGCGGAAAAATACCTCCAATTATTTTCGGATATTCACAGCTATCCGTCGTCGTCACAGCGAAGTTGTATGCTCTGGATCCGGCCCTGTAAGACTGTTTCCGCAGCCCGTGGGGCGGCGTATGAACGTTGATATGTGACGGGGGTTGCAGTGCAATAGAAGGTTAGATCCACGTACGTCTTGCGTCGGCCGGAACGTGTGAAGCCACTGCGATCTCGGATGAGGTGTCCTGTGCCTCCTGGAAGCGGTAAGCGAGTGCGGGAAGTCGTTCACTCGCTCGGTCTGCCCGGTCCCGCCGGACCTCGGCCCGAAAGTCTCGGTTTTGTCAATCTCAAATCTAATGAGAATCCGAACGGCGGGCGGTACCGCCATTATCCGGAGTACTCGCCGGACTTCCTGGCACCGCTTTATCTGAGCCTGCTGGACGACATCGACCCGCCGCCGCCCTGCCTGGCGGAGCGCTCCGCCAGGCAGAACGACGGTCACGCCGGCACAGCAGACGTGGTGATCACCCGCGGCGCCACAGAAGCGCTCGATCTCGTCCTGCGGACTCTGTTCGCCCCTGGGCAGGACGCCGTGGCGGTCACCTGGCCGAGCTTCGGCTTCTTCGAGCGCCTCGCCGCATTGCACGGCGTGACCTGCCATCGGGTGCCCCTCGGCGGAGAGCGGCACGACCGGCTGGACCTCGATCGCCTGCTGTCGCTCCCTGTGAAAGGGATCTATCTCTGCGACCCCAACAATCCGACCAGCACCTGCCTGGACGCCGGCGATCTGGGCCGCCTGCTGGACCGGTTCGACGGATTCGTGATCATCGATGAGACCTATGCGGAATTCACCGGCCGGCCCTCGCACCGGCACCGGGTGCCCTCCCGTTCCGGTCTCATCTCGGTGCGGTCGATGTCGAAAGCGCTGGGCATGGCCGAACTGCGGCTGGGCGCCCTGTTCGCGGCTCCCGACATCGCCGAGGCGGTACGTCTCGTTCGCCCTCCATTTCCCGTTCCGGGACCGGTGGCCGAGGCTGCCGCCGCGGAATTGACCGACCCGATGGGCATCGTGTCCCGCATCACCTCATGCGTGGCGGAACGCGACCGCCTGGCCAAAGAACTCGCGGAATGCCCGGGAGTGTTCAACGTCTTCGCGGACGCGGGATTCGTCACCGTTCAAGTCGCCGACCAAGACGCCGTCACGGCCGAAATGGAGAATTCTCGTATCGCAGTGCTGTCCGAGCCGGAAGGCTGGCACGGGCATCTGCGGATCTCGGTCGGGTCGCGACAGGACAACGCGCTGCTGCTGGCGGCTTTGCGGCGCAGCGCCCCACGTACCACCCTCTGATTCCCTCCCCTCTAGGAAAGTAGGCGTACATGACCGAAGAACTCATCCTTGACAAGCCGAGGCTGAACACCGCACCCGTGACGGTCAGTCGCGACGACATCCGCGCGATCTCCTCCGTGGTCGCCGACGGGGAGACCCATCACCTCGGCCAGCAGCGCGACTTCAGGCGGCATGCCCTCCTCGCCGACTTTCTCCCGGAGACGGGGCGGTTGTCGCTGGCATGGGTGCGCCTGGCCGACGGCGAACAGCTGGACGTCCACCAACACCCCACGAAGTCGATGATCCTCGTCTGCAAGGGCTCGGTGCGGCTCCTCGGGGACCGGGAGGAGGAGCTGACCGAGGGGGACACCGTCGCGGTACCCCCTGGCGGGCGGCACGGCTTCGTCACGCGGCCGGGCGAGGTGTTCGAGGGCCTGTCAGTGCAGTTCGAGGGCAGCGGACTCTACGAGGACGAGACGGCGCCCCGGGTGAACTTCGGCGGCGACCTGGCCTCCCTGGCGGAGCTGGAGCGGTACAACCAGGAGCGGCTGGACAAGTTCGGCCGGCACCGCATGTTCGAGCTCTTCGACAGCGGCCGGGTGACGTCGGACCCCGAGATGCGTGACCGCTTCGTGTCCGCGCTCTACGTCTGGTCCGTGTACTTCCAGCGCATGCTCTACGCGCGGCAGGCGGTCTGCGCCGACCCCGAGCTGCGCGAGGTGTACGCGGGCCACCTGCGCGAGGAGTTCGGTCACGACGTCCTGCTGAAGGAGCGGCACGGCATTGGCGAAACGGTCTACGACCCGATCCTGGAGGCCGTCGGCAACTGGTTCGTGATGCAGATGCACGGAGCCGACGAAGCGGCGAAGATCGTCATCGTGCACATGGTCGTCGAGTCCTCCTGCCAGGTGTTCGGCGAGCGCACCAGCGTGGCCTTCGCCGAGCAGACGGCGGACGAGGTCTCCTACTTCGACCTGCACTCGGAAGTGGACGAGGACCACCGCGAGCTGGGCCGCGATCACCTGCGCGGAGTGTCCGCGGACCAGTTCCCCCGGCTGATGCAGGTCTGCGGCCAGGCGTGGGACCAGCTCGACGTGCTCTTCGAGCGCATCGCCACGTACATGGTCCGCTGACCGGCCGGAACGCGGATAGGAGAGCCGATGCGGCACGCACGCTCGGGTGCGGGGTTGTTCGCGCACCCAGACAACCGCGAGACGTTCATGGAACTGCTGCGGCATGTCATCGACGATTACTACCGGTGGCACACGCAGTGCGCGGAAGCGGCCGCACCGGCTTTCCCCGGAGCCGGGGAGGGCGAGCGCCCCGTCACGGCGGCGGCGAAGGACATGAAGGCAGTCGGCGATCTGGTGCGGGAGCTGTCGGGCCGGCTCTCCCGCGAGTCGACTCCCTTCCCGTCACCGCTGTACCTCGCACACATGACGCCCGACGTGCCGGTGGCGGCGCACCTGGCATACCTGTGCGCGATGCTCTACAACCCCAACAACGTCACGCCGGAGGCGTCTCCGGTGACCACCGACCTCGAGCACGAGGTCTCCGACGACCTGTGCCGCCTCATCGGCCACGCACTCGGCACCGGGTGGGCGCACCTCTCGTCGGGTGGCCACTCCGCCAACTACGAGGCGATGTGGATCGCCCGCAACCTGCGCAGCGTGCCGGCCGCGGTGGCCGCCCATCCCGCCGCCCGCGACCTCGTCGCCGGGGTGCCCCCGATCGTCCTGGCCAACATGCCGGTCGACCGCGTCCTGGACCTCGTCGAGCACCTGGCCGGGCGCGGCCTGCTCGCCGAGATCGGGAGGCTGGCCGCCGCCCAGCGCCGGGAGGCGAACACCGCCGGCACCCTCCTCCTCGCCCGCAGTGCCCATTACGCCTGGGACAAGTGCGCCGACCTGCTCGGACTCGGACCGGACGACGTGGAGCCGCTCGAATTGACGCCGGCGCACCGGGTGGACGTCCAGGCCCTCGGCCGACGCGTACGCGCCCTGCTGGAGAGTGGCAGCCCCATCCTGGCGGTGGTCGCGATGTGCGGCAGCAGCGGAGAGGGCGCCGTGGACGACCTCGACGCCATCTTGCGGTTGCGGGACGACTGCGAGCGGCGCTTCGGGGCCTCGTTCTACGTCCATGTCGACGCCGCCTTCGGCGGCTACCACCGCAGCCTGTGGCTGCGAGCCGACGGCGAGATGGCCCCCTACGACGAACGGCCGCTGCCCGGCAGCGGCGCCCGTGTAAAGCCCGAGGTCCACGCCGCCTTCCGCGCGCTGCCCAGGGCCGACTCGGTCACCGTGGACCCGCACAAGAGCGGCCACGCCCCCTACCCGGCCGGCGGCCTGGTACTGCGCGACAGCAGGGCCGTGTCTCTCGTGGCCCGCGAGGCGGTGTACTTCGGCCACGGGAGCGACCGTCGGCTCCCCTTCGGTCCGCACACGCTCGAAGGAGCCCGCCCCGGTGCCGCTGTCGCCGCCGTCTGGGCCGCGCACCGGCAGATCGGCCTGCACGCCGAGGGCTACGGTCGGCTGCTGGGCGGCTGCGTCGCGACGGCTCAGCGATTGCACGAGAGGTTCTTCCCGTCCCGACCGCCCGGGGCGGCCGGCGCGTCTCCCGGGATCGTCAGCTGCTTCGCCCCCGATCTGAACATCATCAATCTGGCGGTCGGCCCGGATGAGGGCGACGGCGGCCCCGTCACGGTGGGCGCGGGCAGCCGCCGAGCCCTCGACTCCATCCTCGCCGAGGCCGCCGCCGCCCCTCTGACCAGCCTCTATGTCTCGGGAAACACTCTCACTGGCCGCGCCGTCACCGGCGGCACGGAGCAGGTGCTGCGGCTGTGCGCCATGAAGGAACTCGGAGCGGGGACGCTGACCACCGTGGAGGAGGGCCTGCGGGCCGCCGTCGCCCGGTCATTGGGCGGCGGCACGGGTGCCGCAGGGTGACCGAGGAAGGCGCTCCCGCCGCTCAGTGACGGCGGGCGACGACGAAGAGACGCCGGAAGGGGAAGAGGGTACGACCGTCCGGCTGTGACGGGTAGGCCACGCGGAGCCGGTCCAGGTAGGCAGCGCGGAACACGTCGTACTCGGCAGCGGACAGGCCGTCGACGACCGGCCGCAGCCCAGCGGCCTCGACCCAGGTCCAGACCGGATCGGAGCCGCTCAGCACGTGCAGGTACTCCGTGCTCCAGGCGTCCACTTCGACGCCTGGGCCTGTGAGCAGTTCGTAGTAGCCGGCCGCGTCCAACGCGTGGCGGTGACCCAGCGATCGGTGCAGAGAGGCCGGACCGAGCGGCTCGCCGTTCGGCCCGCCCTTCTCCAGCGTCTCCAGCATCAGCCGGTGCCACGGCGCGTGGTGGCACACGGGCATCTGCACGGCCAGAGCACCGCGCGGCGCGAGGTCGCCGACCATGCGCCGCAGGATGTCGTGATGGTCGGGGACCAGATGGAACACCGAGTTGGCCAACAGCAGGTCGGGACGGTTCCCGGGGCGCCACGAACGGATGTCCTCCTGGTGCAGGACCGCTGCGGGTGCGATGCCGGCCGCCGTCCGCAACATCTCCGCGGAACTGTCCACGCCGTGCACCTCGGCATCGGGGAAGCGCTCGGTCAGCAGGCGGGTGATCGTGCCGGGACCGCAGCCGATGTCGTACACGACCTCGGGGGGCGCGTCGAGGCGGACGCGGTCCAGCAGCTCCACCGCCGGGCGCATCCGGTGCTCGGGGAACTGCAGGTACAGCTGCGGATCCCAGCTGTCGGCGGCCGGGGACGGGCGCAGGGGCTGAGCTGCTGCGGTCATGTCGCTTCCTTGGTCGAATGTGCTGGAGACGCCGTCCCCGGCCGCGGACCCGAGGGGGCGCCTGGGGCCGGGGACGGCGAGCGAGTACGGCGTCAGACCGTCACTGGCCGGCCGGCCTGCAGTTTCCACAGCCCGGCGTAGAGGCCGTCGCGCGCCAGGAGTTCTGTGTGCGTTCCCTGCTCGGTCACCAGCCCACCGGTGCCCATGACGTGGATCCGGTCGGCGCTGCGGACGGTGGACAGCCGGTGGGCGATGACGATCAACGTCCGGTTGGTCCCGAACGCCTGCAGCGCGTCCTGGATAGCGGCCTCGGTCTCGTTGTCGACCGCCGACGTGGCTTCGTCGAGGATCACGATGGGCGGGTTGCGAAGGACGGTGCGGGCCAGCGCGATGCGCTGCTTCTGTCCGCCGGACAGCGCGGCGCCGCGCTCCCCGATCAGCGTGTCGTAGCCGTGCGGCAGCGCGGTGACGAAGTCGTGGGCCCCGGCGGTGCGGGCGGCGGCCACCAGTTGCTCGTCCGTGGCGCCGAAGGTGCCGTAGCGGATGTTGTCCGCGATCGTCGAGTCGAACAGGAACGGCTCCTGGGTGACGTACCCGATCATACGGCGCAGGTCCGGCAAGGCGAGGTTGCGGACGTCGCAGCCGTCGAGCAGGACGCGTCCGCGGTCAGGTTGACGGAAGCCCATGAGGAGTTTGGCGATGGTGGTCTTGCCCGCGCCGGTGGTGCCGACGATACCGATGGTCTCGCCGGCGCCGACGGTCAGCGAGGTGCCGCGCAGCGCCGCGGGCCGTCCAGGGTAGGCGAAGTGGACGTTCCGCAGCTCGATCTTCCCCTTGACCTTCTGTACGGGCAGTCGCCGGGCGTTCTCCGCGCTGGTCTCCTCGGGCAGATTGTGCAGGTACTGCACGCGGTCCAGGGAGGCGAGGGTGCGCTGGTACTGATCGGTGACGTTGCCGAGCCGGGACAGCTTCGCGAGAGCGTTGCCCGGCAGCTCGATCAGCGGTCCGAACGCCGCGGTGGACACCGTGCCCCGCAGTACGGCCCTGCCGCCCAGCAGCAGCGTGCCGACCAGCGTCGACCATGCGGAGAGCCGCAGGACCTGTGTCTGGGCCGCCGCACTCTTGTCGGTGTGCCGGTTGACCTCGCGGTATTCCCGGCTCAGTTCGGCGACCCGCCCGCTCTCGTGGTCCTCGGTGCACGCGGACTTGATGGTGGTGTGCGCCTGAAGATTCTCGGCCATGCGGCCGTTCAACCGGGCCCGGTGCTCGCCGGAGGTTCCATGGTCGGCGATCGCACGCCGGTGAAACCGGAACGACAGCCAGGTGACCAGTGGGACGGGGGCGAAGGCGACCCATGCGATCTGCGGGGCCAGCAACAGATAGACGGGGACGAGCACGGCGAAACTGGTGGCCATCTGGACCACCTCGTGCAGGTTGGTGCCGACGAAGGAGCCCATCTGGCCGACGTCCTCGGTCAGCACCGCGGAGATCCGGCTGGTGCGTTCGTTCTCCAGGTCGGCAGGTGCCAGACGCTGCACATGGTCGTAGGTACGGGTGCGCCAGTCGTCCTCCACGGCCTGCCCGAGCCGGCGCCATTTGACGTCGGCCCGGTAGGTCAGGGCCGCCATGGTGAGGCAGGCCAGTGCGGCGGCGCCGGTGAGAGCCGACAGCTGGGTCGCGGTTCCCACCAGGCCGAGGCCTGCCAGGGTGGTGCTCCCGCCCCGGGCGAGCACCAGCACGATCGAGGGCACCAGGGCGTACATCGCCAGCTCCGCCAGCTGAGCGAGGACGGAGAGCAGCGTCGCCGAACCGACTTGCCTCCGGTACCGACCGATGATGGTGCGCAGCGGACGGTGGCGCGGGGCCGGGCCGTCATCCGGTTGGTCCGGTCGTTTCGCGCCGTCGAACCGCCGCCACGCGCGTCTGACGACGACGGTCGTCGCCGCCGCGGCCAGACCCAGGCTGATGAGAGGGCTGGCGAGCAGCTTGAAGCCGAAAGCGCCGCAGGCGGCCACGGCGACCGCGGTCGCCACAACTCCGCCCTTGACGACGGCCTCGGACTGGACGTGCCGCCGGGCCGGTGTGGGCAGTTCTCCCGGGGCAGGGGCACCGGTAGGCGTCCGACCGCCCCGCGCGCCCGCGCGGTTCGTCGTGGCCGGGAGGGAAGCGCGTCCGCCGCTGCACGCCCTGGCGTACGTCAGGGCGCGTGCGACGGCCACGTGCACGCGTAGTGCGATGCGTTGCGGTGGGAGCGCGGGGTCGTGCAGGACCAGCATGCGTCCGGTGACGGAGCTGACATGCGCTTCGGTGATGTCGTCGTCGGCGGCGAGGACGTTCTCGACCAACCGGGCGAGGAACGGGCTTTTCAGCACCGGCTCGACGTCCCAGCGCTGTCTGCCGGGGAGCACCGATCTGGCGTGCAGCATCCGCCGCACATCGGGAGGACGCGGCGTGGGCGCGTCGACGGCTGGGGCCAGGAGCAAGGACATCGCAGCTTTCACCGGGTTTCGAAGGGGAGGCGCCGCAGAATGCGGCACGGCTGCGGGGCACGTCCATGCCCCGCAGCGCAGAGGGCGGCGGCAGATCGAAGATCTAACGAAGGTGTTCGTACGGAGGACATGGCGGCGCCGCCCCGACGTCCAGGCGGCTCAGAGGCTCGTCGGGGGCCTGGGCGACCGCCGTCAACAACCGCACCCAGGTCTCGAAGAGACCAGCGACCGTCTGGCGATCGAACAGGTCGGCGTTGTACCGGAACAGTCCCTCCAGACCGGCCGGACTGCCGTCCGCCCCTTCGCGCTCGGTCAGACCCACGCTGAGCGGGTCGATGGCCGTGTCCGTTCCCACCGGAAACTCGCTCACCCGCAGTCCGGGCGGCGCGAAGTGGCCCTGCGGAGTGTTCTGCAGGATGAGCATGACGGGGTACAGCGGATGGCCGGCGCCGAGCGCCTCCACCAACTGGCCCAAGCCGAGGTCCTGGTGGGCGTACGCGCCGAGCGCGGTCTCGCGGGATTGTTTCAGAAGCTGGGTGAAGGTGGGGTCGCCGGAGGTGTCCGTGCGCAGCACCACGATGTTGGCGAAGAGCCCCACGAGGTCGTCCAGGGCCTGGTCGGTGCGTCCGGCGACGGGAGTGCCGACGAGGATGTCGGTGCCGGCTCCCAGTTTGGTGAGCAGGGCGGCCATTCCGGCGTGCAGCACCATGAACAGGCTCGTCCCGGTCCGGCGGGCCAGCTCCACCAGCCGCGCGTGCAGCTCCGCGTCGACACGGACGGTGAGATGACCACCGCGATGCGAGACACCGGCGGAACAGGAACGGCCGTGGGGAAGCCGCACCACCGCGGGGAGGTCGGTGAGGTTCTTGGTCCAGTGGGCGAGTTGGTGTGCGGTGAGGCTGTCGGGGTCGTGGGGGTCGCCGAGGAGTTGGTGTTGCCAGAGGGTGTAGTCGGCGTACTGGACGGGCAGCGGTGGCCAGTCGGGTTCGGCGTCTCGGCTTCGGGCGGTGTAGGCGGTGGTGAGGTCGTGGACGAGGGGGCTGATGGACCAGCCGTCGGCGGCGATGTGATGGATGGTGACCAGGAGGACGTGGTCGTCCGGGCCGAGCGCGAACAGGTCGGCGTGCAGGGGAGGTTCGGCGCTGAGGTCGAAGGGATGGCGGGCTGCCTGGGTGAGCCGTGCCTGTAGCGCGTCCTCGTCGGCGATGTCGAGGTCGGTGAGGGGCAGGGGTGGGGGTGTGGTCGGCGGGTCGAGGACGTGCTGGCAGGGCACGCCGTCGATCTCGCGGAAGACCGTGCGCAGCGGTTCGTGCCGGATCATCACGTCGGCCAGGGCCTGTTCCAGCGCCGTGCGGTCGAGACGACCTCGCAGCCGCAGCGCCAGCGTGATGTTGTACGTGGGGCTGGGCCCCTCCTCGCGGTGCAGGGACCACAGCCACTGCTGTCCGAACGACAGCGGCATCCGTTCGGGGCGCGGCTGGGGTACGACAGCGGCCCTGACCGGCAGGCCGCCCTCGTCCAACCGCTGCGCCAGTGCGGCGACTGTCGGAGCTTCGAACAATGCCCGCACCGTGAGTTCTGTGTTGAGGGTGGTGCGGATGCGGCTGATGAGGCGGGTGGCGAGGAGGGAGTGGCCGCCGAGGGCGAAGAAGTTCTCGTCGGCCCCGACGGCGGGCAGACCCAGGACCTCGGCGAAGAGCCCGGCAAGGACATGCTCCTGAGGCGTACGGGGAGCCCGTCCCCGAGGTACGGAATCCGCGCCGGGCGCCGGCAGGGCGGCCCGGTCCAGTTTGCCGTTCGGCGTCAAAGGCAGCGCATCCACCACGACAAGCGCGGAAGGCACCATGTAGGCGGGCAGGCTCTTCTCAAGGCGGGTACGGGCAGCGGCCACGTCGCAGGAGGTCTGGAGATCGGCGGGGACGAGGTAGCCGGTCAGGCGGGTGTCACCGGGACGCACTTCATGGGCGACGACAGTCGCATGCGCGACTCCCGGGCAAGCCGCCAGAGCGGCCTCGATCTCACCGAGTTCGATCCGGAATCCCCGCACCTTGACCTGGTCGTCAGCCCGACCTTCGAACTGCAACTGCCCGTCGGACCGCCACCGACCCAAGTCCCCCGTTCGATACATACGCGTGCCCGCAGGCCCGAAGGGATCCGCGACGAACCGCTCCGCCGTCAGCCCCGGCCGCCCCAGATACCCCCGCGCCAAACCCACCCCGGCCACGTACAACTCACCCGTCACGCCCGCCGGCACCAGCCGCAACGCCGCATCCAACACATACACCCGGGCACCAGGGACGGGCTGCCCCAGGACCGGTTCTGCGGTGGCGTCCAGCCGGGCCCGCACCGCGTCCACGGTGCACTCGGTCGGTCCGTACATGTTGAAGGCGGTCAATCCCGGCACCGCCCGCAGCTCCTCCCACAGCCGCTCCGGCAGGGCCTCACCGCCGAGGACGGCCACCCCGGGCCGCCACTCCTCGTGCCTGAACAATCCTCGGTCGGCCAGGACGCGGAGGTAGGACGGCGTGACGTCGACGGAGTCGATCCGGTGCCGCACCAGCCACGCCCCGAATCGGTCCCCGTCCGCCCACGTCGCGGCGTCTGGCACATGAAGCTCATGACCGCCCATCAGCGCCGCCAGCTGGCCCCAGGAGGCGTCGAAGGACACCGAGGCGGTCAGCGCCACCCTTAGCGGCCGCCCCCCGGCGCACTCCGCGGCGGGGGCGAAGACCTGCTCCTGGTATTGGACGGCCAGTGCGGCCACGCTCAGGTGCCGGGCCACGACCCCCTTGGGGCGGCCGGTCGAGCCCGACGTGTAGATCACGTACGCCGGATGGTCGGGCAGCAGCCTCGGCGCCGGGTCGGTCGCCGGGAGCGGCTGCACCATCTCGGCGGTCTCCGGAGCGTCGAGGAGCAGGCGCGGCAGATCCGGGCCGAAGTCGGTCGCGGCCGTGGTGGCCGAGTCGGTCAGCAGCAGCACGGGCCGGGAGTCCTCGACCATGGCTGCGATGCGGGCAGCCGGGTACTGGGGGTCCAACGGCAGGTAAGCGGCTCCCGCCTTGAGCACGGCGAGGAGAGCCACGACCAGGTGTGCCGACCGGGGCAGGGCGAGGGCGACGATGTCCTCGGTCCCGACGCCCCGGGCGATGAGGGCGTGGGCCAGCCGGTTGGCCCGAGCATTCAGCTCGGCGTACGTCAGCGTGGTGGCGCCGGTCACCACCGCGGTCGTGTCCGGGGCGGCCGACACCCGATCCTCGAAGAGGCGGGGGAGGGTGGTTGCGGGGAGCGGCGCCGTGGCGGAGCCGACGGTGTCGCCGAGCAGGCGCCGACGTTCGTCGACGGACAGCACGTCCATGCGGCTGATCGGCCGGTCCGGGTCCTGCGCGGCTGCCCCGAGCAGGCGCAGCCAGCGTTCGGCCAGCGTGCGGACCGTGCCCGCGTCGAACAGGTCCGTGGCGTACCCGACGGTTCCCACGAGACCGAGATGCCGGCCTTCGTCACGCCGTTCGACGAGGGCGACGTCCAGATCGAACTTGGCCGCCCCGGTGGGAACCGCAGCGGCGGAGACCTCCAGTCCCGGGACTTCCGGCGGGCCGGCGTCGGCGGCGTCGACGGAGAGCATGACCTGGAAGAGCGGGTGCCGCGCCGGTGACCGCGCCGGGTTCAGGGCCTCCACCAAGTGCTCGAACGGCAGGTCCTGGTGGGCGTAGGCGGCGAGCGCGGTCTCTCGGACCTGTCCCAGAAGCTGGGTGAAGGTGGGGTCGCCGGAGGTGTCCGTGCGCAGCACGAGGGTGTTGACGAAGAACCCCACGAGGTCGTCCAGGTTCTCGTCGGTGCGTCCGGCGACGGGACTGCCCACCGGGATGTCGGTGCCGGCTCCCAGTTTGGTGAGCAGGGCGGCCATTCCGGCGTGGAACACCATGAACAGGCTCGTCCCCGTCCGGCGGGCCAGCTCCACCAGCCGCCCGTGCAGCTCCGCGTCCACCTCGAAGGCCACGGAGTCACCGCGGTGCGAGGCCACCGCCGGCCGGGGCCGGTCGACGGGAAGCTCCAGCTCTACGGGGAGGTCGGTGAGGTTCTTGGTCCAGTGGGCGAGTTGGTGTGCGGTGAGGCTGTCGGGGTCGTGGGGGTCGCCGAGGAGTTGGTGTTGCCAGAGGGTGTAGTCGGCGTACTGGACGGGCAGCGGTGGCCAGTCGGGTTCGGCGTCTCGGCTTCGGGCGGTGTAGGCGGTGGTGAGGTCGTGGACGAGGGGGCTGATGGACCAGCCGTCGGCGGCGATGTGATGGATGGTGACCAGGAGGACGTGGTCGTCCGGGCCGAGCGCGAACAGGTCGGCGTGCAGGGGAGGTTCGGCGCTGAGGTCGAAGGGATGGCGGGCTGCCTGGGTGAGCCGTGCCTGTAGCGCGTCCTCGTCGGCGATGTCGAGGTCGGTGAGGGGCAGGGGTGCGGGTGTGGTCGGCGGGTCGAGGACGTGCTGGCAGGGCACGCCGTCGATCTCGCGGAAGACCGTGCGCAGCGGTTCGTGCCGGATCATCACGTCGGCCAGGGCCTGTTCCAGCGCCGTGCGGTCGAGACGACCTCGCAGCCGCAGCGCCAGCGCGATGTTGTACGTAGCACTGGGCCCCTCCAGCCGATGGAGGAACCACAGCCGCCGCTGCGCGAACGACAACGGAACCGGATCGGGCCGCCCTCCGGCGGACAGAGTCGGCCGCCCCGTGCCGGTCGCGTCCAGCCGGGCGGCGAGTTCGGCGACGGTGGGGGTCTCGAACACCTCGCGCAGGCTCACTTCTGTGTTGAGGGTGGTGCGGATGCGGCTGGTGAGGCGGGTGGCGAGGAGGGAGTGGCCGCCGAGGGCGAAGAAGTTCTCGTCGGCCCCGACGGCGGGCAGACCCAGGACCTCGGCGAAGAGCCCGGCAAGGACATGCTCCTGAGGCGTACGGGGAGCCCGTCCCCGAGGTACGGAATCCGCGCCGGGCGCCGGCAGGGCGGCCCGGTCCAGTTTGCCGTTCGGCGTCAAAGGCAGCGCATCCACCACGACAAGCGCGGAAGGCACCATGTAGGCGGGCAGGCTCTTCTCAAGGCGGGTACGGGCAGCGGCCGCGTCGCAGGAGGTCTGGAGATCGGCGGGGACGAGGTAGCCGGTCAGGCGGGTGTCACCGGGACGCACTTCATGGGCGACGACAGTCGCATGCGCGACTCCCGGGCAAGCCGCCAGAGCGGCCTCGATCTCACCGAGTTCGATCCGGAATCCCCGCACCTTGACCTGGTCGTCAGCCCGGCCTTCGAACTGCAACTGCCCGTCGGACCGCCACCGACCCAAGTCCCCCGTTCGGTACATACGCGTGCCCGCAGGCCCGAAGGGATCCGCGACGAACCGCTCCGCCGTCAGCCCCGGCCGCCCCAGATACCCCCGCGCCAAACCCACCCCGGCCACGTACAACTCACCCGTCACGCCCGCCGGCACCAGCCGCAACGCCGCATCCAACACATACACCCGGGCACCAGGGATCGGCCGTCCGATCGGCGGCGTCGCGTCAGAGGACGTCAGCGGTCCGCTCATCGAGGGGCACACCGTGACCTCGGTCGGACCGTAGGCGTTGATCATCCGCCGCCCCGGGGCCCACCGCTCCACCAACCCCGGTGGGCACGCCTCGCCCGCCACCACCAACGTCTCCACGGAGGCGTCCGTCGTGTGCACCGCGGCCAGTGCCGACGGCGGCACGATCGCGTGGGTGACGCGCACGTCGGGATCGGTGAGGGCGGCCAGCGGGTCGCCGTCGGGCACGAGCACCAGTGCCGCCCCGGACAGCAGGGAGGTGAACGCCTCCGCCACGGAGGCGTCGAAGCTGGGCGAGGCGAACTGCAGCATCCGGCTGCCGGTGTCGACCGCGAACCCGGCGGCCATGGCGGCGACCATGTTCGCCACACCGGTGTGGGTGACCACCACTCCCTTGGGACGACCGGTCGACCCCGAGGTGTAGATCACGTACGCCGGATGCCGAGAATCCACCTCGATCCCCGGATCGGTGTCCGGCCGGCCATCCGCCAACTCCGCCACCATGCTCACGTCGTCGATCACCAGGACCGGAGACGCGTCGCTGAGCATGTAGGCGATCCGTGCCGCTGGGTACTCCGGATCCACCGGCAGATACGCGGCCCCCGCCTTCAGCACCCCCAGGAAGGCCACCACCTGCTCCACGCCGCGCGGCAGCACCAGAGCCACCACGTCCTCCGCCCCGATGCCGCGGGCCGCCAAGGCGTGGGCGACACGGTTGGCCCGCGCGTTCAGCTCCGCGTAACTCACGATGGTGTTGCCTGCCACCACGGCTGTCGCGTCCGGAGCGCTGCGCACCCGGTCTTCGAACAGGCGCGGCACCGGGACCGCCGCCGCTCCGGCGACGTCGTCGGGCCGGAGCAGAGCCTCCCGTTCCCGGGCGGACACCACCTCGATCCGGCCGAGCGGCATGGTCAGGTCCGCCTTCACCAGCTCCGGCATCAGGCTCAGCAACCGCTCTTGGTGGTCCACCAGGTCGGCGCGGCTGTACATCCCGGAAGCCGCCAGCAGTTCCAGCTGAGGGCCGCCGCCGTCCCGACGGTCCCGCACGGTGACCACCAGATCCGTGCCCTGCTGGACTGAGACGCTGTGCGCGCTGCACCGATGACCGGCGAAGGTGAAGTCGTAGTCGAACCGGGTGATGTTGACGAGTGGCGAGAACGCCTGGTTGACGCCTTCGGCCAGGGCGAGGTCCCGGTGCAGGTCCTCGCCGCGGTAGCGCTGATGAGCCACTGCTTCACGCATCCGCTCGTCGACATGCGCCAGCAGATCCGTCACCGACATGTCGGCCCTCAACGACAGCCGCAGCGGCACGACGTTGGCGAGCATCCCGGGCGTCGAGCGGGTGACCTCATCAGGGCGGCCGGACACCACCAGACCCAGCGTCACGTCCTGCACCCCCGTCAGCCGGGAGGTGTACAGGGCGATCCCGGCCACGACCAGCCGGGGCCAGGTGATGCCGGCGTGTCGGGCCGCCGCGTACACCGCCTCGTAGTTCGGCAGCGGCCGCGTGCCGCTCGCTTGGGGGCCTGCCGCGGGCCGGGCCTCCGCCGCAGGGCCGGCATGGGCCGTCGCGAGGTCGGGCCGGTGCGGGATCGTGGTCGCTCCCGTCCAACCAGAAAGCCGCCGCTTCCAGAACGCCCGGTCGGCTGCCGCGGCCGGCGAGCCGTGGTAGTCCGCATCGGCGCGGACGAGGGCGGACAACGGGGCGAAGGGACTGTGGCCGGCCGGCTGCCCCCCGGCCAGCGCGGTGTACACCTCAGCGACCCGGCGGGCGATGAGGGCGAAGCCGAAACCGTCCACAGCGGCGTGGTGATAGGTGTGACACCACCAGAACCGGTCAGGGCCCAGCCGCAGCAGTGCGAAGCTGAACAGAGGCCCGTCGGACAGCTCCAGAGGCTGGGCCACGTCCGCGGCGATCCAGGCCCGCGCGGCCGCATCGGGGGTGCGCTCGTCGGCGACGTCGACCAGCGGCAGGACCCAGGGGACATCACGCTCCAGAACCTGCACCGGACCGTCGTCGCCGGCCACAAGGCGCACCCGCAGCGCGTCGGTCTCGTTCACGACCTGCCGCAGCGCGCTCTCGAACATCGTGGGGTCGACCGCCCCGACGATCTCCAGGTACTCGCCGATCCGCAAACCCACACCCGGCTGAGAACTGTGCTGTTCGGCCAGCCAGATCTCGCGCTGCGCGGCCGTGACGGGCAGCACCTCAGTCGGCGCGCCGGAGCCGCTTTCCACCGTCGTGGATGCGGCGACGACGGACAGGGGAGAAAGTTCGGAGCGGGACAAGAGCAACCTCCGGGGATTTTCTGAAAGCCCGCCAGTGGCAGACGGCCGCCGACGTTTCAGGCGCAGCATGGCCGGGCTGACGCGTCGACCTTCGTCAAGTACGCACGTCCATCGAGCACGCGCATCACAGTGTGCAGGAAGGCAGGAAGTGAGGTCCCGGCGTGATCAAGGTCCTTGCTGGAGATCCAATCGTGCCAGCCCCGGTATCCGCTACCGCTACACAGAGGTGGTTACCACTCGAAGGAATTACCTGCGGCCTCGCTCTCACGATTTGACGAATGGGATTATTACTACCGGTCGGGAAGGCGTGCGATCCACGCCGACCGTGGGCCATAGCATAGGCCGGACCTGCCTAAACGGTTCTCCAAATGATCTTCACTCGAATTCATTGTATTTGCTGGGGCATCGGCGGCGGAGCGTGGCCGGATGCGTGAATGCCGGTAGCGTGTAAGTGTTGGCCGTGCAGAGATTCGGGTCGGTTGCGGCGCATTGGCGCTCCACCTCCTCGAGCCCCTGCTTTTTCACCGGGGTGGTGAAGTGCGCCCATGCCGGGCGACGCTCACGCCGGGGTCACATTCCGCCCTGCTGGTTACGCTAAAGAGAAAGGCATGGCCATGCCTCCTTTTTTCCTCCCTTTCTTGGTGGGTATCGTCGCGGCGCCCCTGGTGAAGCGGGCGGTGAAACCGGTGGTGCGCAGCACCATCGCGGCCTCCGTCGGCCTGGCCGTGGAAATGAAGAAGGCCGCCCACCAGGTCGGCGAGGAGTTGCAGGACATCACTGCCGAGGTGACCGCCGAGCGCATCACCGCTGAGCTGCGGGATGGTGAGAAGCCCACGGTCAAGGCAGGTAAGTCCTGACGGGCCGGCGGGTGCCGACGGCACGGGGCGTGGGGGAACGAGCTCTGCCGCCAGGTCGGGGCCACCTCTGGGCGAGCGCCGCGGAAGCCGTCCGCGGATCACGGCACGCGCGCATCGAGCAACCCCCCGTGCCGACACCATCACCTCTCGCCCCTTCGGAAGGCAGTGACGCATGATCAACCCGTTCGAGGACGAGGACGCACGCTACCTGGTGCTGGTCAACGAAGAAGGTCAGCACTCCCTGTGGCCGGCTTTCGCCGACGTCCCCGAGGGCTGGGCCGTGGCCCACACCGAGGACACCCGATGGCAGTGCCTGGAGCACGTCGAACGGTCCTGGACCGATATGCGGCCGCACAGCCTCGTCGTGGCCATGAACGGTCGGGGCTAGCCGGGCCGTGAACGGATGGACGGCACGCGATGCCGTTCCCGCGCAGCAAGAAGGAACTGAGGGGCCATGGAGGTTGTGAAGGTCGTGATCTGGTGACGGAAGCCGAGCAGGCACAGCCCTCATCTGCGGACGTGCTGTACGCGGCCGAACTGGTCCATCGACACGGCGCCTACACGCTGATCGTGCGGGACCTGGTGCGCGGCGTCCAGAAGACGACCACTGTCCCCAGGAAAACGGTGGGGAAGATCCCCATGTATCTCTCGATGTTGAATCTCGATGAGTCCTGACGGCTCCAGAGAAAGAGCCGCAACAGGCGGGGCGGCGGGCGGAGGCCAACTCCGTCCGCCGCCCCGCTTACATCTGCCTCACGCCTCTTTCGGCTTGAGCGATACCTGACGGCGCCCGGAGCCGCGGTCGCAGATGCTGAAGGGCGCCTGGGCGAGGAGGCCGGGGGTGGACTTGCCGGTCTGGAACAGGTTCGGTGTCTGGTAGAAGGGCAACGCCTCCGCGATCTGCCGGTGCAGGTGGCACAGCTACCCTGGAACGCGCCGTTCTTCCAGGTCGTCCTGCGGCAGGGCCTGGACCCGGGCGCGGACCTCGGTCCGGCCGCTGGCGTCGAAGCTGCGCTCGAGCTCGGCGTCGTTGAGAACGATGAGTTTGCGGAGGGCCAGCGGCCTGGCCGACGAGCCCAAGCCCGCCGTCGACAACGACCGGCTCGGACGCGAACCCGAAGCTGCCTACGGGGAACACCGTTGGCGGCTCCGAAGCTTCTGAATGGGCGTGCTGAGCAGCGCGGTGGTCAGGCCTCGTTGTCGTGGCGGGTGGTCGCGAGGTAGGCGACGAGGACGACGATGGCGAGGGTCCAGCCGGCGGTGACCGGGCCGAGGCCGAGGTCCAGGCCGCCGCGGGTGTGCGAGACGGCCATCCAGTCGGCGAAGGAGGCACCCAGGGGGCGGGTGAGGACGTACGCCGACCAGAAGGCGGCCACCGCGCCTAGACCGAGCCGGGCGTGGGCGACGGCCGGGATGGCGATCAGCGCCGTGAAGACCAGGCCGGAAGCGACGTAGCCGAGGCGGAAGTTGGTGGCGGTGAGGTCACCGGCGGCGGTACCGAGCGCGAAGGTGGCGAGCACCGTCGCCCAGTAGAACGCCTCGCGGCGCCGGGTGTTGATGCTGTGCACCGAGAGCGTGCGCTCGGTCGCGTACCAGGCTGCGAAGATCGCCGCGAGGACGAGCACGAAGGCGGGCGTGGCCTCGGTGTACGGGACGCCGAGGCCGACGTGCAGCACGTCGGCCGCCATCGTGCCGAAGACGCTGACCATGACGACGGTCGTCCAGTAGACCCAGGCCACGTACCGGTCGAGCCGGAACTGCACGGCAAGGGATATGACCAAGCCGACCGCGCCGAGTGCGACCGCGATCATCGGGTCCATCACGTGGGCGAGGAAGTCCGACGCCGTCTCGCCCATTCCGGTGGTCAGCACCTTGATGACCCAGAACAGGGCGGTGACCTGAGGAACCTTGTTCATCGTCTGCCGGACGGGCACGGACGGGCCGCCCTGCCGGAGTTGCGCTGTCGTCATGAGCGGCACAATGGCATAGCGACCGCTACGTCTACAAGTTTGTAGACGGAAGCCCGGTGGGTCGATATGGTCAGGACGCAGCCTACGAGCCGCGCGGCTGAGCGGGTTACCTCGCGCAACTGTTCAACGATGCCGATGCACAGACTCCGACGCACAGATGGGCCCGACGCAGTGATGGCCTGGCACCTCGTGCCACTCGTGCTGAATGCCTGCCCTACCGAGGAAGCCGCGGAACTCCCACCGGGCCCGGATGCGCGAGCGGGTCAGTCCTTGGCCGCGACGCCGCGTCGATTGAGGCACCGCTCAGTGCCGGCGGCCACCGGTTCCTCCTCGGTCACCCGCTGACCGACAACGGTGGGTTGCGGGCCGGGGCCGACGTGGGAGTTGATGTCCGGCTCGCCGGCCGTACGGCTTCACGTGCGCTCAAAACCGCGGTGACAGGGCCCGCCGGTCGACGCCGGTGAGCGGTGCGACGCCGGCATTGATGTGTGCTGCGCACTGCGCGCGCTTGGCGCTGTCCAGGAGCTCATCGCTGTCGGACGCGGCGTTGATCAGGCTGGCACAGCAGAGGGCCAGTAGCAGCGCGCCCGCCACGAGGGGCCGGCTTCGCCCTGTGGGAGGCGGCGCGGCCAGTAGAGCGCGCACTCGTTGAGGGACAGCCCCGCCCGTCGCCGCCAGGCCGGTGGGGCGCGGCATGCCGCTGGTCGCCAGCGCTGCGCGCCCGACGGCCCGAGCGACCACCGTCCGCGTATCCCCGACCCTCCCGGTGGCGGAGGAGCATGCCTTTTTCGTGGAGGCGGGACAGGATGGTCAAAACGGTGGTGTAGGCGAGGCCGCCGGGCAGACGTTCCCGGACCTGCCGAGCGGTCAGTGGCTCGTCGGTGGACCAGAGCACAGCGAGCACGTCGCTCTCGAGTGCACCGCGCGCCCGCCGGCCGGATCCTTCCTGGGCCTCCTGCTCCCCGGGCTTGGATCGAGCAGCCGGAACACCTCAAGGCCGTCCTCCACGACCTGATCGGCGGGCCGCTCGGGCCACAGCAGCGCGAGAACGCCCTCGCCCTGTTCGCGCACGCCACCGACCGGGGACCGGCGGCGGAAATTGCCCGGATGCACCAGCGAGCACTCCCCCACCCACGGCCGTCCGCGCGTTCCCGCCGGGCGCCGCAGCGGCTCGCCGTGACCATGGCGGTCGCATGCGCCGTGTGGGGATGCGCCGTTGGCGCGGGGGTCATGACGACGCCCAGCCGCTCGAGCCCGGTAAGGACCGTCGGTCACGGTTTCGACCTGGACGACCTCCCCCGGGCCCACAGCCACCACAGCGCATCCGAGGAGCACCACTCGTGAGGGCCGATGCCGGGCCCGCGATCTCCACGTTCGGGCCGTTGCGCAACCGGTACATGCCCCGCCTGTCGGGACGGGGCAACCCCGGACACGTCGCCCTGACCTTCGACGACGGACCCGACCCCCGGTCCACCCCGCACTTCCTGCGCCTCCTGGCACAGCACGGGGTACACGCCACCTTCTTCCTGCTGGGCTCGCAGGCACAACGCTCGCCCGGCCTCGTCCGGGAGATCAGTGCCGCCGGCCACGAGGTCGGGATCCACGGCTGGTTGCACCGTCCGCTGCTGCTGCGCGGTCCGCGCGCCACCCTGGACGACCTCGCACGCGCCCGCGACACCATCGCCACGACCACAGGAGAGCGACCCGTCCTCTTCCGGCCGCCCTACGGCGTCATGTCAACCGCAGCACACGTCGCCGCCCGCCGTCTCGACCTCGACCCGGTGCTGTGGACCTGTTGGGGAGAGGACTGGACCGCCCGCGCCACGCCCGAGTCCGTGCACCGCACAGTCACCTCCGACCTTGCCGGAGGTGGAACCATCCTGCTCCACGACTCCGACTGCACCTCCGCACCCGGGGCCTGGCGCGCAACCCTGGGCGCCCTGCCCCGCATTCTCGAGACATGCGCGAGACGCAGGTACCAGGTGGGCCGGCTGAGCGACCACGGACGGCGAAGAAGCCGCAGCGACATGCTTCCGTTCGATCGGAACGCATCCGACGACGCTATCGTCTACTGATCTGTAGACGATATAGTCGTCACCGTCGCGCACCCACGGTGTCCAACCGCCCTGCGGGAGGGTTACCAACCCGACCGCACTGCCGCACGAGCCTTCGCGGCCCACCGCGACGGAGCGCAGCGTTCTCACCCGCGGAACGAGGGCGGCCGGATCCACCGAGCGCGCACATCGCACCCCAGCCCACGCGGTGGTCCAGCCAACGCTTGACCAGCCTCACATCGAACCAGCCCCAGGGACGGACCCATTGAGCACCATCGGCATCGGCCAGGCGGCCGTTCTCGGCATCGTCGAAGGGGTCACCGAGTTCCTGCCAGTCTCCTCCACCGGCCACCTGAAGATCACCGAGGGCCTGATGGGCATTCCGGTGGACGACAAAGCCGTCGTCGCCTTCACCGCCGTCATCCAGGT
>NZ_JBSGYT010000008.1:0-175502 GCF_053610645.1 Streptomyces sp. NPDC054883 | reverse complement strand
CCGACGGACCGGCCGCCGCCCGGGCGGCGGCCGGCGCATCGCCGAGCGGACCGGGGCGCGCCCCGCCCGCGGCGGCCGACTGCGTCTGACGGGCCAGCCGCGCGGTCAGCCGCGCGGCCGCCCATTCGGCCGGCTTGCGGACGAACGGCCTCGGCGTGCGCGGCGGCCCCTGCCCGGGCGCGCGCGGCGGAGGCGGCGGCGCGACGGGCGGGCGGGCCGGAAGCGCACGCAGGCGCGCGCGCAGGCGGACGACGAGGACGGCGGCGACGCCGGCCAGGCAGAGTCCGTACGCCACCGTCACCCAACCGGAGGCGGGGCGGCCGGCCTTGAGGCCGTGGACCAGGGAGGCGCCCCAGGCCGGGTAGGCGCCCACGTGCAGGGCCCGCCACCAGATCGAGCGGCCCTTGGTGGCGAACGCGCTGCGGGCGGCTCCCGAGACGGCCACGGCGACGAAGAGGTACCCGGCGAGCGTGCCGAGTCCGATCAGGACGGGCCGGTCGGGGTCCGCGAACGGCAGGACGACGGACGCGGCGCCGGTCTGCGCCTGCGCGACCTTGACCCAGATGTGCAGGGCGAGGAAGGCCAGTCCGGCGACGGCGAGTCCGCGGTGCACCCCCTGGGCGACGAGCCGGTGGCCGGATGCCAGGAGCGTGCGGTCGGTGGCGGCCAGGCCCCACAGCACCGTGGAGGTGAGCGAGACGAGCGAGAGGACGCCCGCGCCGTAGTCCAGGAAGTCCCACAGCCGGGCCAGGGCGCCCGCCTGGACCGCGACGGTCAGCGAGACGAGGCCGGCGAGGGCGGCGGCGGACAGCGCGGCGGGGTGCAGTCCCCCGGCGGCGGACAGCAGCGGCGGCCGGCGCACGGCGCGCCGTCCCGCCGCCGCGGTGGCCGTACCGGCGTGGCGTCTGGTGCGGCGGGCCCGGTGAGAGCGTGGCGTACGCGGCTGGGGCAAGGGCATCTGGTTCTCCCATACGCCCGGGCCCGAGCACTCCACCTCGCGCTCGGCGCCCGGGGTAGTCGTCGGAACTGCTCCGCGGCGGGCGGGAGATGGCGCCTCACCGACCGGGAGCGGGGGCCGGAGTGCAGAAGCATCGTGGAGCTTCGCAGCACCTCCACGGGATTTATCGAAACGTGATAATTTCTGGCGCCCGCGCAGTCATCGCATCGAACATCCCCGGAAGATTCCCTTCCAGTGGTGCGGTCACGACGAGGTTGACGCCTTGTCCGCCGCCACACCTCCCCGACGGCAAAATCCAGGCAAGGTCGCGGGACTGCAAGTGGATGGCACGCTCCTGGAGGGAGTACGAGGCGTTCGAACTCCTCCGTCGGCACTGGCGCCGGCGGGGGAGGGAGGCGGCCCCGACAGGCTTGTCACCCTCCCACGGGGCAGGCCATACCCCGGCATGAACGAGGTAACAATGTGCGAACTGCTGAACCGCATCTGGTCCCGCCCCCGCGGCGAATGGACCCGGGTCCTGCGAAGGGAACTGCCCGCGCTGGCCGCGGGGATCGTGGAGGAGCTCCGGGAGGGCATTCCCGGATTCGGCGAACTGATCGGGGACACCGACGAAGAGGTGGTCAGACAGCGGGTGGAGACGGCGCTGCTCACCGCACTCGGGTACCGGGAGCCCTGCTCCGAGCCCGAGGGGGAGCGCCCGCAGGAGTCCGGACGCCCCGGCCGGGAGCCTTCCGCCAGCGGGCAGCTGGTGCCCCTCAAGGCCGTTCCCTCACCGCGCTCCGAGGCTCACGGCACCGCGGCCGAACGGGCTCGGCGGGAGCTCTTCACCGGCCTTACGAGTGACATGCCCATGTCTGAAATAGCCCTGTCGGAACTGGCCGCGACGGCCGGATGGCCCCTGCCGGCCACCGTACGCGCCGTCGCACCGGCCACCCCCGGGGAGATGCAGCAGCTGGCGGGCGTACTGGACGACGCACTCACCGGTATGGTCGGCGGCCAGCCGTGCCTGCTGGTACCCGCCCCCGATCCGGACGCCCGCGGACCGTTGGAGTGCGCGCTGCGCGGGCGTTTCGCCGCCGTCGGGCACCCCGTCGCCTTGCGGGACACCGCCTCCTCGCTGCGCTGGGCACTGCGCCTGCTCAACCTGACCCCCGCCCGGCCCGGCGCCGAGGCCCGCGCCGTCTTCGTGGACGACCACCTCTCCACCCTGCTGCTGCTCCAGGACGAACCCCTGGCGCACGCGCTGGCCGCGCGCTGGCTGCGGCCGCTGGCGGACCTGACCCCGCGCCAGAGCGAGCGGCTCGAAGTGACCTTGCTCGCCTGGCTGGAGGGCGGCGGCGCACCGGAGGCGGCCAAGGCGCTGAGCGTGCACCCCCAGACGGTGCGCTACCGCATGCGGCAGTTGGAGAAGCTCTTCGGGACGGGCCTGCGGGACCCGCGCACCCGCTTCGAGCTGGAGATGGCCCTGCGCACCCGCCGTCTGATGGCTCAGGTGCGTCGCCAGCACTCGCGCGTCAGCCGCCGGGCCCGCGTGGTGACCGCCGAGTTCCGGCCGCCGCTCGGCGCCGGCCGCATGGCCCGGGTCAACGGCCTCTAGTCCTCCGGCCTGCGGCCCCGGTTCCCGCCCCCGTCAGCGCGGCGCGGAACCGGGGCCGCAGGCGTGCGCGGCCATTGCCGCGTTCAGGTCGAGCAGCTCCGCGTACGCCCGCGAGCAGGAGCGGCATCCCGCCAGGTGCCGGCCGAGCCCCCCGGCGCGGGGCGCATCCCGGCGCCGGACGGCCGCGCCGAGCATCCGGGCGTACGGCCGGCAGCGGTCGTCGCCGGCCGGCCCGTGGCCGAGGTGGGCGCACAGGTAGGCCTCGCGCAGTCCTTCCCGGGCCCGGAAGGCCAGCGAGGTCACGGCGCTCGGGGTGATGCCGAACAGCGCCGGCACCTGGTGGCGGCAGTCGTCCTCGACGAGGGTGTGCCACAGCACGTCCTTCCAGCGCCGGGGCAGGGTGTGGAAGGAGCGGGCGGCCAGCCGGCGGTCCTCCTCGGACAGCAGCCGCTGCTGCGGGTCCTCACCGGCCGGCCCCGGACGGCACCAGGATTCGACATCGGCGGTCAGGACGGTCCGGCCGTCACCGGCCCGCCATTCGATGGCGGTGTGCCGGACCACCGCCAGCAGGTACGGGCGCCAGTGGTCCCGCGGCCCGGCGCCGGACCGGACGGCCTGGAGGGTGCGGACGAAGGCCTCGGAGACGAGGTCCTCGGCGTCCTGCGGGGCGCGGCAGCACCCACGCGCGCAGGCCAGGAGGGCGCCGCGGTGGCGCCGGTACAGCAGGTCGCAGACATAGGGGTCGGTGGCGCCCCGGGCGTAGGACCGCCTGAGCCGCCGGGTGAGTTCCCGCTCGCTGGGCGGCGCCCCGCCGTCGGGTGGTGCACCGGCCGTGGTGCGGTGAGAGCCGGACATGGCGATCGCTCCTCGCATGCGTCGGGGCCGTGCCGCCGCCGGGCGACGGCACGGCGCGGTGCCCGGGCCCACTGGGCTGCGGGCCGGGGCCGCGCACCGGGCGCCCCCGGGCGGGGGGGGGGGGTGCGCGGCACTGGGGGCGCGCCCCGGCCTGCGGGGGGGGCCGGGCCGCCGCGGGGCCCCGCCCGGGGGGGGGGCGGGGCCTAGGGGGGGTCCGCCCCGCCACCGCTCTCGGGGCGACGCGGGGAGTGGGAGGGGGCGTCGCCCCGAGGGTCTCAGCGGCAGGCCTGCCCGCCGTTGATGCAGCGCACGGCGCCGGCCATCAGACCGTCCGACATGACGTTGATGAAGTCGCCGTGGTCGGTCACCGGCTTGTGCAGTTGCTCGGGGAAGCTGTCCACGGCGAACCGCGCGCCGGGCGGCACCGCGTAGGTGATCCGCTGCACGAGCTGCGGGATGGCCTTGAACCCGGACGGGCAGGAGCCGTCACGGCTGGCGAAGGCCACGTGGGTGCGGTGGTTGGCGCTGTCGGCGTTCTTCCCGTCCCAGCAGCTCTGGAAGTTGAACGTCCGTACGACGTCGCTGCCCTTGGGGCAGACCGGGTACTTGTCCTTCAGCTGGCGGTTCTCGAACCCGGTGCAGCTCCAGGAGGCGTTCGCGTTGGCCGTGCCGTTGGTGAGGGCCTTCGCGTCACCGGTGATGATCCGCAGGAAGCGCGGCATGGCGGTGACCGGTCCCGTGGCACTGCCCTTGAAGTCGATCGTCACCTGCTTCGGCTGGAGGATGGTGCCGACGTTGGCGTCCTGGCCGCCGCCCGGTGCCTTGGCGTCCTTCTCCGCCTGGCCGTCGCGCAGCCGCAGCACCGGCCAGTAGTAAGTGGACTGGTCACCGTTCGTACAGGTGGTGCCGGAGGCCGCGAGGCTCTTGTTGGTGGAGAACCCGTCCGTCGTCTTGTTGCCGACGTAGTCGTGCATGTGGTGCGCGCCGTTGCCGACGCCCGGCGCGACGATCACGTTGTCCGGGTTGAGGTGGCGGTTCTCGTTGCGTCCGCACTGGACGGCGAAGGAACCCTTGGACGCCTTCGCCTGCGGAGCGGGGTTGCGTACGTTGGGCTTCACCGTGCCGATGACGACGAAGTCGGAGCGGGCCGGGCCGCTGCCCTTGCCGCCGCCGCTCTTGCCCTGGGCGAGTCCTTGCGCGTCGGCCGGGGCCCCCGCCTCGGCGGCGGTATCAGCGGCGTCGGCGGCTGCGGCCTGCTTCATCGAGCAGCCGCTGAGCGCCTCCAGCCCGTCGGGACGGGCCGCGGACCGCCCGATGGCGTCGGCCATGCCGGTGATGGTCTGCTGCCGCTTGCCCTTCAACTCGTTCAGCAGGGCGTCGCCCTGGGCCCGGCCGGTGGCGAGGCGCTGGTAGGAGTCGGCGATCTGGGTGTCCAGCTGCGCGAGGTCCTGGTCGACTTCGGCGCGTACGGGGTCCGGTACCTCGCGGAGCCGGTCACCCACGTCGGGGCAGTCGATGGTGGCGGTCACCGGCGCCTTGCGCGCCGAGTCCTGTCCCGCGGAGGCCGCCTGTTCGACTATCACGACTCCGCCGCCGCCCAGGACCAGGGCGGACACGAGGGCGAGGGCCTTGTGGGACGGCCTCAGTCGGCGTTTGTGGCCCTTTGGGCTCATGCGATCACTTCACTTCGTCGGTCGGGGAACGGTGGATGGGGCGGGCGAGACGTCCGCCAGGCCGTCGAAATCGACGAGGCCGCTGGCTTCGAGGACCGAGATGTGGTCCAGAACGGTGGAGTTGGCGTCGGTGGCCAGGTCCCGCACCATCGAGTTGCGCGTCTGGGCGCGGATCTGGGCGACGAGGGCGAACACCTTGCCGTGCGCCCGGCGCAGCAGCTGGACGAACAGCCGCTCGTACTCGTTGCCCTGGGCCTTGTCGAGCTGGTCGAGCCAGCCCTGCTGCTGGGCGCTGGGCCGGTCGGGCAGTTCCATGCCGAGGGCCTGGCCCACCTCCCTGACATGGCGGTCGAGTGCGGTGTGGCCTTCGATGAGGTGCTCGCCCGCGGTGCGGACGGCCGGGCGGGTGGCCCGCTGTTGCGCCTGTCGTCCTGCGGGCAGCTCCCACAGTCCGGCGAGCCGCACCTTGCGGACGAAGTCCCGGTCCTGGGCGGTCAGCGGCCCGAAGGCGGTGCTCATGGTCCCGGCGCCGTCGTCGTCGCCGGAAGGGGCGGCGGCCGCGGCCGCGGTGCCGCCGAACTTCTGCACCGGGATCAGCAGCGCGACCAGCGTGAACGCGAGGGCGCCGATGACGATGAGCGTCCCCATCACGTGTCGCGAGGCGACGGACATGGCGGCGCCGTTCGACCGGCGGAATGACAGCACTGTGCCTCCTTGCTGCGTGGGCAGGGAGGGGCGGCATGGCCGGAGTGTCCGGCGGCCACGCCGTGTGCACCCGAGCTCCCTGGGTGCCAAGGGACGCTAGTGCCAGTCGGGGTGCCCGTTCGGAAGGACCATCACGAACGGACAAAGATCCGGGCAACGCCTCGTACGGCTGGTACGGTGCCGCGTTCGGCCTGTGCTCCGCCCGGGAACCCAATCCGCTTGGCGTGTCGGCCAGTTGTCCGGAATTGCCTTCATTCGCGGGGAGGACGCGGACCAGCTCTCCGGGAGGATCCGCTCCGGGCCGGCGTGCCACAGGGTGGACGGGAACCGTCGCCCCGCCGAAAGGAACGGCCTCCCTGTGCGCATGAAACGCCTCACACCGCTGCTCGCCGCAGCCGGGCTCATCGCCACCGCCCTCCCGCTGCTGGCCGCCCCCCAGGCGTCCGCCGCCCCCGACACCGGGTTCGTCGCGCAGGAACCCGCCTGGCACCGGTGCAGTGCGGACCAGCCGGCCGCGTACGAGTGCGCGGCCATCAAGGTCCCGCTGGACTACCGCCGCCCCTCGGGGCGCACGATCGACCTCGCGATATCCCGGATGAAGAGCGGGAACCCGGCGAAGCGGCACGGCGTGATGCTGCTGAACCCCGGAGGTCCGGGCGGCTCGGGACTCGATCTGCCGCTGCAGATGAACGAGCAGATGCCCGAGCCGGTCCGGGAGCAGTACGACCTGATCGGGTTCGATCCGCGCGGGGTCGGCGCGAGCAGTCCGGTCAGCTGCGGACTGGCCCCGGAGGAACAGGACATCCTGCGGCCCTACCGGCCGGAGGGCTTCCCCTCCGACGTGGCGTGGGCGCGGACCGTGGCCGACAAGTGCCGTGCGGCATCGGGCCCGGTGCTGCCCTTCATCACCACGCGCAACACCGCACGGGACATGGACGCGATCCGTTCGGCCCTGGGCGAGCGGAAGATCTCGTACCTGGGCTACTCGTACGGGACCTACCTGGGCGCGGTGTACACCCAGTTGTTCCCGGCCCGCACGGACCGCTTCGTACTGGACAGCGGCGTCGACCCGCAGCGGATCTGGCGCGGCATGTTCCAGGTGTGGGCGAGCGAGGCGGAGCCCGCGTTCGCGCGCTGGACGCAGTGGACGGCGCGGCGTTCGGCCGAGTACGGGCTCGGCGACACCCCGCAGGCGGTCTCGGAGACGTTCTGGGCGCTGGTGGCCCGCGCCGACAAGGACCCGATCCCGCTCGACGGCGCGAAGCTGACGGGTGATGACATCCGGGCGATGCGGGCGGCCTTCTTCTACCCCGCGCAGGCGGCTCCCGCCGTCAAGGCGCTCAAGGACGCGTCCGAGGGCAGGCCGGCCGCGCTGTCACCGGCGCAGCGGAAGCTGCTGCGGCCCGCCGCGGAGCCGGCCTCGGACAACGGCACGGCCGCGCTGCTGGCCGTGGTGTGCGGGGACACGGAATGGCCGCGCTATCCCGAGCAGTACGAGCGGGAGACAGTCCGGGACAAGGCCGCGTACCCGCTGTACGGGGACTTCCCGTCCAACATCAAGCCGTGCGCCTTCTGGCCGAGGCCGATCGAGGCCGCCACGCCGATGAGGACCCCGGCGCAGGTGCTGACGGTGCAGAACGAGTGGGACTCGCAGACCCCACTGGTCAGCGGCCAGGGCCTGCACCGCGCGCTGAACGGCTCGCGGATGGTGCTGGCGGAGGGCGGCGAGGGGCACGGGGTGTACCTGGTCGACCCCGCCTCCTGCGTCATGGCACCGGTCGGTGCCTACCTCACCACGGGGCGGCTGCCGGCGCGGGACGTGACGTGCCGCAGCGCTCCCGGCTCGGCCGAGCGGCGCTCCGCGTCGCCCGGCCCGTCGCTTCCGACGCCGTTCCTGTTCTGATCCTCCCGGTCCGGCCCGGCCGCAGCCGAACGGCCGGTACGCCCCCGATGCCCGAGCGGCGCGGGGGCGTTGCCGTGCGCCGGTCCGGCGGTCAGGAGGTCCGGGCCCGCGCCAGCAGCCCCGACAGCAGGAGCTCCAGCGTCCCGCGGAGCGTGGGGGCGAAGTCGACGCACAGCGCGCCGAGCGACGGGTCGGCCTCGTAGGCCGCGCGCATGGCGGCGGAGGGGTGGGCGTGGGCCCAGACGGCGCCGCTGACCATGGTCGCGGACAGGACGAACCGGAAGGCGTCCCCCTCGCCCAACTCCGGCAGGTGGGAGGCGATCTGCCCGGCCAGGGCCGTGGCGCTGGCCATGGCGGCCCGCTTGTAGGCCGCGGCGACCTGCGGGGAGACGTTCCGCTCCAGTACGGCGGCCTGGGCGCTGATCAGGTCGCACAGCACCGGGCGGTCGACCAGGGCCCGCGCGAGGCAGTCCGCGACCCGGTCGGCCCGCTCGGCCGCCGGGGCGTCCGCCACCGCCCGGGCGAGCGCGCCGTCGAGGTGGTCGACGAGCTCACGGGACGCGGCGGCGAGCAGTTCCAGCAGGACGGCCTCGCGGGACTCGAAGTAGCGCAGCACGTTCGACTTGGCGAGGCAGACCCGGCGCGCGAGCTCGTTCAGCGTCACCTGGGCGACCGGCATCTCCGTGAGCATGGCGGCCGCCGTGTCGAGGATCGCCTGGCGGCGGGCGGCGCGCTGCTCCTCGCTGCGGGCGCGCTGGAACTTCGTAGGCAGGGTCACCCGACCAGCGTACAGACCTGCGGTCTGTTGTTATCAGACCAGCGGTCTGCTAGCTTCGGAACGAGCATCAGACCGTCGGTCTGTTATCGCACTTCCCCGAGGAGTACGTCATGTACGCCGTTCCCGACCAGTCCGGAAAGCTCGCCGTCGTCACCGGCTCCAACAGCGGCACGGGCAAGGAGGCCGCGCGCCGGCTCGCCGAGGCGGGCGCGCACGTCGTGCTCGCGGTGCGTACGCCCGCCAAGGGGGAGCAGGCCCGCGCCGAGATCCTGGCCCGGCATCCGCACGCCCGGGTGGAGGTGCGCCGGATCGACCTGGCCGACCTCGCCTCGGTCACCGCCTTCGCCGACGCGTTCCTCGCCGACGGCGTCCCGCTCGACCTGCTGGTCAACAACGCCGGAGTGATGGCTCCCCCGACCCGGATGACCACCGCCGACGGCTTCGAGCTCCAGTTCGGCAGCAACTTCCTCGGCCCGCTGGCGCTGACGGTACGGCTGCTCCCCGCCCTGCTCACGGCGGCCGCCCCGCGCGTCACCACGATGAGCAGCAGCACCGCCAACTTCGGCAGGCTCGACTTCGACGACCTCCAGTGGGAGCGCCGGCGTTACGTCCCGATGCTCACCTACGCCCAGTCCAAGCTGGCCGACCTGATGATGGCCCGCCACCTGGCCGTCCTCGCCGCCGGACAGAAGTGGCCGCTGCGCAGCACCGCCGCCCACCCCGGCTACACGAAGACGAACCTCCAGACCGCCGGCGCCAGCCTCGGCCGGGGCGGGCCCTCCCGGCTGCACGGCCTCGTGAGCAAGCTGGACTTCCTCCCGAAGCAGGAGGTCGGTCCGGGTACGGAACCGCTGCTGTACGCCGCCACGAGCCCGGACGCGACCGCCGGCGGCTACTACGGCCCGAGCGGGCTGTTCGGCCTGGTCGGCCCGACGGCCGAGTCCCGCATCACCCGGCGCGCCCTGGACCCCGCCGCCAACGCCCGGCTCTGGGCGGTGGCGGAGCGCCTCACGGGCGTCGGCCCCGCTGTGGCCGCCGCAGCCGGCTGAGCCGTACGGGCCCGGTCGCGGGCCAGACCCCTGCGGGCGCGGTCGCGGATCCGGCGCGGGGCCCGCTCGCGCGCAGCGGGGTGAGCAGCCCCGCACCCACGATCAGCAGGCAGAACGCCCCGCCGCCCAGGGTGACGGCGGGGACCCCGTGCCGGGCGGCCAGCGCGGTGAGCACGGCCGCCCCCGCCGGGCCCGAGGCGTTGTGCACCGTCCAGAAGGCGGAGGTGACCCGGCCCAGCAGGTGTGCCGGGGTCACCTCCTGGCGCAGGGTCATGGAACAGACGCCGCCGAGGGTCAGCCCGAACATGAACAGGGCGGCCGGCCACGCGATGACCGGCGCACTCCGGCTGACGCCGATTCCGGCGAAGGCCACCGCGATCGCGCCGACCGAGCCCAGCCAGCACACCCCGAACCCGAGCCGCCGGCGCAGCGGTCCGGCGGCGAAGGCGCCCGCGAGCGTGCCCACTCCGCTCGCCGCCATCACGTAGCCGAGGGTGGCGGAGCCCTCGTGCAGGTCGTGCTCGACCCGGTAGATCAGCAGGTCGGTCGCGCCGAGGGTGACGAAGGTCAGCAGGGTGAGCAGGACGGTCAGCGGGCGCAGCAGCGGGTGCGCCCACAGGAACCGGAACCCGGCCGCGAACATCTCGCGCAGCATCGCGGCTCCGCCCGGCCCCGGCCGCTCCCCCGCGTCGCCCGGCCGTGGGCTGAACCGGACCCGGAGCAGGCTGACGGCGGAGACCAGGAACGTCGCGCCGTCCAGCCCCAGGGCCCAGGCCGGGCCCACGCCGGCCGTGACGGCCCCCGCGATCACGGGCCCGAGCAGGGTGCCCTGGGCGAAGGCGCTCATCAGCCGCCCGTTGGCCCGGCCGAGGTCCTCGGGCGGCACCAGGGCCGGTACCGCCGTCACGTAGGCCACGTCGAAGAGGCCCTTCAGCACGCCGGCCGGCGCGGTCAGCAGGTACAGCAGCCAGACGCCGTGGGTGGCCGGCCACAGCAGGGGCACCGCCCCGAGCAGCAGGGCCCGCGCCAGATCACAGACGATCATCAGCCGACGGCGGTCCGCCCGGTCGACCACGTAGCCGGCGAAGGCGCCGGTCACCACCGCGGTGGCCGCGGAGACCACCGTGACGAGCCCCATCTGGAAGACCGACCCGGTGGCGGCCAGCACCAGCAGCGGCAGCGCGACCGCGGAGACGGACCCGCCGAGGACGGACAGCGCCTGCCCGAGCCAGAAGACGTTGAAGTCCCGGTTGCGGGAGAGGGTCCTCACCCGAGCAGTGCGTAGACCGTCGAGGCCTTCGCGGCCGGTTCTGCCGAGCCCTCGGCGGTCATGGTGATGTCGGCGAAGGCCATCCGTTTGCCGAGCTTGGTGATCCGTACGTCGATCAGCACGTCGGCGCCGAGGACGGGCCGCTGGAAGCTCGTGGACTGCTGGACGGTGGTCATCGGCCCGTACCCGCCCCGGGCGGCGCAGACGGCGATGACGCCGGCGGTGTCGGCGGCGGCCATCAGGGCCTGGCCCGACAGCCCGCCGCCGTCCCGGGCCAGCTCCTCGGACCACGGCAGCCGCAGTACGGCGTGCCGCTCCCCGGTCTCCCGGACGGTGAGGCCGAGGGCGAGCACCCAAGGGGCGAAGCTCTCGGCGAGGATCCGGTCGGCGTCTGCCGGTGTGAGGGTCATCAGGGGATTGTGGCGGCCCGCCCGGGGCCGCCACAACACGATTGGTGCGTAAGGGGGTTGGCGCCGGTTTTACCGGGTCACAGGCTCGCGGCGAGCTCCGTGCCCTGACGGATGGCCCGCTTGGCGTCCAGTTCGGCGGCCACGTCGGCGCCGCCGATCAGGTGGGCGGCGACACCGGACGCGCGCAGCGCCTCGTACAGGTCGCGGCGCGGCTCCTGCCCGGTGCAGAGCACGACGGTGTCGGCGGCCACCAGGCGCTGCTCGCCGTCGACGGTGATGTGCAGGCCCTCGTCGTCGATCCGGTCGTACGTCGCCCCGGCCACCGAGACGACGCCGCGGTGCTTGAGTTCGGCGCGGTGGATCCAGCCGGTGGTGGTGCCGAGGCCGGCGCCGACCTTGGTGGTCTTGCGCTGGAGCAGGTGGACCCGGCGCGGCGGCGCGGGCCGCTCGGGGGCGGCGAGGCCGCCCGGGCCGGTGTACGCCGTGTCGACGCCCCAGTGGCGGAAGTAGACGGCCGGGTCCTGTGAGGCGCCCTCGCCGCTGTCGGTGAGGAACTCGGCCACGTCGAAGCCGATGCCTCCGGCGCCGACGACGGCGACGCGCTCGCCGACCGGGGCGCCGTCGCGCAGGACGTCGAGGTAGCTCACCACGTTGGGATGGTCGACGCCCTCGATCTCGGGGGTGCGCGGGGTGACGCCGGTGGCGACGACGACCTCGTCGTAGCCCTGGAGGGTCTCGACGTCGGCGCGGGTGTTCAGGCGCAGGTCGATGCCGTGGGCGGTGAGCCGGTTGCCGTAGTAGCGGATGGTCTCCGCGAACTCCTCCTTGCCGGGGATGCGGCGGGCGATGTCCAGCTGGCCGCCGATGTGCCCGGAGGCCTCGAAGAGAGTGACGGCGTGGCCGCGCTCGGCGGCCGAGACGGCACAGGCCAGTCCGGCCGGGCCGGCCCCGACGACGGCGACGCGCTTCTTCAGCTTGGTCGGGGAGAGGACCAGTTCGGTCTCGTGGCAGGCGCGCGGGTTGACCAGGCAACTGGTGATCTTGCCGCTGAAGGTGTGGTCGAGGCAGGCCTGGTTGCAGCCGATGCAGGTGTTGATGGTCTCGGCGGCACCGGCACGCGCCTTGCTGACGAACTCGGCGTCGGCGAGGAAGGGGCGGGCCAGCGACACCAGGTCGGCGCGCCCGTCGGCCAGCAGTTCCTCGGCGGTCTCCGGCGTGTTGATGCGGTTGCTGGTGACGAGGGGAACGGACACCGCGCCCATGAGGCGCTTGGTGACCCAGCTGTAGGCCCCGCGCGGGACGGAGGTGGCGATCGTGGGGATGCGGGCTTCGTGCCAGCCGATGCCGGTGTTGATGATGGTGGCGCCGGCCGCCTCGATCTCCTTGGCGAGGCGGACGACCTCTTCCAGGGTGGAACCGCCCGGGATCAGGTCGAGCATCGAGAGGCGGTAGATGAGGATGAACTCCTCCCCCACGGCCTCGCGGGTGCGCCGCACGATCTCCAGCGGGAAGCGGACGCGGTTCTCGTACGCCCCGCCCCAGCGGTCGGTGCGCCGGTTGGTGGCGGCGGCGATGAACTCGTTGATCAGGTAGCCCTCGGAGCCCATGATCTCGACGCCGTCGTAGCCGGCCAGCTTGGCTAGGCGGGCGGCGCGGACGAAGTCCTCGACGGTCCGCTCGACCTGTATGTCGGTGAGCTCGTTCGGGACGAACGGGCTGATCGGGGCCTGGAGGGGAGAGGGGGCGACCAGGTCCTTGTGGTAGGCGTAGCGGCCGAAGTGGAGGATCTGCATCGCGATCTTCCCGCCTTCGGCGTGCACCGCCTCGGTGATCACCCGGTGCTCGGCGGCCTCCTCCTCGGTGGTGAGGCGGGAGCCGCCCTCGAAGGGGCGGCCGGCGTCGTTGGGGGCGATGCCGCCGGTGACGATGAGGCCGGCGCCGCCGCGGGCGCGTTCGGCGTAGAAGGCGGCGAGGCGCTCGAAGCCGCCCTCGTGCTCTTCGAGGCCGGTGTGCATGGAGCCCATGATCACGCGGTTCGGCAGGGTGGTGAAGCCGAGGTCCAGGGGGCTCAGCAGGTGCGGGTACCGGCTCTGGGACATGGGGGGCGCCTCCTCGCGCGGGGGTGATGGACCTGTTCTAGCGAGGGACACCAGGTTTTGCAACTAGGTGCATAAGAGGCTGGGGGCCGCCCTCCCGGGAATTCCCGGGAAGGACGGCCCCCCTTGTGGCGCAGTTCACGCCCCCGCGGGCGCCCGTTCGACCGCGGTTCGGCGCACGGACCGGTCAGCCGCGGCGGAGGCGGACCGTGACGATCTGGAACGGGCGCAGGGTCAGCGGGAGGGCCCCGGCGGGGGTGGGCGCGCCGAGGGCGGCGGGCGGCAGCGGCCGCTCCAGCAGGTCGCACTCGGTGGCCACCACGGGGCCGAAGTCCGCCGTCAGGGTGGCCGTGGCCCGGCCGCCCAGGGACTCGTACAGCCGGACGACGACGTCCCCGCTGCGGTCCTCGGCCAGCTTGACCGCCGCCACCACCACCGCGTCGTTGTCCACCGCCACCAGCGGCGCCACCGGGCCCGCCCCGGACACCACCCGCTCCGGCAGGTTCAGGGCGTGCCCCTCGCGCACGGCGTCGCCGATCGTCGCGCCGGGCGCCAGCGAGAAGCCCACCGTGTGGGTGCCCTGGTCGGTCTCCGGGTCGGGGTAGCGCGGGGCGCGCAGGAGCGAGAGCCGGACGGTGGTGGTCTGGCCGCCGTCGGGGCGTACGTCCCGGGTCACGTCGTGGCCGTACGTGGAGTCGTTGAGGACGGCGGCGCCCCAGCCGGGTTCCCCGGCGTGGATCCACCGGTGGGCACAGATCTCGAACTTGGCGGCCTCCCAGGAGGTGTTGGTGTGGGTGGCCCGGTACACGTGTCCGAACTGGATCTCGGCGGCGGAGCGGTCGGCCTTCACGTCGAGCGGGAACGCGGCCTTGAGGATCTTCTCCGTCTCGTACCAGTCCACTTCGGTACGGATGTCGACCGTCTTGGCACCCGCCCGCAGCGCGACCGTCTGCACCGCCCTGGACGAGCCGAAGGAGCGGACGGCCCGGACCTCCGCCGATTCCGGCCCGGCCGCGGTCGTTTCCAGTGCGTCCAGATCCACCAGGTCGGTGACCCTGTGACGGTAGGAGGCGTCGAGGTCCCAGGCGTCCCACATGTTCGGGAAGTCGGGGTGGATCTGCAGGAGGTTCGCGGCGCCCCCCGGCGCGACGGACTCCCGGCCGGCCTCCAGGTCGTAGGCCGACACGATCAGCCCGCGGCCGTCGACCTCCACCCGCAGCCGGCCGTTGGCGAGGATGTACCCGCCGGCCGGCCGCTCGCCGAGGGTGACCGGCCCGGCGGCCGGCTCCGGCACCCCGGCTCCCCCGGCCGGGACACCGCGCCGGTGGTGCGGGGCGCAGTTGAAGACCAGTTCCCGGGTTCCCTTCCCGGCCAGTGCGAGCTGCGCGGCCAGGGTGATCCCGCCCAGCTCCTCCCGTACCCGGCGGTACGTCTCGCGCGCCTCGCGGTGCACCCAGGCGATGGAGGAGCCGGGCAGGATGTCGTGGAACTGGTGGAGCAGCACCGTCTTCCAGATCCGCTCCAGGTCCTCGTACGGATACGCGTACCCCGCGACCCGGACCGCGGCGGTCGCCGCCCACAACTCCGCCTCGCGCAGCAGTGACTCGGCGCGCCGGTTGCCCTGCTTGGTCTTGGCCTGCGAGGTGTAGGTGCCCCGGTGCAGCTCCAGGTACAGCTCTCCGGCCCAGACGGGGGCGTCCCGGTACTCGGCGTGCGCCTTCTCGAAGAAGGCGTCGGGCCGCTCGATCTCCACGCGCGGCGAGCCTTCCAGGTCGCGCAGGCGCCTGGCCCTCGCCAGGTGCTCGCGGGTGGGGCCGCCGCCCCCGTCCCCCCAGCCGAAGGGCACCAGGGAGCGCGAACCGCGGCCCTTCTCCCGGTAGTTGCGGGCGGCGTGGGCCAGTTGCGCGCCGCCCAGGTCGCTGTTGTAGGTGTCGACGGGCGGGAAGTGCGTGAAGACGCGGGTGCCGTCGATGCCCTCCCACCAGAAGGTGTGGTGGGGGAACGCGTTGACCTGGGACCAGGAGATCTTCTGGGTCAGGAACCAGGTGGAGCCGGTGAGTTTGACGATCTGCGGCAGGGCTGCGGTGTAGCCGAAGGAGTCGGGCAGCCAGACGTTGCGGGTCTCGATCCCGAACTCGTCCCGGAAGAACTTCTTGCCGTAGAGGAACTGGCGGACCATGGCCTCGCCGCCCACCATGTTGGTGTCGGACTCCACCCACATGCCACCGACCGGCACGAACTGCCCGTCGGCGACCTTCTTCTTGATCCGCTCGAAGAGCTCGGGCCGGTGCGTCTTGATCCAGTCGAGCTGCTGCGCCTGGGACATGGCGAAGACGAATTCGGGGTGCTCGTCCATCAGGTTCACCACGTTCGACGCCGTCCGCGCCACCTTGCGGACCGTCTCGCGCAGCGGCCACAGCCACGCGGAGTCGATGTGGGCGTGGCCGACCGCGCTGATCCGGTGCGCGGAGGCGTTGGCGGGGGTGGCGAGCACCCCGGCGAGCCGGGCCCGGGCGGCGGCCGCCGTGCCGGGGACGTCATCGAGGTCCAGGGCGTCCAGCGAGGCGTCGACGGCGCGCAGGACCGCGTACCGCCGGGCGTCGTCCCCGTCGAGCTGCGTCATGAGGCCGTGCAGGACGTCGAGGTCCTGTACGAGTTCCCACACCTCGGTCTCGAAGACGGTGAGGTCCATCCGGGCGAGCCGGTAGAGGGGCTGGTCCCCGCTCGTCTGCCGGTCCCCCTCGCAGGTGGGCCGGTGCTCGACGAGCACGGGGTTGGCGGCGGCTTCGACGTACCACTCGATCCGCTCGCCGCCCTCGGCGCGGTCGGCGACGCGCACCCAGTCGTTGTACGGGTTGAGGGCCTTGATCTCGGAGCCGTCCGCGCCGTGGACCAGGCCCTCGCACTGGAAGCCCGGCATCATCCGGTCGAACCCGAGGTCGAGGACGGCTTCGACGCTGCGGCCCGCCCAGTCGTCCGGGACGGTGCCGGTGACCTTGAACCAGGTGGTGCCCCAGGCGGGGCCCCACGGGTCTCCGGTCGCGCAGGGCCGGTAGCGGGCCGCCAGTCCCTCTCCCACCGGGACGGGCTCGCCCGGAGCGTCCCAGCGCTCGACGGTCAGCGGCAGGGAGCGGGAGTGGACGGCGGGTGTGATGCGCTCCTTGAGGACCCGGCGGAGGCGGAGTTCGGCAACGCTGCGGTCGTCGTGCATGACGGCTGCTCCAGGAGGGGAAGGGCGGGTGGCGGGGCGGGGCTCAGAGTTTGACGGCTCCCTCGCCCACGCCCTTGAAGAAGTAACGCTGGAGGGCGAAGAAGAGGAGCATCATCGGGATCAGCGCGGCCATCGCGCCGGCGGCGATGATCCGCTGGTCGTTGACGGTGGTGGCGCCGGCCAGGGTCTTCAGGCCGAGTTGCAGGGTGTAGTGCTCGCTGTCGGTCAGGACCAGCAGGGGCCACAGGAAGTCGTCCCAGGCGCCGATGAAACTGGTGAGGCAGACGACGGCCAGGGCGCCCTTGGCGGACGGCAGGAACACCCGGGAGAAACGGGTCCACTCGCCGGCGCCGTCCAGCAGTGCGGCCTCCTCGATCTCCCGGGGGACGGCGAGGAAGGCCGCCCGCATGACCATGATGTTGAGGACGGAGACGGCGCCGGGCAGCCAGACCCCGATGAGCGTGTCCACCAGCCCCATTCCGCGCACGGTGAGGAACATCGAGATCATGACGGACTCGAAGGGGAACATCAGGGTCGCCACCAGCACGGTGAAGACGCTCTTGCGGCCCTTCCAGCCGGTGCGGGAGAGCGCGTAGCCGCCCATCGAGGCGAAGACCGCGTTCGAGGTGACGGCGAGGGCCGCCACCACCAGCGTATTGCCGGTGTACTGGAGGAGCGGGAACGATTCGGCGACCCGGACGTAGTTGTCGAGGGTGGGCCGGGACGGCAGGACGCCGTCGTACACGTTCTCCGTACGGCCGCGCAACGACGTCAGGAACTGCCAGACGATCGGTCCGAGCACGACGACGAGCAGCAGGCCCAAGGTGGCGTAGCGGCCGGCCAGTCCGGTCAGCCGGCGGCCGCGCCCCGCGCGCCGGCTCCGTTCGCCGCGGGCCGCGGCCCGCGCGCTCAACTCTCGTCCCCCTTCGAGAGTCGGCGGCCCAGCAGGCTGAACACCAGCGTCAGGAGGAACAGCAGGAGGGAGACGGCGCAGGCGTAGCCGGTCTCGCCGGAGAAGCCGAGGCCGACCTGGCGGATCAGGAAGGGCAGGGTACGGGCTCCTCCGCCGGGGCCGCCGCTCTCGCCGCCCAGGATGTAGATCTCGGTGAACACGCGCAGCGCGGAGATCGCCGAGAGGGTGCCCACGAGGAGCATCATCGGTTTCACCTGGGGGACGGTGACGCTGAAGAAGCGTCGGACGGCGCCCGCTCCGTCGAGGGCGGCCGCCTCGTAGAGGGAGACGGAGACGTTCCCGAGGGCCGCCAGGTAGAAGACCATGTAGTAGCCCAGGCCCTTCCACACGGTCACGGTCATCGCGGAGACCAGCAGCATGGTGCTGTCGGTCAGGAACGGGACGGGCTCGGAGACGAGGTGGAGGCCGCGGAGGACCATGTTGACCAGGCCGTCGCTGCGCAGTACCCACTGCCACATCAGGCCGACGACCACCGCGGAGGCGATCACCGGGGTGTAGAAGGCCGACCGGAAGAAACCGATGCCGGGGATCTTCGTGCGCACGAGGACCGCGAGGGCCAGCGGGAGCAGGACCAGGCAGGGCACGACGACCAGCAGGTAGAGCACGCTGTTGCCGGTCGCGAGCCAGAAGTCGGGGTCGAGGAAGGCGCGCCGGTAGTTGGCGAAACCGGTGAAACGGCCACCGCGCAGGATCCGGGCATCGGTGAAGGAGAGGATCACCGTGTTCAGGAACGGCCAGATGCTGAAGAGGAGCACCAGCAGCAGTCCGGGGGCGAGGAAGAGGTACGGGGCCCACCGCGCCTGCCGGCGAGCCGCCCCGGCAGCCGCGGACCCGGCCGCGCCGGGCGCCGCCGCCCTCATTTCGCCGCCGCGTCGGCGAGCAGCCTGTTCGCCTCCTCCTGCGCCTTCCGCACCGCCGTCGCGGCGTCCTGCTCGCCCTTGACGGCCTTCTGCACCTCGCGGACGACCGCGTCACCGACCTGGTTGGTCCACTGCACGGGGGTGTTGGCGTCGAGTTCGGCGGTCTTCAGCTCCTCGGCGCCCACCGCCCGGGCCAGCGTCTCGGCGTCCTTGCCGTCGCCCCGGTCGGAGAAGTAGGGGTCCGTCAGGCCCTTGGCGTTGGACGGGTAGATGGTCGCCTTCTTGGCGAACGCGACCTGGTTGGGGCCGTTGGTGACCCATTTGGCGAATTCCGCCGCGGCGTCCGGATGCGCGGTGTCCTTGCGGATGCCGAGCGACTGGGCGTAGACGCCGATGTGGCCGAACCGTCCGGTGACGGCGCCCGCGACCCGGGTGGTGGCGTAGACCTGGGGGGCGTTCTGCTTGATGTCCTTGACGAAGCCGGGCGAGCCGGGGCCGAAGACGAGTCTGCCCGCGCCGTAGAGCTGGTTGATGTCGTCGGACTTGAGGAGGGATTCCCTGGGCATGGCGCCCTTGGCGTAGAGGGACTTCATCCGCTCGACCCACTCGACGGCCTTGGGGGTGTCGAAGGCGAACCCGTCCTTCGCGCCGTTCAGGATCGGGACGCCCATCTTCTGCCAGTCCCCGGGGAGCCGTCCCTTGGGGTCGGCCATGAAGGCGGCGTACTGGCCGCCGGACCTGTCGGCGATCCGCTCGGCGTAGTCGAAGAACTGCTCCACGCCCACCGGCGGTCTGTCCGGGTCCAGTCCGGCCTTGCGGAAGAGGTCCGTGTTGTACGTGAGGATCTCCGGGGTCACGTACCAGGGGTAGGCGAAGACGCTGTCGCCCTTGCCGGGCAGTTTGAACTGCTCCCAGGCTCCGGGGACGTACTCCCCGGCCACTTCCGGGTCGAGCCGTGCGACGTCCGCCAGCATGCCGCGGTCGCCGAGGAGCTGGAAGGAGTCGGTGGAGAGGTTGACGACGTCGGGCAGGGCGCCGGCCTGGGCGTCGGCGACGAGCTTTTCGTTGTAGCCCTCGCCCGGCACGTCCTCCCACTTCACCTTCACGTCGGGGTATTTCCGCTGGAAGGCGTCGATGACCCCTTGGACGTACGTGGTGAACACCGGTTTCAGCTGGAGGGTGCGGAAGGTGATCTCGCCGGCCACCTTGCCGGTCCTCGCCGCTTCCCGCGCTTCTCCCGGGCCGCCGCCGAGCCCGCACGCGGCGGCCGGCAACAAGGTGCCCGCGGCGAGGGCGGCGAGGACCGTGCGCGTCATGGGGGAACGGGGCATCGTCGCGGCCTCCAGGGGGGATTTCCGGCAGCGCTGCCGGAGAGCGGTGACCACGCTCGCCCGGATCCGGGGGCCCGTCAACGTGGCCGGAGACCCACTGGCCGGACCGTTGCGGGCGCCCCGTCCGCACGGGAACCCCGGGCAGGCGCACATCCTTTCGTCAACACCGTGACCACCTGGACTAATGCGCATTAGCCGACCATCGCCCGCCCGTCATATCAATTCCGTAACGGGCGCCTTTCCGGCAGAGGTTGGCTTCTTGTGTACGTTTCCCGAACGGGGCCCGGAGGCGGGCTAATGCGCTTTACCCGATGCCCGGGGAAAGGTCGCCGGGGTCCGTGTTGGCGCCGCAGAGGATGACGGCGACCCGCTCGCCCGCCGCCCGTGGAATCCGGCCGAGTGCCGCCAGGGCGGTGGCGGCGCCCGCCTCGACCACGAGCCGGTGGTCCTCCCAGAGTCCGCGCCGGGCGGCCGTGATCGCCGCGTCCGGCACCAGCACCGAGTCGACGCCCTCGTGCCGGGCGGCGGCCAGCGCGTCGGCGGAGACCCGGGTCGCCCCGAGCGAGTCGGCGGCGACCGAGTCCACCGGCACGTCCACCGGCCGGCCCGCCTCCAGGGCCGCGTTGAGCGCCCGGCAGTGCTCCGGTTCGGCGGCGACGACCCGTACGCCGTGTTCGCGGGCGGCGGTGGCGACGCCCGCGAAGAGCCCGCCCCCGCCGACCGCCACGACGACCGTGTCCAGGCCGGGCAGCGCGGCCCGGATCTCGTCGAGCAGGGTTCCCGCGCCCGCCGCGATCAGCGGATGGTCGTAGGCGTGGCTGCTGAGGGCGCCGCCGGCGGCCGCGAACTCCCGGCAGGCGGCCAGGGCTTCGGCGTACCGGTCGCCGACGAGGCGTACGTCGGCCCCGTAGCCGCGCAGCCGTTCCACCTTCACCCGGGGCGCGCTGACGGGCAGGAACACGGTGGCGGGCACGGACTGGGCGCGCGCCGCCCAGGCGCAGGCCAGACCGGCGTTGCCGCCGGAGGCGATGGTGACGCCGGCGGGCGGGAGGGGGCCGGCGGCGCGGTGGGCGGCGAGGAAGTTGTGGGCGCCGCGGGCCTTGAAGGAGCCGGTGTGCTGGAGGTGTTCCAGGGCGTACCAGACGCCGTCGGCGGCGGGCACCACGGCGGCGGGCCGGATCACCCCGGCTATCCGGCCGGCGGCGGCGCGTACGGCGGCGTAGTCGAGCTGCTGTTCCATGGACGTCGGTCCCTTTCAGCGGGCGGCGGGGCGGGATCGGGAAGCGACCGGACGGGAGGCCGCGATGAGCTGGCGCAGGGCCCCGTAGTACACCTCGTGGTCGGTCAGGGCGGGCAGCACCTCGCTGATCCCGGCGGAGAGCACCGGGAACTCGGCGGGGTCCAGGGCGGCCAGGGCGGCACGCGAGGCCGCGGTGGCCCCCGCCGGGTCACGGTGGTCGACGAAGGCGGCGCTGCCCAGGGTGAGCAGGTACATCCGGCGGTAGACGGTCATCGCCTCGGCGGCGCTCATCCCGGCGGCGACGCTGTCGGCGATGGCGGGTTCGACGAGCCGCGCGAGCAGTTGGCGGCCCAGCCAGGGCCGCCCCCCGCGCAGCACCAGCAGCCCGGGGTGGGCGACGAGCAGCCGGTAGAGGGCCGAGAAGCGCAGCTCGGCGGCCTCGGCCCAGTCGGCCGTGGCGGGGATGTCGGGCAGCCGGGCGGCCAGGTGCTCGGTGCAGAGGTCCAGCAGCCCGGCGAGGTCGACGCAGCGCCGCTGGACGGTGGCGTGGGAGACGCCGAGCCGGTCGGCGAGGGCGCGGAAGCTCAGGGCGCCGGGCCCTTCCTCGTCCAGGATCGCCAGGGCGGCTTCGGCGATCGCCGCCGGGGTGGCGCGGTCGAGGGCGGCTGATCTGCGGGGCATGGATACACCGTAACAGACGACGTCACATACGACGTCTCAATGCGGCGGCCGCCTCGATCGTGTGACACGGACTGCGCCCATATTGCTGGTCATCGGGATGAAAGCCCCGAAGGCTGTTGACAGTGGGTGATCGCACCGCTGCACTGAGCGCTCGACAGCCCGTCGGTACCTCCCCCACTCAAGGAGATCCCGTGCCGCCTCGCCCGCGTGCGTCGCTCCCCTGTCTGACCGCGGCCGCCCTGCTGGCCCTCGCCCTCGGCGCCGCCCCGGCGGCGGCCGAGCCCACCGCCACCTCCGACGCCCCGCTCGCGCTGACCCCGCCGATGGGCTGGAACAACTGGGCGCACTACATGTGCGACATCGACGAGGCGAAGGTGGTCGCGAACGCCGACGCCCTCGTGGCCACCGGGCTCGCCGCCAAGGGCTACGACACGGTGACGGTCGACGACTGCTGGATGGCGAAGTCCCGGGACGCGGACGGCGATCTGGTCACCGACACCCGGAAGTTCCCGCACGGCATGGCGTGGCTCGGGAACCACCTGCACGCCAAGGGGCTGAAGTTCGGCATCTACCAGGACGCCGGTTCCCTGACCTGCGAGCGCTACCCCGGCAGCGGCGCGCCCGCGGGCGGCGGCCCGGACCACTACGCCCGCGACGCCCGGCTGTTCGCGTCCTGGAACGTGGACTACGTCAAGATGGACGGCTGCAACCTGTACGTGCCGCCCGGCACCACCAAGGAACGGGCCTACCGCGACGCCTACCACGCCGTCGCCCGGGCCCTGCGCGACAGCGGACGCGACATGGTGCTGTCCGCCTCCGCGCCGGCCTACTTCCAGCAGGGCGAATGGGGCGGACCCGAGTGGCACAAGGTGCTCCACTGGGTCGGCGAGACCGGCCAGCTGTGGCGCGAGGGCAAGGACATCAAGGTCTACGACCCGAAGGCGCCGAACACCTCCCGCTGGGGGTCGGTCCTCGGCAATTACGGCTACAACCGCTGGCTCGGCCGGTACGCCGGCCCGGGCAACTGGAACGACCCGGACTTCCTGATCGCGGGCGCGCCCGGGCTGAGCGGGGCGGAGAGCCGCAGCCAGGTCGGCCTGTGGGCCATGATGGCGGCCCCCTTCATCCTCTCCTCGCAGGTGTCCGAGCTGACCCCGGCCGGGCTCGCCGCCCTCGGCAACACCGATCTGATCGCGCTCGACCAGGACCCGATGGGCCGTCAGGGCGCCGTCGTCTCCTCCAACGCCACCTTCGACGTCCTGGCCCGGCCCCTCGCGAACGGCGACCGCGCGGTGGCCGTCCTCAACCGCTCGGGGCGGGCCCGCGACATCGCCGTGCCGCTCGGCGAAGTCGGCCTGCCCGGCTGCACCGCCGACGCCAAGGACCTGTGGAGCGGCAAGAGCGAGCGCACCGGCGCCACGCTGACCGGGAGGGTGGCCGCTCACGACACCGGCGTCTGGCGGCTCACCCCGCGCGGCTGCGCGGGGGCGGTGCCGACCGGGCAGATCGCCGGAGCGGGCGCCCGGTGCGCCGACGGAGCCAACACCACGGGGCCCGGCGCCGTGGTGATGGCCGCCTGCACCGGCGCCCCCGACCAGCGGTGGAGCCTCGGGGACGGCGCGACGCTGAAGCTGGCCGGCGGCTGCCTGTCGGCGGGGGACGTGGGCGTGGTGGAGCTGGCCCGGTGCGCGCCCGGGCAGCCGGGACAGAGCTGGGAGCACGACCGCAGCGGCACCCTGACGGAGACCGTGAGCGGGCTGTGCCTGACCGCCCCCGCCGCGACGGCCGCCCCGGACGCCCCCGCCGGCCGGCTCCGGCTCGCCGCCTGTGGTGACCACCGGGTCGACCAGACCTGGGCCCTGCCGGTCTGACGGCGCGCCCTACCGCCCTTCCCGACCCGTCACAGGACCCGACACAGAGGACGACGCACACCCGATGCCACGCGTTCCGCGCCCCCGCACGCGCCGATCCGTCGCGCTCGCGACGCTTCCCACCGCGCTGCTGACCCTGATCCTCGGTACCGTCCCCGGGGCGGCGGCCCCCGCTGCCGCCTCGCCCACCCGAGCCGATGCCCGGGCCGGTGCCCCGGCCGGTGTACGTGCGCAGCCGCGCCCCGCGCCCCGGCCCCGCACCTTCGACACCGGCCCGGCGCGGGACGCCCTGCGGCGGCTGCTGCCGCGCCACGCCGGGCAGTTCGACCTGGTGCCCGACGCCTCCGCCGGGGACGACACCTTCACCGTCTCCGGCAGCCCGGGCGCGATCACGGTGCGCGGCTCCACCGGGGCGACGCTGCTCACCGGCGTCGGCTGGTACCTCCAGCACATCGCCGGCGCCGACATCGGCTGGCCCGGCGACAGCATCGGCATGCTGCCCGCCACCCTGCCGGGCGTGCCGAGCCCCGTCACCCGTACCGCCCGCGTGCCCCACCGGTACGCGCTGAACGACACCGACGACGGCTACTCGGGCCCGTACCGGTCCTTCGAGGAACACCAGCGGCAGATCGACCTGCTCGCGCTGCACGGCGTCAACGAGGTGTTCGTGCAGACCGGCGCCGAGTACCCGTACTACCGGGCGCTCCAGCGGTTCGGCTACTCGGCTGCGGAGCTGCGGAAGTGGATCCCGGCCCCCGGCCACCAGAGCTGGTGGCTGCTGCAGAACCTCAGCGGCTTCGGCGGCCCGGTCACGGAGCGGCTGATGCGCGAGCGCGCCGACGTGGGCGCCCGGATCGCGGACCAGCTGCGCGGCCTCGGCATGACACCGGTCCTGCCCGGCTACTTCGGCACCGTCCCGCCGGGCTTCGCCGCGCGCCACCAGGGCGCGTCCACCGTGGCGCAGGGCGACTGGGCCGGCTTCGACCGGCCTGACTGGCTCGACCCGGCCTCCCCGGCGTTCGCGGAGCTGGCCGCCGCGTACTACGGCGAACAGCGGGAGGTCTTCGGGGACAGCACGATGTACCGGATGAGCCCCCTGCACGAGGGCGGCCGGACGGGCTCGGTGGACGTCCGCGCCGCCGCGGGCGCCATCCAGCGCGCGCTGTGGGCGGCGCACCCGGGCGCGCTGTGGGCGGTGCTCGGCTGGCAGGACGACCCGACGAAGGAACTGCTGGCCGGGGTGGACACCTCGAAGCTGCTGATCCTGGACGGCCTGTCCGACCGGTACAACCGGCTGGACCGGGAGGCCCGTTGGGGCGGCGCCCCGTACGCGATGGGCACCATCTACAACTTCGGCGGGCACACCACGATCGGCGCCAACACCTCGGTGTGGACCGACCGGTTCGGCACCTGGCGCGACAAGCCGGACAGCGCCCTGCGGGGCACCGCGTACCTGCCGGAGGCCACCGGCACCAACCCGGCGGCCTTCGACCTCTTCACCGACCTGGCCTGGGAGCCGGGGCCGGTCGACCAGCGCAAGTGGTTCGCCGACTTCGCGGCCCGCCGCTACGGGCGTCCCGACAGCCATGCCGCGGCGGCCTGGGAGGAGCTGCGCAAGGGCCCGTACAGCACCTCCTCCGGCTTGTGGTCGGAGTCGCAGGACAGCCTCTTCACCGCCCGGCCGAGCCTGACGGCCACCGGCGCCGCGCACTGGAGCCCCAAGTCCATGCGCTACCCGGCTGATTCGGTACGCCGGGCGCTGGACCACCTGCTGGCGGTGCCCCCGGCGCTCAGGTCCTCCAGCGCCTACCGCTTCGACCTGGTGGACACCGCCCGCCAGGCGCTGGCCAACCACTCGCGGGTGCTGCTGCCGAAGATCCGGGCCGCCTACGAGGCCAAGGACCTGACCCGGCTGCGGCAGCTGACCGCCCAATGGCGCGACGAGGAGCGCAAGCTCGACGCGGTCACCGGCTCCGACCCCCACTTCCTGCTGGGCCGCTGGCTGGCCGCCGCCCGCGCCCGGGGCGCCGACCGGGCCGAGCAGGACCGCTACGAGTACGACGCGCGCTCCATCCTCAGCGTGTGGGGGCAGCGGAGCACCAGCGAGGGCGGCTTCCTGCACGACTACGCGAACCGCGAGTGGAGCGGCCTGGTCTCCGAGTTGTACGCCGCCCGCTGGGACCGCTACTTCGCCTCGCTGGAGGAGGCGCTGGTCAAACGCGCCGCCCCGAAGGAGATCGACTGGCACGCCTTCGAGGAGGCGTGGGCCCGGCGCACGACCCGCCACCCGTCGGCCCCGAACGGCGACCCGCACGCGCTGGCCGCCGCGGTGGCGGCGGCGCTGCCTAAGGCCGGTACCTGAACCGCGGCGGAGCCGGCGGCCGCCGGGACCGGGGGGGTGAACGTCACCCTCCCGTGGGAAATTCGGCACTCGTGCGAGGGAGAGCGCGCGCAGCGCAGCGACGCGCGGTCCGGGTCGTCGGTTCACTGACCCGGACCCGACAGGGGCGGCCGTCGGGGTACTCCCGGCGGCCGCCCCTTCCTACGCCGTCAGGAGTGCATGGGGCATGTCCGAGACCGAACGGGAGCGGCCCTCCGCGACGCTGGAGCTGCTGGCGCTGCTCGCCGCCGGGGCCGCCGACCTGGCCATCGACCGGTTACGCCAGACCGGCGACCGGGCGCAGGAGGCGCTCCAGCGTTCCGATCTGCGCGAGTTGATCACCGAGGGGGTGGTGGAGCTGCGCAAGCGGGGGGAACTGGCCACGCGCCGGACCGCCGCCGGCTCCGAGAACTACCTGGAGACCATGGCCCGGCGGGCCGCCGAGAGGGCCGGCCACCCTCGTGCATGACCACGGCGCCTTCAAGGAGCGCGTGGACGGGGTACTGGTCCGGCTCGCCGACGAGGAGGAGCGGGCGCTCCTCGGCCTGCACGAGGAACTCGCGCCGCCGCTGACCGCGCAGTTGCGGCAGTCGCTGGCGCAGGGCAAGCGGATACGCGCGGCGTTCCTCTACTGGGGGGGCGGGCGGCGGGCCAGCCCGACTGCGACGGGGTGATGGGCCGCGGCGGCGATGGAGCTCGTCCACGCCGCGGCCTGTACGCACGACGACATCGACCGCCCACGCCGCGTTCGCCGAGGCCGGGCACCGGGCGACGCCCTCGCGATCGTGCTGGGCGACCTGCTGATGGGGTACGCCGCGCACGTCTTCACCTCCTGCGGACTGCCGGGCGGCTACCTCGCGCGGACGGTGCCGCTGTGGTCGACGCTGCTGCGCGAGACGATGGCCGGCGAGTTCCTGGAGGTGCTGCGCACCCGGGCGGTGGACGCGTACGAGCCCCAGGTGGCGCAGTCCCTGCTGGTCTGCCGCTACAAGACCGCCAAGTACACGGTGGAACGGCCGCTGCACCTGGGCGTCACGCTCGGCGGCGGCCCGGGGCACCTGCCGGAGGCCTTCTCCGCGTACGGCCTGCCGCTCGGCGAGGCCTTCCAGCTCAGGGACGACGTCCTCGGTACCTTCGGTGACCCGGCCGGCACCGGCAAGTCGAACCTGGACGACCCGCGAGCTGGCCCGCGCCGCGACGGAGCGCTCGCCCTAGCCGGGGGATCCCGGACCGCAACCGACACGTGATGGCCAACACCGGCCAGTTCGTGACGTACCTGATGCGCACCGACTCCTTCGCGGAGGGCAGCCGGTTCCTCCCGCCGCGCAGAAGGTACGGCTGCTGCACGCGGCGGTCCGCCACCACCTGCGCGAAGGCGGCCACTGGGACGTCGAACGCGACGGACCGCCGATCTGCCAGGAGGACATGATCGGCGGCTTCTGCCTGTTCTCGCTGCTGGTACTGGACGCCATGCACCGGCTGGGCGTGCACATGAGCGAGGAGGGCGCGGAGGCCTACTTCTACGCATGGCGGGTCGTGGCCGCCCTGCTCGGCTGCGCCATGCCGGCCGTGCCGCGGACCCTGGGCGAGGCCCGCGCCTATCCGGACCTGTACCTGCTGCGCGGGCTGGGGCCCTCCCCCGAGGGGGTGGTCCTGAACGCCCAGCTGATGCGGCTCTACGAGGACGTGGTCCCCGGCACCCTCTTCGACCCGATGGTCCCGGCCACCATCCGCTACCTCGTCGGCGACACCATCGCCGGATGGCTGGAGGTGCCGAAGAGCCCCTGGGACACGGCGGCGCGGGCGGTTCCCGTCGTGATCGGGCTGCTGGAGACCATCGAGGACAGCAGCCCGTTCGCGGAATGGGCCCTGGACAAGGCCGGATCGCTGCTGTCCGGCTTCGAACTGTCGGCGCTGACCCGGGGCCGGGTGATGCACCACGCCGTCCCGACGGAGCTGCGGAGCGACTTCGGGATCAGGACGCCCCGCACCGGGCGGTGGGTGCCCCCGGCGCCGGTCCACTGACGGGCCCGTCCACCGATGGACCCGCAGGCGGATACCGCCGTGGCGGGGGGCTCGTACAGTCGGAGGGGGGACGGTGCGAGCCCGGGCGGACGGTGACCCTGATGGACGGTGGGAAGGCGGCACCCGGACGTCCGCGGCCCGGGCCGGCACTCGGCGCGCTCTGCGGGGTGCTCGCCGCCTGCGCGGGGCTCGCGGCGGCGCAGCTGGCGGCCGCCGCCGTACGGCCCGAGTCCTCCCCGGTGACCGCGGTCGGCGGGGCGGTGGTGGACCGCACGCCACCGGCCGTCAAGGAGTGGGCGGTGCGGAGCCTGGGCACCGCCGACAAGCCGGTCCTGACCCTGGGCATCGTCGTGGTGCTGGGCCTGGTCGCCGTGGGGGCCGGGATGCTGGCCGTCCGCCGGCCGCACGCCGGGACGGCGGTCGCCGCCGGTTTCGGCCTGGTCGGCGCCGTGGCCGCGCTCAGCCGTCCCGAGGCGACCTGGAAGGACGCCCTGCCCTCGCTACTGGGCGGCCTGGTCGCGGCCGGGGCGCTGTACCTGCTGGTCAGGGCCTTGTACCGGCCGCGCCCGGCCGGCGCGCCGGCCGGCGGGCCGGGTTCGCTGGACCGGCGCGGCTTCGGGCGGCTGGTCCTGGCCACCGCGGCCGTTTCGGCGGGCGCCTGGTACGCCGGGCGGCGCCTGGGCGCGTACGGCTCGGCGGGCGCGACGCTCTCCCGGACCGACCTGGTCCTGCCGCCTCCCGCGGTGCCGGCCCGGCCGGTGCCGGCCGGCGCCCAGCTGCCCGTGTCCGGCGTGTCGCCCTTCCTCACTCCCGCCCGGGACTTCTACCGGGTGGACACCGCCCTCGTGGTGCCGCGCGTGGACGCGGGCGACTGGCGGCTGCGGATCCACGGGGACGGGGTCACCAGGCCGCTGACCCTCGACCTGCGGGAGCTGCTCGCGCGGCCCCTCGTCGAGCACGACATCACGCTCACCTGTGTGTCGAACGAGGTGGGCGGCCCCTACGCGGGCAACGCCCGCTGGCTCGGCGTCCGGCTCGCCGACCTGCTGCGGGAGGCGGGCGTACGGCCGCCGTCGCGGGGCGGCCGGGCCGACCAGCTGGTGGCGCGGTCGGTCGACGGGATGACGATCGGCACCCCGGTCGAGGCCGTGATGGACGGCCGCGAGGCGCTGCTGGCGGTCGGGATGAACGGCGAGCCGCTGCCCTTCGCGCACGGTTTCCCGGTTCGGATGGTGGTGCCGGGCCTGTACGGGTACGTGTCGGCCTGCAAATGGCTGCGCGAGCTGCGGCTGACCACCTTCGACGCGTACGACGCGTACTGGGTGCGCCGGTCCTGGGCCCAGCAGGCGCCGGTCAAGACGCAGTCGCGGATCGACACGCCGCGTCCGCTCGCGGAACCGGCGGCGGGCCGGGTGGTGGTGGCCGGCGTGGCGTGGGCCCAGCACCGGGGCATCGCCCGGGTCGAGGTGCGGGTCGACGGCGGCCCCTGGCAGGAGGCCCGGCTGGCGGACGCCGACGGCGACGACACCTGGCGCCAGTGGCTGTGGCCGTGGCAGGCCGCGCCCGGACGGCACACCCTGGAGGTCCGGGCCACGGACCGGACCGGCGTCGCACAGACGGGCGAGCGCAGCGGGACGGTCCCGGACGGGGCGACGGGATGGCACGCGGTGACGGTACGGGTGCGGGCCGGCGACACGGTGCGGTCCGGCGCCGACACGGGCGGGGCGCGCCGTACATTGAGGCGGTGGAGCTGACCAGTACGTCGTTCCTGGTGACCCTCGTCGTGGTCACCGCGCTCGCCATGCTCGCGGCGCTGCTGCTGTGGAACCGGCTCCCCGGCCCCGGCTGGCTGCGCTGGACCGCTCGGGTGCTGATGATCGGCCTGTGCCAGCTGACCGCCATCTGTGTCGTGGCGGCGTGGATCAACGGGAGCTTCGGGCTCTACGCCTCCTGGGACGACCTGCTGGGCACCCCGAGCGGGAACGGCTCCACGATGACGGGGCCTCCGGTGGGGCGGGCCGTGTTCACCTTGGGGGCGGACGGCACCCGCAGCACGTATTTCCGGGGCTCGCACTCCAAACTGGCCGGGCAGGTGATCGTCTGGACTCCCCCGGAGTACGACGCCCCGGGCGCGGCGAAGACCCGCTTCCCGGTGCTGACGCTGCTGCACGGGTATCCGGGCTCGCCGCGTTCGTGGACCGAGCTGGGCGACATGCCGGGGGCGCTGGAGGACCTGGTCCGGCTGGGCGCGTCGCACCCCTTCGTCCTGGTGATCCCGGAGGTCTATCCCGGCGGGGTGAACACCGACTGCAGTGACGTGCCGGGGCACAAAGTGGCCACCTGGCTGGCGGACGACGTGCCGGCGCTGGTCGCGCGGCACTTCCGTACGCTGCCCCAGCCCAAGGGGTGGGCGGTGATGGGCATTTCGACCGGGGCGTTCTGCGCGGCGAAACTGCCCCTCCAGTACCCGAAGGTGTTCGGCGCCGGGGCGGCGCTGGACCCGGACGCGCTGACCGGGGACGCGGGGGTGCTGGCCGACCGCGGCCTGCGTGAGCGCAACAGCCCGATGTGGCTGGTCGCGCACACGAAGAAGGCCGACGTCGGGCTGTTCCTCGCCACGTCGGCGCAGGACAAGGACAGCCCGCCACGGCAGCTGGAGGCCTTCGCCAGGGCCGCCGCGGGGACCGGCGTCCGGGTCAAGACACTGGTCCGCCCGGCCGGCGGCCACAACTTCCAGACCTGGACCGGGATGTATCCCGACGCGCTGGGCTGGCTGAGCTCACAGGTCCCGGCCCCGGCCCCGCCGGCGAGATGAAGCGGCGCGGCCGGCCGGATTCGAGGGGCCGTCCTACCGGGCCCGGCCGGGCCGTACGGGAAGCGCGTCCACGCTGTTGCCGATGAAGCTCCGCTGGTGCGCGAGCTCCGCCTCCGGCACGGCGAGATCGAGGTCCGGGAAGCGCGCGAAGAGGCGTTCCAGGGCGATGGCCGACTCCAGGCGGGCCAGCGGCGCCCCCACGCAGTAGTGCGCGCCGTGTCCGAAGGAGAGGTGGCGTCCGGCGCCGGGGCGGGTGAGGTCGAAGCGGTCGGCATCCGGCCCGTGGACGGCCGGGTCGCGGCCCGCTGCCGTGTAGCCGGCGAGGACGGGGGTGCCCCGCGGGATCACCGCCCCGCCGACGGTCACGTCGCGGGTGGGGTAGCGGAACGGGAACCAGCTGACCGGGCCGTCCCAGCGCAGGGTCTCGTCCACGACGTCCGACCAGCTCGCCTTGGACTCCAGGACCAGGGCGAGCTGGTCGCGGTGGGTGCACAGGGCGCGGACGGCGTTGCTGATCAGGTTGAGGGTGGTCTCGTGGCCCGCCACCAGCATCAGCCGCATGGTGCCGATGAGTTCGGCCTCGCCGAGCCGGCCGCCGTCACCGTCCCGGGCGGCGATCAGGGCGCTGGTCAGGTCCTCGCCGGGGTCGGCCCGGCGGGCGGCGGCGATGGTGGCGATCAGTTCGACGAGTTCCCGTACGGCGGCCATGACCTCGGCCGGGGTGGTGTCCGTCGCGATGATCACGGTGTGGGAGAGCCGGTGGAGCCGGTCCCGGTGCTCGGGGTCCACGCCGAGCAGTTCGCAGATGACGCCCATGGGCAGGGGCAGCGCGAAGTGGGTGCGCAGGTCGGCGACCCCGTCGGGGGCGGCGGCCGCGACCCGGCCGAGGTCGTCCAGCAGCCCGTCGGCCAGCGCCTCGACCCGGGGCCGGAGCCGTTCCACCTGCCGGGCGGTGAAGGCGTTGCCGACGAGGGAGCGCAGCCGCCGGTGGTCGGCGCCGTCGGCGGTGTGCATGCCCCGGGCGTCGGCGAAGACGCGCAGCGGCCAGTCCGGCGGGACCGTGCCGTCGTGCAGGGCCGGGAAGTGCCGGGCGTCCTTGGCGACGTCGGGGTGGCCCAGGAACTCCCTGAGGGCTTCGTGCCCCAGGACGACGGCCCCGGGCACCCCGCCGGGCAGCACGACGTCCGCCACGGCTCCTCGGGCCCGGAGGCGGGCGTTGAGAGCGTGCGGGCAGCCGCCCGCGGGGTCTATGACGTGCGCGTGCGCGTTCTGGGCTGACAAGCCGGCTCTCCTGACCGAGGTACTGTGTCCGGCCAACAGTGCGGGTACGGGGGCGGGTTGTTCAAGCCCGCGCGCCACTGGTGGGGAAGGTCAGCTCCCGGCCCTCGCCGAGCGGGGCGAAGCAGCGCTCCACGTCCGCCCGGTCCACCTCGGGCAGGGTCGCGGGCCGCCAACGCGGCGTCCGGTCCTTGTCGATGACCTGGGCCCGGATCCCCTCGATCAGGTCGGCTGTGCGCAGCACGTGCGAGGAGACGCGGAACTCCTGCGCCAGCACCTGCTCCAGCGTGCCCAGACCGGGTGCCCGGCGGACCGCTTCCAGGGTGACCTTGAGCGCGGTCGGGGACTTGGCCAGCATCGTCTCGGCGGCCTCCTTGGCCGCCGGCTCGCCCGCCGCCAGCAGCCGCTCCACGATCTCCTCCACCGTGTCGGCTGCGTAGCAGTGGTCGATCCAGCCGCGGTGGACGGCGAGTTCACCGGGCGGCAGCGGGTGCCCGGCGTAGCGCGGCAGTACCTCCGCCACGGGCGCGCCCGCGAGGTCGGCGGTCAGCCGCGGCAGCAGAGCGGCCGGGACGAAGTGGTCGGCCAGCCGGCACAGCAGCGCGTCGGCGGCCCCGACGGCCGCGCCGGTCAGGGCGAGATGGGTGCCCAGCCGGCCGGGGGCCTGCGCGAGGAGGTGCGTACCGCCCACGTCGGGGACGAAACCGATGCCGGTCTCCGGCATGGCGACGCGGGAGCGCTCGGTGACGATGCGGACCCCGCCGTGCGCCGAGACGCCCACACCGCCGCCCATCACGATGCCGTCCATCAGGGCCACGTACGGCTTGGGGTAGGCGGCGATCCGCGCGTTCAGCCGGTACTCGTCGCGCCAGAAGCCGGTCGAGGCGCTGCCGCCGGCCTTCGCGTCGTCGTGGATGGCCCGGATGTCCCCGCCCGCGCACAGCCCGCGCTCCCCCGCGCCGCGGATGAGGACCTGGGTGACGGCGGGCTCCTGCTCCCAGGCCGCCAGCGCCTCGGCGATCCGCAGCACCATGGGGTGGGTGAGGGCGTTGAGGGCCCGGGGGCGGTTGAGGGTGATCACCCCGGTGCGGCCTTCGATGGCGAACAGGGCCGTGTCGTCTGTGGCGTCGTCGGTCTTCACACCGGCCAGTATGGAGTGCGTGCGGCCGTACGGAAGATCATCCTGAGCGGATCCATAAGGCAACCTTGCAAGTTTGCCTGTAGATCTCTAACGTGGGGGCATGACCGATCCGCGGCCCGCCGACGCCCGGCCCCGAGACACCGCCGAGGAGCTGCAACTGGCCCTCGGCATGCTGGTCCGGCAGCTGCGCGCCGCGGCCGGCGGCGGGGTGAGCCTGTCGCAGATGTCCGTGCTCAAGCGGCTGGACCGGCTCGGCCCGTGCACGGCGTCCGAGCTGGCGCGGGCCGAGCGGATCCGGCCGCAGTCGGTCATCGCCACCGTGAACTCCCTCCAGGCCGAGGGCCACGTCGCCCGCAGCCCGCACCCCACCGACGGGCGCCGGCAGCTGATCGCGCTGACGGAAGAGGGCCGCGCCTTCGTACGACGGCGCCGCGAGGCGGGGCACGGCCGGATCGCCGAGCTGATCGCCGAGCGGCTCAGCCCGGCGGAACAGCGGCTGCTGGCCGAGGCCGTTCCACTGCTGCGGCGCCTGGCCGAGAACTGAACCCACCGACCCGAGGAGCCCTCATGACCGCCCCCGCGCCCGCCCTCTCCCTGGACCGCGGCACCGCGCTGGTCCTGATCGACCTCCAGCAGGGCATCCTCGCCCTCCCCACCGCCCGGCCCGCCGCGCGGATCCTGGAGAACGGCATCGCCCTCGCCGAGGCCTTCCGGGCCCGTCGGCTGCCGGTGGTCCTGGTCAAGGTGGCCTGGTCCCCGGACGGCGGCGACCTGCCCACCGCCAATGTCGACCGGCCGGGCCCCGCCTCGGCTCCGCCCGCCGCCTTCTCCGGGCTTCCGGCGGAACTCTCGGCGCTCGGGGACGTGGTGGTCACCAAACGCCACTGGGGCGCCTTCACCGGTACGGAGCTCGACCTCCAGCTGCGCCGTCGCGGTATCCACCGGATCGTGCTGGGCGGCATCTCGACGAGCATCGGCGTGGAGTCCACCGCGCGCACGGCCTGGGAACACAGCTACGAGCTGGTCTTCGCCGAGGACGCCACCACGGACCTGGACGCCGACTCGCACGCCCACAGCTTCGGCAAGATCTTCCCGCGCATCGGAAGAGTGAGCTCGACGGACGAGATCGTCACGGCCCTGAAAGCCCTGGACGACCTGCCGGCCACCCGGGACTGACCTCCAGCCAGACGCACTTCCCGCCGTTGCCGGGGCGCGAGCCCCAGCTGCGGGACAACCGGTCCACTATGAGCAGCCCGTGGCCGCCCGGCCGTCCCGGTTCGGCGGCCCGGGCGCGCACCGGAGGCGCCGGGTTGCCGTCCGTCACCTCTATCCGCAGCCGCTCCGGCGTCCAGTGCAGCAGCAGCGTGCCGGGGCCCCCGCCGTGCAGGCAGGCATTGGACACCACCTCGGACACCAGCAGCAGGACGTCCTCGGCGGCGTCGGGGAGCCATTTCCAGGAGGCCAGTGCCCGGCGCGCGAAATCGCGGCTGCGGGTCACCGGGTCGGTCGCACCCTCCAGCAGCAGGAGCCGCGCCCGGCCGGGGGACCCTCGCTGCTGCATGGTTCATCTCCTCGTGTCGCTTCGCCCCTACGGGCCTGCGCTGCCCCGGCCGCCCCAGCGGCTAGCGGGGCTGCCGTTCCAGCGCTTCCGCCACGTCCGCGTACACCGGGAACACCCCGTCCGCCCCGGTGATGCGGAACATCCGTGCGACCGGTCCGCTCAGACCGGCCAGTCCCAGCGTGCCGCCGGCTTCCTGGACCGCGATCCTGCTGTGCAGGAGCACGTTGAGGCCGGTGGAGTCGCAGAACCCCAGCCCGGACACGTCGACCAGCAACCGGCCACCCGGGGTGACCGCCGCGTCCAAGGCCTCCCGCAGGGGCTGGGCCGTGTCGTGGTCCAGCTCCCCGGCGAGGGCGAGGACGACGGTTCCGTCCACGGCCCGCACATCGACCGTGAACCGCTCATTGCCCGCTCCCGGCACCATCCGGCATCACCTTCCGTCCAGCTGTGGGTGCACCTGCCCGTATCCCGCCGGGATACGCGTACGCGGCCCCGGCCGGACCTCAGCAGACCGGCCAGGACGGCTGCACGCCACGCCCGTGCGTGCGGCTGCGCCCTGATCACCGGACCCTACGCGCCGATTCCCCCGGCTGTCTCGGGCCCCGGCCGTGTCGGTGGCCGTACCCGACCCGGACCGCGACGCCACACCGTCCCCCAAAACGGCCAGGGGCCGTTTCAGATTTCTCTGAAACGGCCCCTGATCTGCGACTTCGAAAAGTCGGGACGACAGGATTTGAACCTGCGACCCCTTGACCCCCAGTCAAGTGCGCTACCAAGCTGCGCCACGTCCCGTCGTGCCTCGGCGGTGTGCCTCGCCACTGTGCCCCCCACCAGGGGTTTCCCCTTCGCGGCGGGCACATGCAGAACATTACCGCACGCCGGGGGGTGTACGTGCACGAGTGATCGACGGGGGGGCACGATGGGCGGGTGAACGCACGGGATCGCGATGGTGAGGGGCGGGCGCGCAGCGCGCGGCCGCGGGACGGGCTGGGGCGGCCGTTGCCCTACGGGGCGCCGGGGGTCGAGCGGCAGCCCGAAGGGGTGGTGCGGACGCCGGCCGAGACGGTGGCGGAGGCACAGCGGCTGCTGGACGGGGGGATGCCCTTCCACGCACACGAGGTGTTCGAGGACGCCTGGAAGACCGGGCCGGCGGCGCGGGCCCCGCTCTGGCGGGGGCTCGCGCAGCTGGCGGTCGGGCTGACGCACGCCGCGCGCGGTAACGCGGTCGGCGGGGCGCGGCTGCTGCGCCGCGGCGCCGACGGCCTGGCCGGGACGGACGCGGGCGAGGGGGCCGGTGCGGCCGGGATCGACGTGCCCGGGCTGGTCCGGTGGGCCCGGGAGCTGGCCGCCCGGGTGGAGGCCGGCGACGCGGTGGACGCCGCCCGCGAGGCCCCGGTACTAGGCGGTGGCGGGCGCGGGCTGGAGTAGGTCCCAGCGGTTGCCGTAGAGGTCCTCGAAGACGGCGACGCTGCCGTACGTCTCGTGGCGCGGCTCCTCCAGGAAGCCGACGCCCTCGGCGGTCATCCGGGCGTGGTCGCCGGCGAAGTCGTCGGTGTACAGGAAGAAGCCGACCCGGCCGCCCGTCTGGTCGCCGACCCGGGAGCGCTGGGCGTCGTCCTTGGCCCGGGCCAGCAGCAGTGCGGATTCGGTCGCGCCGGGCGGCCGGACCACGACCCAGCGCGAGCCGTCGGGCCGGGCGGTGTCCTCGGCGAGGGTGAAGCCAAGGGCGCGGGTGTAGAAGTCGATGGCCTCGTCGTAGTCGTGGACCAGGAGGGCGGTGAGGGCGAGGTGTGCGGACATGCCCCTCATTGTGCGGGGACGTCGAGCAGGACCACCTCCAGGGTCCGGGGGCCGTGTACGCCCTCCACCCGGTCCAGCTCGATGTCGCTGGTGGCGGAGGGTCCGGAGATCCAGGTGAGCGGGCGGGAGGGGTCGAGGCGTTCGAGTGCCTGCGGGACGGAGTCCACCACCTGTGCGGGGACGCGGATCACGCAGATGTGGTGGTCCGGGATCAGGGTGATCCGGCGCCGGCCCTGCCCGGGGCCGCCGTCCAGGACGATCGTGCCGGTTTCGGCGACGGCCAGGGCGCAGCCCGTGACCACGCTGTCCACGGCGTCCAGTTCGTACGGGGTGGACCCGGCCCGGTCCTCGACCCGGGTCGCCCGCGCGGCGGCGAGCCAGGACGGGGGCAGGCCGGGCGGTACGAGAACGGTCCGCGCGCCCCGGGCGGCCAGCAGCCGGGCCAGGAGCGGTACGAGGCCGTCCTCGTCGGTGCGGTGGACCTTGGCGCGGTACTCGGCGAGGTGGGCGGCGAGCAGGTCCGCGGATTCGGCGGGGGTGCGGGCGCCGTGGACGCGGAGGTAGTCGCGGGGGACCGGGACCTCCGGGCCCGGCTCCGCCAGCGCCCGCCGGATCCGGCCCAGCACCCGGTCCCTGCCGCTCATGCGCGGCCTCCCCGTTCACGGGCCCACCAGTCGCGGAAGGGTTCCTCCGGCGGCCGGGGCAGCTCGCGGCTGTCGGTCCAGGCGCGGCCGGGTCCGGGCAGCCGGCGCGGCCGCAGCCGCCGGGCCCGGGACAGCAGCCGCTCCCCCGCGCGCAGCGCGCCGGGGCGTTCCAGCAGCAGCCGGGCGGCGCGCATCGCGGCCCGTTCGGCGGTGTGGCCGCGCGCGGGGCGGATCCGTACCCGGACGCCCTCGCGGGTCGCCGGGCCGCCCTGGGCCACGCGCTCGCGCAGGTGGAGCAGGACTTCGGGGATGTCGATGGCGACGGGGCACACCTCGTAGCAGGCCCCGCACAGGGTGGAGGCGAAGGGCAGCGAGGCGTCGATGTCGCTTCCGGTGCCGCGCAGTTGGGGGCTGAGGATCGCGCCGATCGGGCCGGGGTAGACGGAGCCGTAGGCGTGGCCGCCGGCCCGTTCGTAGACGGGGCAGACGTTCAGGCAGGCGGAGCAGCGGATGCAGCGCAGCGCCTGGCGGCCCACCTCGTCGGCGAGCGTGTCGGTGCGGCCGTTGTCCAGGAGGACGAGGTGGAAGGCACGGGGCCCGTCGTCGTCGGCCCCTTTCGACGGACCCAGCCCGGTCCACATCGTGGTGTACGGGTTCATCCGCTCGGCGGTGGAGGAGCGCGGCAGCGTCTGGAGGAAGATCTCCAGGTCCCGGAAGGACGGCACCACTTTTTCGATGCCCACCACCGAGATGAGGGTCTCGGGCAGGGTCAGGCACATCCGGCCGTTTCCCTCGGACTCGAAGACGACCATCGTGCCCGTCTCGGCGACCATGAAGTTGGCCCCCGAGACGGCGACCTTGGCGCGCAGGAACTTCTCGCGCAGGTGCAGGCGGGCCGCTTCGGCCAGTTCGCGCGGGTCGTCGCCCAGCCCGTCCGGGGCCGGCCGCCCCCAGCGGCCCATTTCGGCGCGGAAGACGTCGCGGATCTCGGCCCGGTTGCGGTGGATGGCGGGGACGAGGATGTGCGAGGGCCGGTCGCGGCCCAGCTGCACGATGAGTTCGGCCAGGTCCGTCTCGTAGGCGGCGATCCCGGCCGCCTCCAGTGCCTCGTTGAGGCCGATCTCCTGGGTGGCCATCGACTTGACCTTGACGACTTCCCGCTCGCCGGTCGCCAGCACCAGGTCGGTGACGATCCGGTTGGCCTCGGCCGCGTCCGCCGCCCAGTGCACGGAGCCGCCCGCGGCGGTCACGGCCTCCTCCAGCCGCAGCAGGTAGTGGTCGAGGTGGCGCAGGGTGTGGTCCTTGACGGCCTTGCCCGCCGCGCGCAGCCGGTCCCAGTCGGCCAGTTCGGTCACCGCGCGGGCCCGTTTGTCGCGGATGGTGTGCGTGGCGCGGCGGAGGTTGGCGCGCAGTACGTCGTCCCGTACGGCCGGCCGCGCGGCCGCGGGGAAGGCCGGCATGCCCAGGTAGGTGCCCGTCATCGCCGGGGCGCCTCCTGCGTCGCGGTCCCGTCCCTCATGGTCTCCTCCGTCATGGTGTCCTCCGTCGCGGCGAGGATCTCGGCGAGGTGCAGGGTCCGCAGCGGGGAGCCGGCCCGGCGGAGCGTTCCGTCGAGGTGGGCGAGGCAGGAGTTGTCGGCGCCGCAGAGCACCTCGGCGCCCGTGGCCCGGGCGGCGCGGATCTTGTCGGCGCCCATCGCGGCCGACACGTCGGGGTTCTTGACGGCGAAGGTGCCGCCGAATCCGCAGCACTCCTCGGCGCCGGGCAGCTCGACCAGGTCCAGGCCCCGGACGGCGGCCAGGAGCCTTCGCGGGCGGTCGCCGAGTCCGAGGGCGCGCAGGCCGTGGCAAGAGGGGTGGTAGGTGACGGTGTGGGGGAAGTGGGCACCGACGTCGGTCACGCCGAGCACGTCGATGAGGAACTCGGTCAGCTCGTACACGCGCGGTACGAGGTCGGCCGCGAGGTCCGCCAGCCCGGTGCCGCGCCCCTCGGCCGCCGCCTTGGCGCCGATGCGCGGGTAGTGCTCGCGGATCATGGCGACGCAGGAGCCGGAGGGGGCGACCACGTACGGGTGTCCGGCGAAGGCCGCCGCGGTACGGCGCAGCAGTGGTTCGCTCTCGTACCGGTAGCCGGTGTTGTACTGGGGCTGGCCGCAGCAGCCCTGCGCCACCGGGAAGTCCACGGCCACGCCGAGCCGCTCCAGCAGGCGTACGACGGCGACGCCGGTGCGCGGGTACAGCGCGTCGTTGACGCAGGTGACGAACAGGGCGGCACGCATGACGGGCAGAATAGCCGGGTGAAGAAGTTCTCAGTGATCGGCATAGGCGCGGGCGACCCGGACCACCTGACCCTCCAGGCGGTCAAGGCGATCGGTGCCACGGACGCATTCCTCATCCTGGAGAAGGGCGAGGAGAAGGCGGACCTCACCGGGCTGCGGCGGGCGATGCTCGAAGCGCACGCCCGCCCCGGCCACCGGCTGGTGGAGGGCCGCGACCCGGACCGCGACCGGACCCCGGCCGACTACGCCCCGACGGTGGACGGCTGGCGCAGCGCGCGGGCCGAGCTCTTCGAGCGGTTCGTCGCCGAGGACCTCGCGGACGGCGAGACGGGCGCGTTCCTGGTGTGGGGCGACCCTTCGCTCTACGACTCCACCCTCGCGATCCTGGACGAGGTGCTGGAGCGGGGGCGGGTCTCCTTCGAGCACGAGGTGGTGCCGGGCATCAGCAGCATCTCCGCCCTGCTGGCCCGGCACCGCACCAACCTGAACCGGGTGGGGCGGCCGGTCCAGATCACCACCGGCCGGCGGCTGGCCGAGGGCTGGCCGCAGGACGTGGACGACGTGGTGGTGATGCTGGACGCGCGGCACGCCTTCACCGCCCACCTGGACCAGGACCTCTTCATCTATTGGGGCGCCTACGTGGGCACGCCGGACGAGATCCTGGTCTCGGGGAAGCTGGCCGAGGTCGCGGGCCGGATCGAGGAACTGCGGACCGAGGCCCGGGCCCGCAAGGGCTGGATCATGGACACCTACCTGCTGCGGCGCGGCTGAACCGCTACCCCGCCAAGTATGCGGGGAGGCCGGCGGCGAGGCGTTCGTACTCCTCGGGACGGGTGTAGACCTGCCCGCAGACGCGGATGCCGCCGCCGCCCGGCCAGGGCCAGATCAGCACCCGGATCCGCAGCTCCCGGGCGATCCGCTCGCGCAGCTCGCGGGCGCCGTCCGGGGTCTCGGCGGTGCCGGGCGGCAGCCGCAGGGCGCGCATGCCCAGTCCCGGGGTGTACGGGAGCGCGGTGAGCCCGGGGAGTTCGGCGAGCAGGGCCGCGCCGTAGCCGGCGAGGGCGCTGTTGTGGGCCCGTACCTTGGCGGCGTCGAGCCGCTCCAGGAGGTCCAGTCCCTCGGGGGCGGCGAGCCAGCCGGTGTAGTCGGCGGTGGCCCGGTTCTCGACCGAGCGGGGGAAGCCCTCCCCGTCCTCCCAGGACGGCACCAGCGCCCGGACGCGGCCGCGGTGGCGGGGGGCGACGGCGAGGAGGGCACTGCCGGAGGGGGCGTACCCCCACTTGTGCAGGTTCCCGAACCAGAAGTCGGCGCCCCCCGCGAGCGGGTCGGCGAGCATGCCGGGGGCGTGGGCGCCGTCGACGACGGTGGTGACGCCCCGCGCCGCCAGGTCGGCGAGGAGCGCCGGGGTGGCGATCAGCCGGGCGGTGGGCGAGCTGATCTGGTCGAGCAGCGCCACCTTGGTGCGGGGCGTCAGGCCGGCCAGCACGGCTTCCCGTACGGCGTCCTCGTCCGGCAGGCCCGGGTCCAGGGAGACGGTGGTGACGCGGGCCCGGCGGGCGGCGGCCGCGACCACCGTGCCGTAGCCGTGGTCGGTCACCAGGATCTCGTCCCCGTCGGCCAGTTCGAGGGCGTTCAGCGCGAGGTTGGCGCCCTCGGTGGCGTTGGAGATGAACGCGATCCCGTCCGGCTCCGCCCCCAGGTGCGCGGCGACCCGGCCGCGGGCGGCGGCGATCCGGTCGGCCACGCTGCCGAAGAACGTGTCGGGGTCCGCGTGCACCTCCTCCCGCAGCGCCGCCTGCACCTCCTGGACGGGGAGCGGAACGGCGCCGAAGGAGCCGTGGTTGAGGTGGGCGATCGCCGGGTCGAGGCGGAAGAGCTGCGGCCCGTCCGGAAACGCCGGGGGGCCGCCCGGTGCGGCGGTCGGCGCGCTCTTCGGCCCGCTGGTCGGCTCGGTCACGATGCTCCTCCGGGTGGCGGTGGGACGGTCCTCCGGAGCATGCGGCGCCCCCGCACGGACCGGTAGGGCCAATTGCGCCAGGGTGGTCGGGGCCTCGAAGCTACTGCCGCCCGCTGGTCGCGCCGTAGTACTGGAGGTCCTGTACCTCCACCGTGCGGTCCACCGGGTACGGCAGTTCCACCTCCGCCGCGGCGCGTCCGCCCCGGACCGCCCGGGCCGAGCTCGTGCCGGGTTTCAGCGGCAGCAGCTCGGAGTGCGGGCCCGCGGGCGCCTCGTACGCGTCCTGGGCGGATCCTACGGTCGTACGGACCGTCGCGGGCTGCGTGAGGAAGCTGAGCACCTCCACCGTGTCGCGCGGGGCCGCGCTGCCCTGGCGCGGCGACATGACCAGCGACTGTCCGCCGGTCGGGCCGGCGGCGGCGAACTGGGTGCGGGCCGTCAGGTACAGGGTGTCCCGCACGATCGGGGGGAGGCGGCCCGTCTTGAACCGGGTCAGGTAATAGGACGTCAGGTCGAGGTAGGTGTACCCGTTGTGCAGGGACGGGGCGAACTGGGTGCCCTCCGAGTAGTCGTTCCAGGTGGTCAACTGCACCCAGTCGGCGCCGTCGTCGATGGCGTGCGCCCACGTCGAGCGGAGGGTGGCGGTGTTGCCCGCCTCGTCGTAGACGCCCTGGTTGGGGCGGCTGTCCTGGACCGATACGGGCTGCATCCAGAGCTTGCCCGCGTCGTGCGCCCGCCGCACATCGGCCGTGGCGCCCTCCTGGCCGACGTAGCTGCGGGTGCCCCACTCGGAGAAGCCGTGGCTGATCGGGGCGAACGCCGCGTGGTTCGCGCCGAAGTCGAGGAAGAGCGGGACGAGGGCCGTACGGATGCCGTGCCGGGTCTTCAGCAGGTCCATGACCCGCGACCACCAGCCGGCGCTCTTGGCCTCCGCCTTGAACGGCGATACGACGAGCCGCCCGTCACCGAGCCGGTGCGCGGCGGGGTGGGCCCCGAGCACGGCGAGGGCGTCGGCGAGCACCGCAGGGTCGTCGGACGTCAGGGCGGTCATGTCGGGCATCAGCATGACCTTGAAGCCGGGATCCACGGAGTGGGCGGCGGTCATCAGCCGCTCGGCCCGGTCCCAGTTGCTCCCGGACAGCGACAGCAGGTCGAGGGTGAACCCGTCGATGCCCGCGTCGCGCGCGGTGCGCACCTCCTGTTGGAGGTTGGCGTACTCCCAGTCGCCGGACTTGGGCGGCACCGGCAGCGGGCGGTCGCGCAGCAGGCCGCCGTAGCGCCGGTGCTTGCCGCTCTCACCCGCGGGGTCGAGGTAGTTGCGGGTGTAGTAGTCGACGTCGGCGCCCGCGTCGTCCAGGGAGAGCGGGTACGGGGTGAAGTAGTGCGCGAACACCAGCTTCCTGCCCGCGGCGCCGGAGCGCAGCACGGCCGGCCCGGGCAGGTCGAAGGGCAGTGCCCCGGCGGGGCGCGCCGCGCCGGTGTCCGCCGCGCCGCGGGGCATCGCCTTGTCCGGCGTCCGGGGGCTCGGGCCGGGGCTCCGAGCGGGCGTCGGGGCGGCGGCGGTGGGGCCGGCGGACCAGGGGCCGCCCTGGGCGGGCGCGGAACGTTCCTGGCGCGCCCCGGCGGTGAAGGGGTCCCAGGCGATTCCGGTGGCGGCGCAGACGCCGACGAGCAGGAAGGCCGAGATCAGGAGCACCAGGAGCGGTCTGCGCCCCCGGAATCGGGGCCGGCGCCGGTGCGAGGAGGGACGTGCCGCCCGCTCTGCCCGCCGGTCCGCCCTCATCTGAAGTCCCTCCCGGAATATGCCCCGTGCGCGGGGCTGCACAGCAGTAGAGCCGATTGCGGGCGTACGGACAACCGTTCGCGTGCGGCCGGGCCGCCGCGCGTACGTCACGGGGACCAGCGCGCCTACGCCGACCGCAGGGCTACCCGTGCGGCAACGGCCGCCACTCCTCGACGGGGAGCCCGAGGATCACCTCGTCCAGCCATGCCCCCGACACCGAGGCGGCGCGCCTGAGGGCGCCCCTCCGGGGTGAAGCCCGCGCGTCCGCGGCGCCGATCACGGCGGCGTTGTCGGCCGGGGTGTCCACCTGGAGCCGGTGCAGCCCGCGCCCGGTGAACCCGTAGTGGCACAGCAGCTGCACGCGGCTAGGGGGTGCCCGGCGGACCATGGCCGGGCCCTGACCACCGGCCCCCCTCGGCGCCGAGACCGTCGGGTGGCCACGTCCTCGTACAGCTCGGCGTGGAGTACGGGTACGTCTTCGGGGAGCCGGGCGCGCAGCCGGATCGGCCTTCCTTCGATCATCCGCTCTTCCCGGCCGGTGGTCCGCCCCGGCCGCAACCGGTTCCGGACCCGGACACGGGACCGCCCCGGCCGGGCACTGGGCCGGCCGGGGCGGAACGCGCGGAACGCGGAAGGGTTTAACCCAGCGTCGCGATCGCCTTGTTGAAGGAGGCGGACGGGCGCATCACCGCGGCGCACTTGGCCGGGTCGGGCTGGTAGTAGCCGCCGATGTCGGCCGGGGAGCCCTGCACCGCGATGAGCTCGCCGACGATGGTCTGCTCCTGCTCGGCCAGCGTCTTGGCGAGCGGCTCGAAGGCGGCCGCCAGCTTCGGGTCGTCGATCTGGCGGGACAGCTCCTGCGCCCAGTACAGGGCGAGGTAGAAGTGGCTGCCGCGGTTGTCGATGCCGCCCAGCTTGCGGCTCGGCGACTTGTCCTCGTTGAGGAAGGTGCCGGTCGCACGGTCCAGGGTGTCGGCCAGCACCTGGGCGCGGGCGTTGCCGGTGGTGGTCGCGAGGTGCTCGAAGGAGACGGCCAGCGCGAGGAACTCGCCCAGCGAGTCCCAGCGCAGGTAGTTCTCCTTGACGAGCTGCTGCACGTGCTTCGGGGCGGAGCCGCCGGCGCCGGTCTCGAAGAGGCCGCCGCCGTTCATCAGCGGGACGACCGACAGCATCTTGGCGCTGGTGCCCAGCTCCAGGATCGGGAACAGGTCGGTCAGGTAGTCGCGCAGCACGTTGCCGGTCACCGAGATGGTGTCCTCGCCGCGGCGGATGCGCTCCAGGGAGAAGGCGGTGGCCTCGACCGGGGAGAGGATCTTGATGGTGAGGCCGTCGGTGTCGTGGTCGGCGAGGTACGTCTTGACCTTCGCGATCAGCTGCGCGTCGTGCGCGCGGCCCTCGTCCAGCCAGAAGACGGCCGGGACGCCGGTGGCGCGGGCGCGGGTGACGGCGAGCTTGACCCAGTCCTGGACCGGCGCGTCCTTGGTCTGGCAGGCGCGGAAGACGTCACCGGCGGCGACGTCCTGCTCCAGGACCACGTTGCCCTCGGCGTCGACGACGCGGACGGTGCCCGCGGCGGCGATCTCGAAGGTCTTGTCGTGGCTGCCGTACTCCTCGGCCTTCTGCGCCATGAGGCCGACGTTGGGCACCGAGCCCATGGTGGCGGGGTCGAAGGCGCCGTGGGCGCGGCAGTCCTCGATGACGGCCTGGTAGACACCGGCGTAGCTGCTGTCCGGCAGGACGGCCAGGGTGTCGGCCTCGTTGCCGTCCGGGCCCCACATGTGGCCGGAGGTGCGGATCATGGCCGGCATGGAGGCGTCGACGATGACGTCGGACGGGACGTGCAGGTTGGTGATGCCCTTGTCCGAGTCGACCATGGCGAGCGCCGGACCGTGGGCCAGCTCGGCCTCGAAGGAGGCCTTGATCTCGTCGCCGAGGTGCGGGACGCCGTCCAGGCCCTTGAGGATCGCGCCGAGGCCGTCGTTCGGGGACAGGCCGGCGGCGATCAGCGCGTCGCCGTAGCGGGCGAAGGTCTTCGGGAAGAAGGCGCGGACCACGTGGCCGAAGATGATCGGGTCGGAGACCTTCATCATGGTGGCCTTGAGGTGCACGGAGAACAGGACGTCCTCGGCCTTGGCGCGCTCGATCTGGTCGTTGAGGAAGGTGCGCAGCGCGTCGACGTGCATCACGGACGCGTCCACGACCTCACCGGCGAGGACCGGTACGGACTCGCGCAGCACGGTGGTCGTGCCGTCGGCGGCGACGTGCTCGATGCGCAGCGTGCCGGCCTCGGCCATGACGGCGGACTTCTCGGTGGAGCGGAAGTCGTGCTCGCCCATGGTGGCGACGTTCGTCTTCGACTCGGGGCTCCAGGCGCCCATGCGGTGCGGGTGGGCCTTGGCGTAGTTCTTGACCGAGGCGGGGGCGCGGCGGTCGGAGTTGCCCTCGCGCAGGACCGGGTTGACGGCGCTGCCCTTGACCTTGTCGTAGCGGGCGCGGATCTCGCGCTCCTCGTCGGTCTTCGGGTCGTCCGGGTAGTCCGGGAGCGCGTAGCCCTGGCCCTGGAGCTCGGCGACCGCGGCCTTGAGCTGCGGGATCGAGGCCGAGATGTTGGGCAGCTTGATGATGTTCGCTTCCGGCGTCTTCGCCAGCTCGCCGAGCTCGGCGAGGGCGTCGGCGATGCGCTGCCCCTCTTCCAGGTGCTCGGGGAAGCTGGCGATGATCCGACCGGCCAGGGAGATGTCACGGGTCTCGACGTTCACACCGGCCGTCGACGCGTATGCCTGGACCACAGGCAGGAACGAATACGTCGCGAGGGCCGGGGCCTCGTCAGTGTGCGTGTAGATGATGGTCGAGTCAGTCACCGGATGCTCCGCTCCACAGTCTGCGTCTCTCGTCTGCAACATTGCTCGACATCAAGATATCTCGTGATCGGGCCGCTCCGGACAGCCCCCCGGCCGCGAGGTCACGAGAGACATGTCACCCTCGCGCGAAAGCGCCGCCTCCGGCTGTTTCCAGCCGGCGGCGGCGCTCGGAACGCGCGGTGCGGTGGGGGCGCGGGTCAGGCGGCGACGACCTGCTTGGGGTCCGGCCCGTACTGGTTCGAGCCGGGGTTCCCCTCGGTGGCCATGAGGACGAGCAGCCAGATCCCGCCGATGAAGGGGATCAGGCTGATCAGGTACCACCAGCCGGACTTGCCGGTGTCGTGCAGCCGGCGCACGGAGACGCCCAGGCTGGGCAGCAGGACGGCGAGGCTGTAGATCCAGGTGATGACGGGGTAGCTGTCGAGCGCGAAGTCGATGACCATGAGGACGACGACGACCGGGATGTTCCACAGGACGAACATCCAGTACTCCTGCCGGCGGGCCCGGCCTTGGAAGTCCGCGTAGCGCTTGAGAATGTCCGTGTAGTAGTGCACGGGTCCCCCCAGGGAGCGGATTCGGCCACTCCTCCCGCAGGAGCGACCCCAGGCCGGACTTATGCCCTTCTTACAGCGCCCTCAAGCCACTCGGGGGGTGCGAAGATGCGCCGGATCCCTTGGGGGCAAAGGGAGTTGAGGCTTCCGTGATCCCGGCCGCCGGCCGCCGCGGAGGCTGCGGAGAAGTGACGGAACCCTTACGGCGCCGCGCCGGAGCCGCCGGCGGGGCGGCGGGATCCGTAGCGTCCGGTGCATGCGCGTACTCGTCACCGGAGGAGCCGGGTTCATCGGCTCGCACATCGTCACGGCCCTGCGCCGGCGCGGGCACCGCCCCGTGGTCCTCGACGCCCTGCTGCCGGCCGCCCATCCCGTCCCGGAACAACCGCCGGGGCCCGATTTCGTACGGGCCGACGTGCGGGATCCCGATGCCGTACGGGCGGCCCTGCGCGGGGTGGACGCCGTATGCCACCAGGCCGCGATGGTCGGGCTCGGCAAGGACTTCGCCGACGCGCCCGCCTATGTCGGGGCCAATGACCTGGGGACGGCGGTCCTGCTCGCGGCGATGGCCGAAAGCGGAGTCCGCGGACTCGTCCTCGCCGGTTCGATGGTGGTCTACGGGGAGGGCCGCTACGAGTGCCCCCGCCACGGCGTCGTGCGGCCCGGGCCGCGCCGGGCCGCGGACCTGTCCGGGGGCCGCTTCGAGCCGCGCTGCCCCGCCTGCGGAGCGGAGCTCGCGCCGGGCCTGGTGGACGAGGACGCGCCGGCCGACCCGCGCAACGTGTACGCGACCACGAAGCTGGCCCAGGAGCACCTGGCGGCCGCGTGGGCGCGGTGCGTGGACGGCCGGGCGGTGTCGCTGCGCTACCACAACGTGTACGGGCCGGGAATGCCCCGCGACACCCCGTACGCCGGGGTGGCCTCCTTCTTCCGGTCGGCACTGGCCAGGGGCGAGGCGCCGCGGGTCTTCGAGGACGGGGCCCAGCGGCGCGACTTCGTCCACGTCGGGGACGTCGCGGCGGCCAACGTGGTGGCCCTGGAGGCGCTGGGCTCCGCGGGTGGGCCCCCGGCGGGGGCCTGCACCCCGTACAACACGGGCAGCGGCGAGCCGCACACGGTCGGCGAGATGGCCTCGGCCCTGGCGGCCGCGCACGGCGGCCCGGAGCCGGTCGTGACGGGCGAGTTCCGCCTGGGCGACGTCCGGCACATCACGGCCGACTCGCGCCGCCTCCGCGCGGACCTGGGCTGGCACCCGGAGGTCCCCTTCGAGAAGGGCATGACGGAATTCGCCCACGCCCCCCAGCGCCCTACCTGAGCCCTGGGCGGGCGACCTCCGGGAACCGGCCGGCGCCGCGCACCGCCAGACGTCGACCCACCCGGCCGGGCCGGCTCCCAGCCCGCCCGGCAGCCCCCAGGAGCGGGAGGCCCGCTCCGGCAGGGCTGAGCCCAGCTCTGCCCGGGGGCCCGCGCCACTTCGGCTACCGGCTACCCGGCTACCCGGCTACCCGGCTACCGGCAGAAGGTCTTCCCGGCCGGGGCACACTGCCCGCCGCGCCGGGCGCTCGGGCACACCGACGCCGCCGGGGGCTCCGGGGCGAGACGCACCGGGCCTTGCGGGCCTATGGGCACGATCCGAGGCCCGCGGCCACCGTACGAAGGCGGCCCAGGCCGGGCCGCACTGCCCCCGCGCCCGGCGCGCGCGGGCGCTCCGGCACCCGCTGGGCCACCGGGCGAGACGCGGTGCGAGGCCTCGCGAGCCTGGGGGCACGATCCGGGGCCCGCGCAGACACCGCCCGGGCACCCCGGGCCTTGCGGGCCCGGGACCGCCATCGAAGGGGCACGACGAGGCCCAGCCCTGCCCGCACGAACCGGGACCCGCCGCTACCGGCAGGAGGTGGCCCCGGCCGGGCCGCGCCGGAGCGCCCGGCGCGCTCGGGCGCTCCGGCACCCGCTGGGGCACCGGGGCGAGCGGCTGCCGCGGGTCTCGCGGGCACCGCCATCGGTAGCCGTGGGTGCCACGGGGCCCAGCCCTGCTCGGGCGTCATGTGGGGCCGGCGCCCACCGGCGGGAAACCCCCTCCGGGCCGGCCCGGGGCCCGCGGACACCGGGGTGCATTGCCCTCCGCGGGCGGGGTCACGCCGGGAGCGGGAGGGTCACCTCGAAGCGGCAGCCGCCCGGGACGTTGTGGACCGTGGTGCGGCCGGCGTGGGCCTCGACGATGCCGCGGACGATGGCGAGGCCCAGGCCCGCTCCGGCCGGGGGCGTGCGGGCGGTCGTGCCGCGCCAGCCCGTGTCGAAGACCCGGGGCAGGTCCTCGGCCGCGATGCCGCCGCAGCCGTCCGTGACGGACAGGACGACCGCCCCGGCCTGCCGTTCGGCGGCGATCGCGACGGTCCCGTCGGCCGGGGTGTGCCGGATCGCGTTGACCAGCAGGTTCGCCAGGACCCGGGTCATCTCCTTGCCGTCCACCTCCACCGGCACCCGCTCCACGGTGTCCCCCACCAGCCGGACCCCGTGCTCGCGCGCCAGCGGGTCCACCCCCGACAGCGCGTCCCCGACCAGGTCGTACACCGACATTCGGCTCGGGGTCAGGCCGAGTGCGCCCGCGTGGATCCGGGACAGCTCGAACAGGTCCCCGACCATCGAGTTCAGCCGCTCCACCTCGGTGCGGATCTGCCGGTGGTAGCGGGCCGGGTCGGCGGCCATGCCGTCCTCCAGCGCCTCCGACATGGCCCGCAGTCCGGCCAGCGGGGTCCGCAGGTCGTGCGAGATCCAGGCCACCAGCTCCCGCCGCGAGGCCTCCAGCGCGCGCTCCCGCTCCCGGGAGGCGGCCAGCTTCGCGCTGGTCGCCGCCAGCTCGCGGGCCAGCGCGTCCAGTTCGGCGGTGGTCTGCCCGGACGGCGCCGCGAAGCTGCCGCCGTCACCGAAGTCGCGTGCCGCGAGCGACAGTTCCCGGCTGCGGGCGACCACCCACCGCCCCAGCACGAGCGCGGTCGCCAGGGAGACCACCGCCGCCATCGCCGCGACCAGCGTCACCACGCCGAGGTCGTGCGGGGACAGGAACATGGCCTGGGCGACGGCGAGGGTTCCGGCCAGCATCGCGGTGACCGTGACGGCGGCGATGACCGTGAGCGAGACGGCGGCCGAGCGGTGCCGCACCAGCCGCAGGACGCCCGCACCGAGCACCCCGGCACAGGCGGCCCCGCCGAGTGCGAACAGCGCGATCAGCAGGATGTCGTTCATGCCGGCTCCCCCGTTCCCGTGGGAGCCGGCTCCGCGGCCCCGTCGGGATCGAATCGGTAGCCGACCCCCCACACCGTCTGGATCAGCCGTGGCCGCCCCGGGTCGGTCTCGATCTTCGCGCGCAGCCGCCGTACGTGCACGGTCACCGTCGACAGGTCGCCGAAGTCCCAGCCCCACACCCCGCGCATCAGCTCCTCCCTGCCGTGCGCCCGCCCGGGGTGCCGCAGGAAGTGCGCGAGCAGGTCGAACTCCCGCAGGGTCAGGGTGAGTTCCCGTCCGTCCTTGGTGGCGCGGTGGGTCGCGGGGTCGAGCGCGAGCCCGGCGCCCGCGAGGACCTCCGGCACTCCGGCCGGCCCGGCGGCGCGGCTGCGCCGCAGGACGGACGTCACGCGCAGCACCAGCTCGCGCGGGCTGAACGGTTTGGTGACGTAGTCGTCCGCGCCCACCTCCAGGCCCGCGATCCGGTCGTCCTCGTCGCCCCGGGCGGTCAGCATGATCACCGGTACCGGACCGGCCAGGCGCAGCCTCCGGCACACCTCCAGCCCGTCCAGCCCCGGCAGCATCAGGTCCAGGACCACCAGATCGGGGCGGGCGCGCCCGGCGAGGTCCAGGGCGGACGGTCCGTCACCGGCCTCCTCCACGGCGAACCCGGCGCGCCGCAGGTACTGGGCGACGACCTCGGAGACGGTCGGGTCGTCGTCCACGACGAGGATCCGGGCGGGGGGCGCTTCCATACTCATGGCGTTCAGCCTCCCATCCGGGGCCCGGCTACGGGGGCGCCGGCCCTGCGGGTGAGGGTGACGTCCGCGTTTCGTAAGGACTCCCGGGCCCCAACGTGGCCTTCCGCTTTCTACGGTGATCGCGTGACCATGACCGCGACCGTAGACGTCGTACTCCCCTGTCTCAACGAGGCCGAAGCCCTGCCCTGGGTGCTGGACCGCATTCCCGCCGGCTGGCGGGCGCTGGTCGTGGACAACGGTTCCACCGACGGCTCGGCCGGGATCGCCCGGGCGCTCGGCGCCACCGTGGTGCGCGAGGAGCGGCGCGGGTTCGGCGCCGCCTGCCATGCCGGGCTGCTCGCCGCCGAGGCGGACATCGTCTGCTTCTGCGACTGCGACGCCTCCCTGGACCCGGGGCTGCTGACCGGGTTCGCGGCTTCGGTGGCCGCCGGTGAGGCCGATCTGGTGCTGGGCCGGCGCCGTCCGCAGGGCCGCGGTGCCTGGCCCGTGCACGCCCGGGCCGGGAACCTGGCGCTGGCCCGGATGCTGCGCCGCCGGACCGGCCTGGAGCTGCGCGACCTGGGCCCGATGCGCGCCGCCCGGCGGACCGGCCTGCTGGGACTGGACCTGACCGACCGGCGCTCCGGGTACCCGCTCGAGATGGTGGTGCGGGCGGCGGACGCCGGGTGGCGGGTCCGGGAGGTGGACGTGCCCTACCTGCCCCGGTCCGGGAAGTCGAAGGTGACCGGCACCTGGCGAGGCACCTGGCAGGCCGTCCGGGACATGAGCCGGGTGCTGGCACAGCCCGCCGGCGGCCGCCCGGTGGCCGGGGGTGCCCGGTGAGTACGCTGCTGGTGATCGCCAAGGAACCCCTGCCGGGCCGGGTCAAGACCCGGCTGACCCCGCCCTTCACCCCCGCCGAGGCGGCCGCGCTGGCGGAGGCCGCGCTGGCGGACACCCTGGAGGCAGTGGCCCGGACCCCCGCAGAGCGGCGGGTGCTCGTACTGGAGGGGCGGCCCGGTCCGTGGCTGCCGCCCGGGTTCGAGGTGGTGCCGCAGGTGGCCGGAGGCCTCGACGAGCGGCTCGCGGCCGCCTTCGCGGGCTGCGCCGGACCCGCGCTGCTGATCGGCATGGACACCCCGCAGGTCACCCCCGAACTGCTGACGGTCGACTGGTCGGAGCGCGACGCGTGGTTCGGGCCGGCCGCCGACGGGGGTTTCTGGGCGCTGGGTCTGGCGACTGCGGATCCGGCGCTGCTGCGCGGCGTACCGATGTCCGTGTCCGAGACGGGCGCCGTCCAGTACGGGCGGCTGCGCGCGGCCGGGCTGCGGATCGGGCGGCTGCCGGTGCTGCGGGACGTGGACACCGCCGAGGACGCCCGGCTGGTGGCGGCCCGCGCCCCGGCGGGTGCCTTCGCGGCCCGGCTGGCGCAGCTCGCCCCGGCGGCCCGCCGATGAGCGCGCCGGGGGCGGTCGCGGCCTGGTCGGCGGACCCGTACACGGTCGCGCTGCGCAGCGGCCGGGGTCCGCTGTTCCTGCGGCGCGGGGACGGCTGGCTGTTGCCGCTGGACGTGGAGCGCTGGTGCGAGGAGCCCGACGGGGCGGACCGGACGGTGCTGGACCGCTGCCGGGGAACGGTGCTGGACATCGGCTGCGGTCCCGGCCGGCTGGTGTCGGCGCTGGCCGCCCGGGGGCACCGCTCCCTGGGGATCGACGTCAGCCCGGAGGCGGTGGCCCGTACGGCCCGGTCGGGCGGTACGGCACTGCACCGGTCGGTCTTCGACTCCCTTCCCGGGGAGGGCCGTTGGGACACCGCCCTGCTGATCGACGGGAACATCGGGATCGGCGGCGACCCGGCGGCGCTGCTGCGCCGGATGGCCGAGGTGCTGGCCCGGAGGGGCACGCTGGTGGTCGAGTGCGCGGAGGTGGAGGTGGACGAGCGCTGCGAGGTCCGGGTCGCGGACGGGCGCGGCGGCCTCGGCTCCCCGTTCCCGTGGGCGCGCGTCGGCGCCGGGGCGCTGGCCGCGCACGCGGCGGCCTCCGGCTGGGCGCCGTCGGAGCGCTGGTCGGCGCGGGGCCGGGTGTTCGTGGAACTGACCCGCACCTGCCCGCCGCGCCGGCCGTCCCGCCCGTAGCCCCGGTCCGGTCCGGCCCGCGGCGACGGGCGGATCGGGCGTTCACGGAGTCGACCGCCCCGCGGCCACCGCGCCGGCCCGCCCCCGGCCGTAGGCAGCCGGCCCGTTCCCGCCGCGCAGGGGCCCGGCCGGCCCCCGGCGGCCAGGTCACGCACCACCCGCTCCGCGGACCGTCCGAGCGCTCTGCGGTCGGCCAAAACGGAGGCCGGTCACCGCCCTACGCCCTTGGGCGGGCCGGACGTTCAGGGGCCGGCCGGGAGGCGGAGGGCGTGACGGACGGCCGGGCGGCCGTCGATGAGGGTCTCCCCGGCGACGGTGAAGCCGTTGCGGGCGAGCACGGCCATGGAGGCCGGGTTGTCGAGGGTGGTGACGGCGGTCAGTGCGCGCAGCCCGTACGGGCCCGCGGCCAGCCGGCGGATCTCGCCGACCGCCGCCGTGGCCAGGCCCCGGCCGGCCGACTTCTCGCCGATCCGGTAGCCGAGTTCGGCGCTCCCGTCCTGGACGTCCACGAGGTTGATCCGGCCGGCCGGCCGCCCGTCGTACTCGAACACGAGGTGGAAGTGGCAGGTGCCCGCGTCCTGTTCGGCGAGGAGGGCACGGTGCCGGGCCGGGAAGCCGGCGAAGTACGCGTCGCCCCGGTCCGGCACGGTGCGCGCGAAGTAGGCCCGGTTCTCCCGCTCGAAGGCCAGCAGGGCGTCCGCGTGGTCCGCCCTCAGCCGCTCCAGTCTCATCACGGCCCCCGAGCATACGGACGTACGCCCGGGGTCCGTCACGTCGCCCGTCAGCGGCGGGCGCGGGAGCGGGCCGCCGAGACCGCCGCGAGGAGCGCCGTCACCACGGCCACCGCCCCCAGGACCAGCAGCAGGTTCCGCCCGTACGGGAGGGGCAGCGCCGACGGGTTGGCGGTGCCCCCCGGCCGCAGTAGCAGCGGAAGCGTGATCAGCACCACCGCACCGCCGGTGAGCAGCGCCCCGCGCAGCAGCCTCCGCGCGGGCAGCGCCGCCAGCAGCAGGCCGGCGCCCAGCACCAGCGGGGCGATCAGCGCGTCGTGCAGGACGAGGGCCCCGCCGAGCCAGACGAGTACGTCGAGGGGATCGGGCAGCGCGGCCACCAGCCGGGCCCCGACGGCGATCGACAGCAGCCCGAGGGCGCCGAGGGCGTACCGGTAGGTCTTCACAGCACCTCCAGGCGGGTGACCCACTTGGTCTGGAGCACGCCCGGCCGGTTGGGGGCGATGATCCGCGCGGGATAGCCGTGGTCCGGGGAGAGCACCTGTCCGCCGAGTTCCAGGGCGAGCAGGGTCAGCGGGTCCTCGGCGTAGTCGCGGCCCATCTCCATCACCCGGTAGGCGCCGTTGGCCTCCAGCGAGGTGACCCGCAGCCCGGCGCCGGGCGGTGCGCCGGCCCGGGCGAGCAGGTCCCTGATCCGCACCCCGCTCCAGTGGGCGTCCACGCTCCAGCCTTCGACGCAGGCCATGGGAAGCCGGGCGGAGGTCCGCGGCAGCGCGCGGAGCTGGTCCAGCGTCAGCCGGTAGGGAGCCGGGCCGATCACCTCCAGCCGCCAGTCCTCCAGTGCCTCGGCGGTGATCCCGGCGGCCGCGGCCGTCCGGTTCACCGGCACTCCCGTCTGCCCGGCGTCGGGGTGCCGGGGCGCGAGCAGGTCCAGCCTCTTGAGCGGGGTGAACGCCTGTCCGACGGTGGTGAGGGTGACGACGCCGACGGCGGCGCCGGCACCGAGGAGCAGCGCGCGCCGGTCGGGTCCGTCGGCGGCCGGGAGTTCCGGCGTCCCGGCCGAGCGGCGACTCCAATGGGCCTTGATGTCGGGGGCCTTGACCGCGATGTGGAGGAGGATCGAGCCGGTCGCGACCCAGGCCAGCGCGAAGTGCGTCTGGATGAACCCGAAGGGCCACGGGTACCACTCGCCGATGTTGAGCAGCCCGGTGAACACCTCCAGGACCGCGGCCGCCACCAGCACGGCGACCGAAAGCCGTTCCAGTGCGTGCCGTACGCCCTGCACCGGCGGCCGGACGAACAGCCTCGGGTAGACCGTCCACAGCTTGACCAACAGCATTACGATCGCCGCGAGTCCGGTCGCGATGTGCAGGCCCTGGCTGAGCCGGTAGCCCCAGACCGGCCGGGCGGGCAGTGCGTCCGCCGCCCAGGACGGCGGGTGCTGGAGGTAGTGGCTGATCAGGCCGGTGACGAAGCAGACGGCGAAGGCCGCGCCGAGCCACCGCCCGACGGCGGTGGCGGTCCGGGCGTCGTGCAGCCGGCCGGAGAAGGAGGGCGGCCGGACCGGGAAGGACGCCAGCCGGCCGGAGGGCCGGGGCGGCCGGACGGCAGGGGACGCGCGCCGCCAACGGCTGCGCGGGGCTTGGGGAGTCATGCCCCCATCACACCGCCGCCGGGCGCCCCGCGGGCGGTTCGACTCCTTACGAAACGCGGACGTCGGGCCAGGTCACGCGCCGGGCGCGGGCTCCCGCTGGGAGGCTGGCCCGATGAACGAGCCCCGCCGCCGCCCCGGCCCCTGGACCGCCCTCACCGTGGTGCTGCTCGCCGCACTGACCGCCGTCCTCGTGCCGGCCGTCCGCGACGAGGGCTACCGGACCGACCCCGCGGGGCTCACCCGGTGGTACGCCGCCGCCTGGCTGCTGTTCGGCGCGGCCGCGTGGTCGCTGCGCCGGGTCCCGCGGCGGCGGGTGGTTCCGCTGGTCCTGGCGGGCGCGCTGGCCGTGGCGGTGGTCGGGCTGGCCGGGCCCCCGCTGACCAGTACCGACTCCTTCCGGTACGCCTGGGACGGCCGGGTCCAGGCCGCCGGGATCTCCCCGTACGACCACGCCCCGGCGGATCCGGCCCTGAGCGGGCTGCGCGACGACTGGCTGTTCCCGCACGGCGGGCCGGCCTGCGCGGGACCGGACCGGGCCGCGCTCGGGCCCGGGGTGTGCACCCGCATCAACCGGCCCGCCGTGCACACGATCTACCCGCCGGTCGCCGAGGGGTACTTCGCCCTCGTGCACGTCCTGTCGCCGCCCGGGGTGCGCCACAAGGCGCTGCAGGCCGGTGGCGCGCTGACGGCGCTCGGCGTGACGGGGGCGCTGCTGCTGGTCCGGCGGCGCGCGGGCGCGGATTCCCGTACGGCCGCGTACTGGGCGTGGTGTCCGGCGGTCGCGGTGGAGGCCGTGAACAACGCGCACGTGGACACGCCGGCGGTGCTGCTGTCGGTGGCCGCGCTGGGGGTGGTGGTGCGCCACCGGGTGGCGGGCGGGGCGCTGTTCGGGCTGGCGGTCGCCGCGAAGCTGCTGCCGGCCGTGCTGCTGCCGGGAGCGCTGGCGGGCGTACGGCGGTGGCGGGACGCGGCGGCCGTGCTGCTGCCGACGGCCGCGGTGGTGGGGCTGGTGTACCTGCCGTACGTCCTCGTGTCCCGCTCGTCCGTCTTCGGGTACCTCGGCGGGTACGCCGAGGAGGAGGGGTACGAGGACCCGGGCGCGGGGGGCCGGTACGCGCTGCTGCGGCTGGTGCTCCCGGAGTCCTGGGCGGTCCCGGCCGTGGCGCTCGGCATGGCGGCGGTGGTGGCGTACGTCTGGTGGCGCGGCGATCCGCTCCGGCCGTGGAGCGCGGCCCTGACCGTGACCGGTACCGCGTTCTTGCTGATGACCCCGGGCTACTCCTGGTACGCGCTGCTGCTGGTCGCGCTGGTGGCGCTGGACGGCCGCGCGGAGTGGCTGGGGGTGGCCGTCGCGGGCGCCGCCGCGTACGTTTCCGCGCCCGCGCTGGGTGCTTCGACGGTGCAGGTGGCTTACGGGCTGGCGGCCGTGGCGGTGCTGGCGGGGTGGGCGGCCCGGGCCGGGAGGGGCATCCGGTCCGGGCCGCCGCGGGTGGCTCAGCCGATGTGGAAGGAGTCCCCGTAGACCTTCCAGTCGAGCGGGGTGTCGAGGTTCAGGTTGCCCTTCTTCAGGAAGACCCGCTGGGCGGTGTCGACTCGGCTGGTGTCGCTGTGCGCCTCCTCCTGCTTCATCGCCCAGACGCGGGCGTCGAGGAAGGCGTTCAGCCAGGTGGTCTCGCTGCCGCCCTGGGCCGGGGGCTTGGCCTTGGTCAGGGCGCGCTTGCGGATGTTGCGGAAGCTGGTGGAGTCGGTGCCGTCGCCGTGCATGACGATGGCGTCGTAGTACATGAACTGGCCGAGCGTGCCGACCCCGTCGGACTTGCCCTGCTTGACGGCGGGGTCGAAGTACACCCGGTCGCGCTCGTGGTCCTGGGCCTTCTTGAAGTCCGTGTCCTGGGCGGCCTTCGCCCAGTCCTTGGTGAAGTTCGGGTCCAGGCCCTTGTGCGAGTCGGTGCCGTCGACCTTGCGCAGCGCCGGGAGGTACTTGGCGAGCACGTTGCCGGGCTTGACCTGCGTGTAGTACTCGACGAGGTCGAGCATGTCGCCGGTGCCGGAGCAGAAGCCGATGATGCCGGCCGTGTAGCCGCGGCCGTCGCCTATGTCCTCGATGTACTTGTACTGCGCCTTCCAGTCCAGCGAGGAGTTCTCGGCGCTGGAGACGATCTGCATGGCGATGTCCTTCTTCGCCGGGTCGTCGAGTCCGCTCGCCTTGGCGGCCGTGGCGGGGAGGGCGGCGGCCGGGACCGGGGCCGCGGTGGCGTGCGCGGCGACGGGGACGGCGAGCAGGGCGGCGCCCAGGAGGGCGCCCACGGCGACGGTCTTGCTCTTGCGGTGGGGGGCGAACACAAGGCCTCCATACGGGGGTTGAGGCTTCCGATTCCGTTAGGAAACTTTCCTACCAGATAACGCGCGCGGCGAAAACCCCCGTTGTCATTTCCGGAGCAATCCAATCCGCGGCGGGCCTCCGCTCCGAATGCTGGTGGAGGACCCGAGCAACCGCCCACTCCGGAGGACGACCCGCCATGACCCGTTCGCGAAACGCCCGCTCCGGCCGGCGAAGGAGGCCCGCGTGCACCAGCAGCCGGTGACCTTCGGCGGGCCCCGGGAACGCTCCGGGCCCGACCTGCCCGCCCTGATGGAGCTGATCGCACGCGGCGACCAGGACGCCTTCGCCGCGTTGTACGAGGTGATCGCCGGCCCCGTCCACGGGATCGTCGTCAGGGTCCTGCGCGACCGCGCCCAGTCGGAGGAGGTGACGCAGGAGGTGCTGATCGAGGTCTGGCGCCAGGCGCCGCGCTACCGGCCCGACAAGGGCAGCGTGATGACCTGGGTGATGACGATCGCCCACCGCCGGGCGGTGGACCGGGTCCGCTCGGCGCAGGCCGCGACGGCCCGCGAGCAGGACAACGCGGCGCGCGAGCACACGCGCGCCTATGACGAGGTGAGCGAGCGGGTGGAGATCAGGCTGGAGAGCGAGCAGGTGCGCCGCTGCGTGCGCGGGCTCACCGAGCTCCAGCGGCAGGCCGTCCACCTCGCCTACTACGGCGGGCTCACCTACCGCGAGGTCGCCGAGACCCTGAGCACCCCGCTCCCCACGGTCAAGACACGGCTGCGCGACGGGCTGATCCGGCTGCGCGACTGCATGGGAGTCACCGCATGATCAGCGGCACCGACCAGTTGCACGCGCTGTCCGGCGCCTACGCCCTGGACGCGCTGGACCCCGAGGAACGGGAGGCGTTCGCGCGCCACCTGCCCTCCTGCCCGCTGTGCGCGCAGGAGGTGGGGGAGTTCGCCGCCACGGCGGCCCGGCTGGGTTCGGCGGTCGCCCTGGCGCCGCCCCCTGGGATGCGGGCCGAGGTGCTGGCCCGCATCGACTCGGTGCGCCAGCAGCCCCCGCCCCGGCGGGGCATCGTGGCCCTGCGCAGACGGGCGCTCCCGCTGGCCCTCGCGGCCTGCCTGGCCGGGGCACTGGCGTTGGGCGGCACGGCCCTGTGGCAGCGGGAGCAGGCCCGGGAGGCCGCCAGGGCGGTGCACGACCTGCGGGACCTGACCGACGTCATCGCCGCTCCCGACGCCCGCACGGTGACCGGCCGCACGGTGTCCGGCGCGCGGGCGACCGTGGTGGTCAGCGAGGCGCGCAACCAGGCGGCGTTCCTGAGCTCCGGGCTGCCGGCCGCCCCGGCGGGCAAGACGTACCAGCTGTGGTTCGCGGACGGCGGGGGGATGCGTCCGGCCGGTCTCGTCCCGGGCGACGGCGGCACCCTGATGAACGGCCCGGTGGGCCGGGCGACCGCGGTCGGGCTGACGCTGGAGCCGGCGGGCGGCTCGGCCCGGCCGACGTCGCAGCCGCTGGTGCTGATGAGCCTGGCCGCCGCCCGGGGCCGCTGAGCGGCGCCCGTCGGTTGGCGCCCGGCTGCGGCCGCTCAGCCCCGCGCGGCGCCGCCGCGCGGGCCGGTGCGGCGAGGCGGGCGGTCATGGCCCGCTTCGCCTCGGGCCATTCGGCGCGCGTCAACGCGTACAGCGCGGAGTCGCGGACCCAGCCGTCCCGCATCACCATGTGGCTGCGCAGGACGCCTTCGAGCCTGGCTCCGAGCCGGGATCCGGCCGCCCGCGAGGCGCTGTTGCGGACATCGGTGAGGAACTCGACCCGGTTCGTGCCCAGCGTCTCGAAGGCACGGCCCAGCATGAGCAGCTCGGCCTCGGCGTTCACGCCCGTGCGCCGGCAGGCAGCTCCCGGGAAGGTCCAGCCGATCTCCAGCCTCCGGTGCGCGAGGTTTGTTACCGGCCGGGGCGCGGATCAGAGCCAGCCGTTGCGCCGGAAGCCGCGGTAGATGACGTAGCAGGCGAGCGCCATGACGACGAGGACGATCGGATAGCCGTACATCCAGTGCGTTTCCGGCATGTGGTCGAAGTTCATCCCGTAGACCCCGCAGACCATGGTCGGGACGGCGACGATCGCCGCCCAGGCCGTGATCTTGCGCATGTCCTCGTTCTGGGCGACGGTCACTTGCGCGAGGTGGGCCTGGAGGATCGAATCGAGGAGGGAGTCGTAGGAGCCGATCTGCTCGGTGGCCCGGGAGAGGTGGTCGGCCACGTCGCGGAAGTAGGCGCGGACCTCGGGCGGGATCACCGGTATCGGCTGCGTGGCCAGCTGCTGGAGCGGCCGGGCCAAGGGGGCCACCGCCCGGCGCAGTTCGAGCAGTTCGCGCTTGAGCTGGTAGATCCGGCCGGCGTCGCCGCCGGCCCCGTTCTCGCTGAACACGGCGGTCTCGACGGCGTCCATGTCGCTCTGCACGGCGTCCGTGACGGCCACGTAGTCGTCCACCACGTGATCGGCCATCGCGTGCAGGACCGCGGCCGGCCCCTTGGCGAGCTGCTCGGGTGCGGCTTCGAGGGCCTCGCGGACGGGTCCGAGGGTGCCCTGTCCGCCGTGCCGGATGGTGATCACGAAGTCCTCGCCGGTGAAGGCCATCAGCTCGCCGGTCTCGACGACCTCGCTGGTCGCCGTCAGCTCTTCGTGCTCGACGTAGCGGACCGTCTTGAAGACCGCGAAGAGGGTGTCGTCGTAGCGTTCCACCTTGGGCCGCTGGTGCGCGTTCACGGCGTCCTCGACCGCGAGGGGGTGCAGCCCGAACAGCTCCGCGAGCCCCGCGAGTTCCTCCTGGGGCGGCTCGTGCAGACCGATCCAGACGAAGCCGTCGCCGTGCTTGCGGACCCGGCGCAGCGCCTCCTCCGCGTTGGCGCAGCCGTCCTGGCGGACGCCGTCGCGGTAGACCACGCAGTTGACGACCGCGCTGCCGAGCGGGGAGCGGGCCGGGTGGCTGAGGTCGACGGCCCGGCGGTAGCCGCGGCGCACGGCCCGGCGCAGGCTGCTGAACATGGACAACGGGTTACTTCCCTTCGGCGGATCAGCGGCCAGTCTGCCACCGCCGCCGCACGCCCTACCGCCGCCCCGCGCCCGCGCCCTCACCCGTGACGCGGAACCGGGGCGCGGTCAGGCCCGGTCGACGAAGACGCTGGTCGACTTGACGCGGGCGACGGCCCGGGCCCCGACCTCCAGGCCGAGCTCCTCCACCGCTTCCCGCGTCAGCAGGGACACCACGCGGTGCGGTCCGGCCTGGATCTCCACCTGCGCGTCGACGGTGCCGAGCTTCACCGCGGTGACGATGCCCGGAAAGGCGTTGCGCGCCGAGGTGTAAGGGGTCTCGTCGCCGTCCGCCCCCTCCCGCGCCAGTTCCACGCAGAAGGCCGCGAGGTCGGGGCCGTCGACCATCCGCCGGAGCCCGTCGCGCCGGGTCGGGAACCGCTCGGCGTCGGCCCAGCGGCGCGCCGTGTCGACGCTCACGCCGAGCAGCCGGGCCGCCTGGCCGATCGTGTAGGAGTCCATGGCGCCCACCCTAAGGCGTCGGGTCCGCGGGCAGCAGCGCCTCCGCCGCCGCCTCGGCGATCACCGCCGCGACGGCCGCCAGCGCGGGCGAGTCCAGTTTCCACTGCTGCCAGTACAGCGGCACGTCCATGGTTCTGCGCGGCGTGAGCAGGACCAGCTCCCCCCTCCGCAGCAGGGGCTCCGCCTGCGGCTGCGGCACCATCCCCCAGCCGAGCCCCGCCGCCACCGCGTCGCGGAAGCCCTCCGAGGTCGGCACGTGGTGCCGGGCGGGAGCGGCCTCGGCCTCCGGCGCGCCGGGACCGGCGAGCGACCGTACGAACCGGTCCTGCAATTCGTCCCGGCGGTCGAAGACGATCGCCGGCGCCCCGCCCAGCCGATCCGCCAGGGGGCGCGAGCCGGCCAGGTACCGGGCCACGAAGGCGGGGCTCGCCACCGGCAGGTACCGGGCGAGGCCCAGCGCCCGTACCGTGCAGCCCGCCACCGGATCGGGCGAGGAGGTCACCGCCGCCATCACCTGGCCCTCCCGCAGCAGCGCCGTCGTGTGCGACTCGTCCTCGCGGTGCAGCTCGAAGCAGACCGGCGGGTCCTGCGGGACCCGCGTCAGGGCCGGCAGGAACCAGGTGGCCAGCGAGTCCGCGTTGACCGCTATCGGGAGCCGCACCGGGCCCCGCCCCTCGGCGCTGCCCATGCCCAGCTCGGCGCGGGCGTCGCGCTCCAGCCGGGCCAGCTGGCGCGCGAAGCGGACCACCACCTGCCCGGATTCCGTGACCCGTACCGGTTTGGTCCGCATCAGCAGCACCCGGCCCGTGCGCTGCTCCAGGGCCTTGACGCGCTGGCTGACGGCGGAGGGCGTGACGTGCAGGGCGGCGGCGGCCGCATCGAAGGTGCCTTCGTCGACCACCGCCAGCAGCGTCCGTACCTGTTCGAGGGGAAGTTCGTCCATCACGAGCGCTAATGCTACGTAAAAATCTTTAGCTGTACTGCATGAGCATCGCCGCCTACGGTCGGACACATGACACCCGGCATCACCACAGCGGCCCTGGCGGGCTTCGGCACCGGCCTTTCCCTCATCGTCGCCATCGGCGCGCAGAACGCCTTCGTCCTGCGGCAGGGAGCGCGCCGGCACGCCGTCCTCCCGGTCGTGGCCATCTGTGCCGTCTCCGATCTGGTCCTCATCGTCCTCGGCGTCGCCGGCGTCGGCGCCTTCGTCACCGCCTGGCCCGCCGCGCTCACGGTCGTCGCCCTCGCCGGAGGCGGCTTCCTGATCTGCTACGGGGTCCTCGCGGCCCGCCGGGTACTGCGGCCCGTGCCGGGCGCCGCCCTGAGCACGGACGGCGGCTCCGCCGGCTCCGCCCGCCGGGCCGTACTGACCTGCCTGGCCATGACCTGGCTCAACCCGCACGTGTACCTGGACACCGTCCTGCTGCTGGGCTCCCTCGCCGCCGACCGCGGGGACCTGCGGTGGGCCTTCGGCATCGGCGCCGGGGTGGCCAGCCTGACGTGGTTCGCCACCCTGGGCTACGGCGCGCGCCTGCTGAGCGGCCTGCTGGCCCGCCCGGCGGCCTGGCGGGTCCTGGACGGGCTCGTCGCGGCCACGATGGTGACGATGGGCGGCATGCTGCTGGCCCGCGCCTGACCGCCCCGCGGCCGCGGGGCGCCCACAATGGTGCGGCCCCTGCCCTTCTCACCCGGGAGACCGAGTGCCCGACCGCCCCTCCCCCGGTGACCCGCGCGCGGACCGCGCCGCCCAGCGCGCCCCGCTCGTCACCGCGACCGGCATCGTCCTGGACGCCCGCGGGCGGGTCCTCGTACTGACCGCCGCGCACGGGAACGGCGCCGAACTGCCCGGCGGCGCGGTCACGGACACCGAGACCCCCGAGGAAGGGCTGGCCCGGCGGCTGCGGGAGGAGCTGGGCCTGGCGGCGCCGGCCGGCCGGCTGCTCGCCGTCGACTCCTGCCGGCCCGGCGCGCTCGGCCGGTCCCTCGTCGCGCACCTGCATCTCGTCGGACCGCTCACTCCCGGGCAGGCCGCCTCGGTCTCCGTGGCCGGCGGCGAGGCCGCCGGGGCGCACTGGCTGACGCCCGAGGAGGCATGCGAGCGGCTCCCCGCCCGCGCCGCCCACCGGCTGCGCGCCGCACTGGCCGCCCTGTACGCCGGTTCCTTCGCGCACTTGGCCGACGCGAGCCCCCAACCCGGCTCGCCCGCCGGGCTCGACCCCGCCCGCCGGGCCGAACTGGAACACGCGGGCGCCTTCGACGCCGCCGGACACCGCGCGGCGCGCCCGAAAGCCGTCACCGCGGCGAGCGTGCTGTTCACCGACCGGGACGGCCGCGTCCTGCTGGTGCGTCCCGCCTACGGCAGGCCGGGCCGCTGGATCCTGCCCGGCGGCGGCGTCGACAGTGACATCGGCGAGACCCCGCGGGCCGCCGCCGCCCGCGAGGTACGCGAGGAGACCGGCCTGGACCGGGCCCCCGGGCGGCTGCTCGCCGTCAACTGGGCCCACAAGCAGGGACGGCCGGCCCGCATCCGGTTCCTCTACGACGGCGGTGTGCTGAGCCCGGCCGAACTCGGCGCCGTCCGGCTGCCGTCCAGCGAGCTGCTGAGCTGGCGCACCGCGGCCCGGGGCGAGCTGCGTTCGTCAAACCCCTGCTGCGCCGGCAGATCGAGGCCTGCCTGACCGCGCTGGCCGAGGGCACCGGCCCGCTGGAACTGCACGGCGGCCGTCCGTATGAGGAACCCTTGACCCAAGGTTGACCGCTTCCCTGGCGAGCCCCGCCGGTCCGGCAACTACGTTCCCATCCATGTCTCTACGACCCCCACCCCTCCCCGTACTCCCGTACCGCAAGCCGACGCGCGGCCGCGACTACTGGATACTCGACGACGTGCTGCCGGACCCGGACGCCGTCCGGCAGCGCTGCCTGACCAGGAACGACTGGACGGAGGGCTACCCCCACAAGCCGGAGAGCTGGCCGGGCCTGCGCACGATGCCCGCGCTGGAGCCGGCCGAACTGGCGCACGTGGAACGGCTGGTGCGCAAGGCGACCGGCGCCCCGAAGATCTGGGCCGAACAGCCCTCCGGGGGCGGTACCTTCAACCACAACTGCGTCCAGGTCGTCGGCGCGGGCGAGTGCGAGCCCCGCCCCCACACGGACTCCCGCTCCCTGTGCCGCTACGCGGCCGTGCTCTACCTCAACCCCTCGGTGCCCAAGGACTACGGCACGAGCTTCTACCGCCAGCAGCTGGCGGGCGGCAGCCTCGGCGGCAACCAGGTGGCCGCCCCGCACAACAACCTGGTCGACGCCCTCGGCACCCGCTTCGTCTCCCCCGAATCCTTCGTGGAGGACGTCCGCGTCCCCCACAAGGCCAACCGTCTGCTCCTCTACTCCGCCAATCTGATCCACACGGCCACGGCTTACTGCGGCACCACCCTGGAGGAGAAGCGCATGACGGCCGTCTTCTTCTGGATGGCCTGACGCCGCACACGGTCGGCCTCACGCGGCTCCCCCCACCCGTACGCCGCGCCCCCGCCGACGGCCGTGGACGGTATCGTCGGGCGCGGGAGGTCGGAGCGTGAGCGTGAGCCGGAGCGGTCGGGCGGCGGGTGCCTGGGGGCAGCTGCTGCTGATCGTCGTGCTCGCGCTCGGTGTCTTCGTGATGCACACGACCGGCCATCCCGACAGCCCGTCCGCCCACCAGACCGCCCACCCGTCCGCGCACGCACCGGCCGCGATGGCGGCCTCCGGCCCGGACCGCGGCGACCGGGCGGCACCGCACGCTCCGGGCATGGACATGGCCTCCCTGTGCCTGGCCGTGCTGGGCGCGGCCGTCCTCCTCGTGCTGGTGCGCGCGGCCCTGCGCCGGTGCACCGAAGGACCGGCGAATCGGCGCGCGGGCGCGGTGACCTGCCTGGTCCCCCGCCCGCCGCCACGGGCCCCCGACCTCACCCTGCTGTCGATCCTGCGCATATAGGCCGAACGCCGCCGCGGGCCGGTCCCTCCTGCCCGCGGAACCCCGTCCGTCCGCATCCGCAGATCAGACACCACGAGGTTTCACCATGCCCAGTACCACCCCGCGCACCACCCTGCGCCGCATCTCCCTCGCCGCCACCACGACCGCCGCCGGGCTGCTCCTCGCCGCCTGCGGGGGCGGCGGCAGCACGATGAACGGTATGGAGCACGGCGCACCCAGCGCCACCCGGGCGGCGTTCGGCGCCGCGGACGTCACGTTCGCGCAAGCGATGATCCCGCACCACCAGCAGGCCGTCGAGATGGCCGCGCTGGCGGAAGGACGGGCCCGGGACACCGGTATCAAGACGCTCGCCGCCGCGATCCGGACGGCACAGGACCCCGAGATCCGGACCATGAGGTCCTGGCTCGCGGCCTGGGGGAAGCCGGAAGCGGGCAGCGCCATGCCGGGGATGGAGCACGGCTCCGGCGCGCACGAGGGATCCGGCACCGCCGGGATGATGTCCGACCAGGACATGAAGGACCTCGGCGCCGCCCGGGGCACGGACTTCGACAAGGCGTTCGCCCGCCTGATGATCGCGCACCACAACGGGGCGATCGAGATGGCCCGCGCCGAACAGCGCAACGGCCAGGACCCCGCCGCGAAGAAGCTGGCCGACGAGGTCGTCAAGAACCAGTCGGCGGAAGTCGGGCAGCTGACCGCGATCCTCGCCCGCCTCTGACACTTCCTCGCTCTCCGTCCGGCCGCTACAGCGGTCGGACGGGGGCGGGGACACAGTCCCAGGGGGCGGGGCCGGTGCCGGCGGACCAGGCGTGCAGGGCCTGCCGGTCGAAGCAGAGGATGCCGCACTGCTCGGCGTACTCGGCCGCCGGGGCGGTGAAGTCGCCGGTGGTCACGACCGCGGCCACGTCGGCCTCGTGGACCGCGTAGCAGGTGCCGCCGAAGCGCTGGAGGTCCTGCGATCCGACCTTGTTGGTGGCGCAGTAGCGCTTGCACTGGACGACGACGCGCCGCCCGTCGGGGGCGGTGGCGACGATGTCGGCGCCCAGGTCCCCCGCGCCGCCGACGACGCTCACGTCCCGGCAGCCGTCCCGTTCGCACAGCTCGGCGACGGCCACCTCGAACGCGTCGCCGTCGAGCGCGTCGTAGTCCGTCCCGGCCATGGCCACCTGGGGCGCCACCGGCTCCGGCTCCACCGCCACGGGCTCCGGCGCCGCGCATTCCGGTGCGACGGCCTCGGCCGCCGCGCGGTCCAGCGCCCGCGCGGCCCGGCGAGCCGCCCGGCGCAGCCGCAGCCGGCGCCCCGCACGGACCGAGCTCCACCCGGCCGGGACGCAGGCCGCCGCCGCGAGGGCGGCCGCGGCCGGGTGCTCGGCGGCCGCCCCGGCCAGGATCCGTACGGCGAACCCTGCGCCGCACACCAGCAGCGCCACGGCGGCGAACCACAGCGCGGTCGCACGCAGGCTGAACCGGGGCCTGCGCCCGGCCGGTCGCACGGGCCCCGGTATGGGCCGGGTCGGAATGGTCATCGGCGCATCGTCCCCCTGTCGGTGCAAGATCGTTGCTGGCTTCTGCCCGGGTCGGCCGGGTTGAAGCGGCCGACGACGCGGCCGGCCCGTCCGTCGGCCGGACAAGAAAAGTGGCGGTGCAGTGTTTGCGCCCCCGGATCCGGGCCATACGGCTTGATGTCGGTGGGCTGGCGCTTCGAGCGGTGTGGCAGCCCACCGGGATCGGCGCCCGCACGCGGCACCCCCTCCCCCCGGGTGTCGTGTGCGGGCCACCGAACCGGTACCCCCCGCTGCCGTACCCACCCGTCCCGGCCGAGGCCCGACGGGCCGGTACGGCAGCTTGCGCTGCCCGGAAGACTCACGAACCGACCGTACGGGGAAGGTTGAGGGATGCGGCACATAGAGGTGGACGTCCGGCGCCCCGCGGGACGAGGGCCGGCCCGGTGACTTCCACGGTGGCCGACCAAGGGGTGCGCGCCGTCTCCCGCGGCGGCACCGCCCGCGAAGTCACGGCGCGCAGCGGGCTGGTGGCCCGGGGCGTGCTCTACGCCCTGACCGGGCTGCTGGCCGTACGCGTCGGCCTCGGCACCGGTGGCGGACAAGAGGCCGACCGGCAGGGGGCGTTGCAGGAACTGGCCGGGAAGCCGTTGGGGCCGTTCCTCGTCTGGGCCGTCGGCATCGGTCTGGTCGGCATGCTGCTGTGGCGGTTGTCCGAAGCCGCGTTCGGCGCCGCGGGCCCGAAGGGCGACGCGGCCACGAAGCGGCTGGCCTCAGCGGCCCGGGCCGTCTTCTACGCCGTCGCCGCCTGCTCGGTCCTGTCGTTCGCGGCCGGCTCGGGCGGCGCCCGGTCCGGCGACGAGCAGTCGCGCGACGTGACGGCGAAGGCCCTCGGCTGGCCCGGCGGCCAGTGGCTGGTCGGCGCGGTCGGCGCGGCCCTGCTCGTGGGCGGAGTCGTCATCGCGGTACAGGCCGTCCGGCGCACGTTCCGCAAGCACATGAACCTGAGCGGCCTCTCCCGCCAGTGGCGCCGGGCCGTCGAACTGCTCGGCGTGGCCGGCGGCGCGGCACGCGGCACGGTCTTCGCCGCGGCGGGCGGATTCGCGGTGCACGCCGCCGTGCGCTACGACCCGGCCCAGGCGAAGGGCGTGGACGACACCCTGCGCACGCTGACGCAGACCCCCGCGGGGCCGTGGCTGCTGGTGGTGGTGGCCGTCGGGCTGATGCTGTTCGGGGCGTTCTCCCTGGCGATGGCCCGGTGGCGCGAAGTCTGACCCGCGGCCTGCGAACAGTACGTGTCACTCGCCCGACCGGTTCGGCCGGGGAACCCGGACGCGTGGGTCCCGGGCGGCATCAGGCCGTACCGCCCGGCCCCCCCTTCGCTCCCGGCTCGGGGCGCCGCGGGCTTCGCGCACGGCCCCGCCGCCCGTGGAGCCGCGGGCCGGGTCGGCCGTCCCCTGGGCCGCGTACCCGGCTTGCTCCCGGGTGACGGACACGGCGTCCTGTGCGGCGGGCCCGACGGATTCGACCGCCGCTGCGCGGTTTACGTCCTGAGCCGCCGCCGAGGCGGTCTGCCCGGCCGGCTCCAGCACTCCCTCCTCCGCCGCGGTGACCCGGCAGCGGGCCGGCTCCGAAGGCGATGAGGCCCGCGGCCAGAGCTGCCCCGCGGCTGCCGTCCGGCCCGGGCGGGCGGCTGCCGGAGGGCCCCGGTCACGCCGCCCTCCGCCGCCGGGGCGGTGCGGCCGGGAGGCCCGGGCGGCTTGGTGCGCGGGCCGCCGGGGCGGTGCCGGCGAAGTGACCGGCGGCCTTCCGTCGGGTGGCCGGAAATCCGCGCGCAGACCGGCGCGGCGGGCGCGCCGTGTGCGTGCGGCGGCTGCGACCGTCCTGCGGTGTCGAGGGATCGGCGTACGGGCCCCGGCCAGCGCCCAAGTCGAGCGGCGCGCCCGTGCCGTCGGTGTCCGGCGAGTTCGGGGCGAACCGTTCGCCCCGGTGCCGGAGGGCCGGGCGGCGTTCAGTCCGTGGGCCACGCACGCGGCCGCGGAGCCCGCCGGTGCCACGTCCGCGAGAAACACGCCGGGTCGGCGCCGCGCGAAGTCCTGGAGCGACCGGGCCGTCGGCCCGACGCCCGCGGAACCGGCTCTCGGCCTGGGCCGACCGGGGCAGAAAAGACATATGCGGTGCAGGGTGGAATGCGCGCGGAAACGGGTAGCAGAACCCGTCCAGTCGCAGACGACGGCGGAGTGGTGCGTGATCGGTGATGGCCGACTGCAAGGTTCCCGACTACCGCACGGGCAGGCGCGGCCGGCACTGGACGCACGCCCTGCGCAGCGCGCAGCGGGCCGGAGCCGTGATCGTCACGGATGACACCGGGGAGCCCGTCTCCTACTCCCACACCGGCAGCGGCCCCGGCCGCCTGCGGCCGTGGGTCAGCGCGCAGGGCGTCCGCTACGACAGTTACGAGGTGCACCCGGAGTGGTAGCGCCAAGGGTCCCCGCCGTCGGCCGTGGGGCGTCCGGCGGGAGCGCTCAGGCCGCCGACAGGGCGCCGCGGCCGTGCCAGTCGAGGCAGACCACCAGCGCGTCGTCGTCCGCGTCGGCGTCGCGGTAGTCCGCGAGCGCCCGCAGCACCGCGGCGGGAACCTCGGCGGCGGGCAGCAGGCCGGCGGAGCCGATCGCCCGGGACAGCGCCTGCCTGTCGTACGTCTCCCCGCCGGGCGAGTGGGCGGCGTAGACCCCGTCGCTGACGAAGACCAGGCGGTCGCCCGGCAGGACGCGGAACTCCTGGAGCGCGTACTCCGACTGGTCGAACATGCCGAGGGGGAACTGGGCATCGAAGCGGATGCGCTCCACCACCTTGTCCCGCTGGCGCCACAGCTGCGGCGAGCCGGCGTCGACGACCTGCACCCGGCCGGTGGCCAGCTCGAAGGAGAGCAGGAGGGTGGAGACGTACGCCTCACCGCGGTGGGCGGCGTACAGGGCCTGGTCGGCGAGGGCGGCCTGGTCCGCGATGCCGATCCCGGCGCGCCGGGCGTTGCGCAGCGCGTTGACCGCGAGGTTGGTGAGCAGGGCCGCCTGGATGCCTTCGCCCATGCCGTTGGTGATGGTGAGGGTGAGGTTCTCGGCGGTGGTGGCCCAGTCGAAGTTGTCCCCGTGGATGGTGTACGCGGGCTCCAGCTGGGCGCCGATGGAGTACTCGGTCCGTGCGCAGGCGCGGGCCGGCAGCAGCTGCCACTGCATCTCGGCGGCCAGGGTGAGCCGGCTGACGCGGCGGGCCTGGAGGTAGACGTCGGTGTCCCGTTCGGCGACGAGGATCTCGTGCCCGAACAGACCGGCGATCTCGGCGAGGTCGTTGCGCGTCTCGGGGGTGACCAGTTCACCGGGGAGGGAAACCGAGAGGATCCCGAGCCGGTCGCCGCGGACGGTCACCGGCAGGTGCAGGACGACCATGTCCGGGCCGGTGTCCTCCTGGCAGGGCACCTGACTCCCGAAGGCCCGCCCCGCGACGGTGTTGTGGACGGACAGCGCGGCGGCGGTCCGGGGCAGGGCGGTGACGGGGTGCAGGGTGGTGAGGCTGTAATCGGCCATCAGCAGTTCCACGGCATGTGCCCCGTAGTGGGAGGCGAGGGCGGAGCGGGCCGCCTCGATCAGTGCATGCGGGGCGGCGGCGCGCAAGGCGCGCTCGACTGCCAGGAAGTTCGTCATCGTCGGGTCAGGCTCTCTTGGGAATCACAGCGGTCGGGGGTTCACAGCGGTCGGAGGTGACGGCGGTCGGCGTCACGGCGGCGGGCAGGGCTGGGGAAGCCGCGGCTCGGGTGACGGCCGGGACTGCCGGGATGGCTAGGACAGGGTGCGGGATGACACAGTAGGCCAATGCCCGCTCCCGGCCCGCCCCCAGACCACCTGGCGGCCGCGCATGCCCTGAGCACGGTCTCCCAGCTGCTCGACGTGTTGTGGGCGCGCGGACAGGAAGCGGTGGCGACCGGGTCGGTCCCGCCGTCCCAGCTGCGCGCGCTCTTCGTCATCGAAGGGAACCAGGGCAGCAATCTGCGGGCGCTGAGCGAGGCGTTGGGTTCCCGCCCCTCGGCGGTGAGCCGTCTGTGCGACCGCCTGGAGGCCGTGGGGCTGCTCCACCGGACGGCGAGTGCCCACAGCGCGCGCGAGATCGAACTGCACCTCACCCGGTCCGGGCAGGACACGCTCGATCAGATCCGCGCCTTCCGCCGGCGTGAGGTGACCGGCGTACTGGCCGCCATGACGCCCGGGCAGCTGGCCGCTCTCGCCGAGGGGCTCGCGGCCTTCGAGGACGCCGCCGGCACCCGCATGGGGCTGCCCCGCCGCGATCCGGGCTCCCCGGCCGCCATGGCGGACACTGCCTGAGCCGGACCTCGCCGCACACCTGGTCCGGAACCGGGGCCGCCGGTATGCCCGCCCCACCAGCAACTGTTGCCATGTGGAAACTATATCGCTAGCGTGGAGATCCTGGTCGTGCATCAAGGCCGGAACTGCGCACCGGTCCATCCAGCGAGGCGGGGCCGCCGCAGAACCCGAAGCGGGAGACGACCGTCCGGTCGGCCTCGCCGTCGCCCATGAGAGGCCATCTGTGCCGACGACTCGTATTCACCACCTGAGCAACGACCTGTTGAGCGTGACCACGGTCCGGACCGAGAACGCCTGGGTCATCACGGTCAGTGGAGAAATCGACCTCGACACCGTCGACCCACTGCGGCTCACCCTGGAGGCAGCGGCCTCCCCCCGCCAGTGCCTGCCCGTCCTGCTCAACCTGAGGGACGTGCGCTTCGGCGGCTCGGCCCTGATCAACACCCTGCTGCGGGCCCGCCTGGAACTCGGTTCCGACCGGCTCCTCCTCACCGACCCCGCCCCCCGCGTCATCCGGCTGTTGCGCCTGGCGGGCCTGGACGCCCACTTCACGATCAGCCCCCGCCTCGGGGCCCGGTCCGAGGCGGACAGCGTCGCGGAGGTCACGCACCCCTGAGCGGTGCGGCCCGGCAGCGGTGCGGCCCGGCAGCGGCGCCGCCGGGACGCCGGGGGCGCGTGAGAATTGTCCGCCGTCGGCGATGGCCCGGCGGGCGAGCGGGGTAGTCGGACGTTATGACCGACCTGAACCCGAACGAACAGCAGCCGGACAAGGACGTCGACGAGTGGGTGACCGGCGACGAGCCGGCCACCGGCCCGCAGCTGAGCTACCTGCACACCCTGGCCCGGGAGGCGGGCGAGAACGTACCGGAGGAGCTCACCAAAGCGGAGGCCTCCCGGCTGATCGACCGCCTGCAGCAGGCCTCGCCCCGGACGGCCGCGCCGCAGGGGTCGGTGCCCGGTACCCCCGCCGACGAGGCGGCCACCCGGCCCGGCGCCACCGAAAGCCCGTGACCTGCGGTCTTGAGCGGTAGCGCGGGGGAAGTCCGTGGTGCCGAGAGCCCCCAACGGGGGAGTCGAGATGCGTGTTGTGCCGGAGCGCCTCGTGCCGGAGCTGCGGGCCGCAGAGCGGCGTCTCACCCGGCGCATGGCCGGCTGGGACTCGCTCTGGGCGCGTCGGCTGCTGCCGGCGGTGGAGGACGCCGCCCAGCACACCAAGCTGTGGTGGGGCGTCGCCGTGGTCCTGGCCGTCGCGGGAGGCCGTCGCGGACGCCGGGCCGCGGCGGCCGGGCTGACCGGAATGGCGGTGGCCGAACTGCTGTCCAACGGGGTCGCGAAGCAGCTCGTACCCCGGGACAGGCCGCCGGAGGAATGGTTCCACGCGGACGAAGTGCGGGACCGGCCCGACTCCTCGTCGTTTCCGTCGGGACACACGGCGGCCGCCGTCGCCTTCACCGCGGCGGTGGCCGACAAGTGGCCGCGAGCCGGTGCGCTGTGCCTGGTGGCGACCGCCGCCGTCGCCGTCGAGCGGGTCCACAGCGGTGCCCACTACCCCAGCGACGTCGCGGCCGGGGCGGCCATCGGCCTCATGGCGCGGTCCGTGGCCCGCGCCGCTCCCGCGGTCCTGCGCCGCACGTGGCGGGTCCTGCCGCGGACCGCCCTGCGTCAGTGGCCCGGACGGCCGCGGCACTCGTAGCGGGCGTCGGCGCCTTCCTCGTTGAACCAGTAGTCCCCGGCGGCCAGGTAGCGCCGACGGGCCTCCCCGGCCGTGCCGACCGCGCTTCGGGGGGCGTCGGCCGCTGCGGCGACGGGGAGTTCGGTGCGGTCCTGACGGGGGTGGCGTTCGAACACAGCGGGCTCCTGACGAAGCTGGGGTGGGGATCCCCCTCATGATGGCGCCGCGCCCCGCGTCCCGCAGGTCGAGGCGGATCCCCCCGCTGCCGGCAGCCGCCTGCGGATGCGCGGGGCGCCCTTCCGTGGCAGCGTGAACGGCCCCCGGCGCGTGGGGTGCGCCGGGAGCCGGGCAGCGGGCCCTGGCCGGTTCCGGCCCCGGGTCCCGTACCGCTCAGGAGGTCTTGCCGGCACGGCCGAGGCCGATCGCGACGAGGGCCGCCGCGGCGATCACCGTCACCGCGTCGATCAGCAGGACCGTGCGCACCCCCTCGAAGAGGGAGACCCGCGTGGTCGCGAGCACACCGAGGAGCGGGATGCCGATGGTGATGCCGACCTGCTGGGTGGTGGTGACGAGGCCGGTCGCCAGGCCCTGTTCGTGGTCCGGGACGCCGCTCGTGACCGTCAGCCCGTACGAGATGATCGCGCCGAGGTGGAACATGCTGGCCACCGACACCGCGACGGTCGCCACCAGCGCGCCCGATCCCGCGCCCACCGCCAGCAGCCCGGCGGTGCACACGCCCTGGCCGAGCAGCGAGCCGATCAGGGTGCGCCGGGCTCCGAACCGGCCGATGACCTTCGGGGCGTACGAGCCGGCGACCGCGGACGCGGCGCCCTGGACGCCGAAGACCAGGCCGGTGCCGAGGGAGGACAGGTCCAGCGTCTCCTGGAGGTAGAGCGTCAGGACGAACACCACGGTGGACATCATGGAGAAGGTGACCAGACCGCCGAGGTTGCCCCAGGCCACCGTGCGCCGCCGCAGCATCGGCAGCGACACCAGCGGGGCCGCCGACCTCGACTCGACCGCGACGAAAGCGCCCAGCAGGGCCACTCCGACGATCAGCGTGCCCCATACGTCCGCTCCGCCGAAGCCGCGCTGGGCCGCCGTCGACAGGGAGTAGATCAGTGCGAGCAGGCCGCCGGTGACGGTGACCGCGCCCGGCACGTCCAGCCGGGGCCGGTGCGGGGTGCGCGATTCGGGCAGCAGTCCGGGGGCGAGCACGAGCACGATCACCGCGGTGGCCGCCAGGAGCCCCATCGTGGAGCGCCAGCCGAGGGTGTCGGTCATGACGCCGCCGAGGACCATCCCGACCGTGAATCCGAGGGACAGCAGGGTGCCGGAGATGCCCAGCGCCTTGTCCCGCAGCGGGCCCTCGGGGAACGTGGTGGTGAGCAGGGACATGCCGGTGGGCACGATGGCCGCCGCCCCGAGCCCCTGGAGGGCCCGCGCGGCCAGGAAGACCGCCGGGTCCCAGGCCAGCGAGGCCAGCAGGGACGCGGCGCCGAAGACGACGAGGCCGGTCAGGAACAGCTTCTTGCGCCCGTAGAGGTCGCCGGTGCGGCCGAAGAGGAGGAGGAAGCCGCCGGAGGGCAGGGCGAAGGCGGTGACCGCCCACTGGAGGGCGGACCGGCTCAGGCCCAGGTCCGCGCCCAGCACCGGCAGGGCCACGTTCAGTACGGAGAAGTCGAGCGCCACCATGAACTGGGCGGCGCACAGCACGAAGAGGACGAGCTTGGCCCGGCCGGTCAGCCGGTCCTCGCCGGGGGCCGCCACCTGCGGCCCGGGGGTTGTCACTTGGGTATCGATCGCCATGACCACCACCCTGGCGGGCGGGGAATGCCCGTGGAGAGTGGGAACTTATCCTGTTGGTGGCACCACCAGGCAGCCGACAGGGGGAGTGAGTGGCCACACCGACCGACCAGCACCGCCGTTCCGAGCTGCGGGAGTTCCTGATGAGCAGGCGGGCCAAGGTCAGCCCGACGGAGGCCGGGCTGCCCGTCGGCGGGGGCCGCCGCCGTACGCCGGGCCTGCGCCGCGAGGAGGTGGCGGTGCTCGCCGGGGTCGGGGTGTCCTGGTACCAGTGGCTGGAGCAGGGCCGCGACATCACCGTGTCGCCCCAGGTCCTGGACTCCGTCAGCAGGGTCCTGAAACTGACCAGTGCCGAACGCCGGCACCTGTACGTGCTCGCGAGACTGAACCCGCCGGCCCTGGCGGTGGCGCCGGGCGACCAGGACATGTGCCACGGCCTGAAGCGGCTGATCGACGCCTGGATGCCGTTTCCCGCGCACATCATGGACCCGTACTGGAACACGGTGATGTACAACGACTCGGCGGCGCTGGTGCTCGGCATGCGGCCGGAGATCGTGCAGAACTGCCTGATCGCGTTCTTCACCGATCCCGTCTACAAGGCGCGGTCGCGGCACTGGGAGGAGAACGCCGGTCCGGTGGTCGCCCAGTTCCGGGCGGCGTACTCGGAGTTCCCCGACGACGACGGGTTCCGCGCGGTCGTCGAGGAGGCGCGGGAGCTGAGCCCGGAGTTCGCCGAGCTGTGGGACCGCCGGGACATCCGGCCCGGCGGTCAGCTGCAGAAGGAGCTGGAGCACCCGGTCGTGGGCACCCTGCACGTCGAGTCGACCCAGCTGCGGGTCCCGGCGCGGCCGGACCTGGCGATCATCCTGCACACTCCGCTGCCGGAGACCGGCACGGAGGAGAAGCTGCAGTGGCTGACCTCGCCGGAAGCCCGTCGGGGCTCGATGTACCCGATCGCCGGCTGACCTGGGACGCCGAGCGCCCCGGGTCGCGGGCCGGGCGGCCGGGCGGCCGGGCGGCCGGGCGGCGTATGGGAGGCGTTAAGGGCACCTCGGCAGCCGTCAGGGGGTCGTCAAGGAGGGCTGGTCCCAGCACCGGGACGCGGTTAGCTCGACTCTGGCCATACGGCCGAATCCTTTCCTTCCCCTTCCTCCAGGAGCTCACGATGGCCGATGTGGCCTTCGTCTTCGCCACGGTCGCGGTGTTCGCGCTGGTGGCTCTTGTCGCCCGGGGGGTGACCAAGCTGTGAGCGTCGAGAACGTGGTCGGCCTCGCCGTGGCCGCCTCCCTGCTGGGTTACCTCATCCTCGCCCTCCTGTACCCGGAGAGGTTCTGAGCGGATATGAGCTCCGAAACCGCCGGCGTGCTCCAGTTGCTCGCGCTGATCGCCGCGCTCGCGCTGGCCTACCGCCCCCTCGGCGACCACATGGCCCGGGTCTACTCCTCCGAGAAGCACTACGCGCCGGAGAGGTGGATCTACAAGGCCATCGGCGCCGACCCGTCGACCGGGATGCGCTGGCCCGGCTACCTGCGCGGCGTCCTCGCCTTCTCCGCGGCCGGCGTCCTGTTCCTCTACGGGCTGCAGCGCCTGCAAGGCGCGGTGCCGGGCTCGCTCGGCTTCGCCGCGATCGATCCGGACCAGGCCTTCAACACCGCCGCCTCCTTCGTGGCGAACACCAACTGGCAGTCGTACGCGGGCGAGCAGGCCATGGGCCACGTCGTGCAGACCGGTGGCCTCGCGGTGCAGAACTTCGTCTCCGCCGCCGTCGGCATGGCCGTCGCGGTGGCCCTCGTACGCGGCTTCGCGCGCTCCCGTACCGGCGAACTCGGCAACTTCTGGGCGGACCTGGTGCGCGGCACCGTCCGCATCCTGCTGCCGCTCTCGGTGATCGGCGCCGTCGTGCTCGTCGCCTGCGGCGCGATCCAGAACTTCGCCGGCATCCACCAGGTCGGGCAGTTCGCGGGCGGAACCCAGCAGTGGAACGGCGGCGCGGTCGCCTCGCAGGAGGTCATCAAGGAGCTCGGCACGAACGGCGGCGGCTACTTCAACGCCAACTCCGCGCACCCCTTCGAGAACCCGACGCCCTTCTCGAACCTGTTCGAAGTCTTCCTGATCCTGGTGATCCCGTTCGCGCTGACCCGTACCTTCGGGCGCATGGTCGGCTCGATCCGGCAAGGCTACGCGGTCCTGGCCACCATGGCCGTCATCTGGCTCGGTTTCACCGCGCTGATGATGTGGACCGAGTTCGCCCACCACGGCCCGGCGCTCCAGGCCGCGGGTGGGGCGCTGGAGGGCAAGGAGACCCGCTTCGGGGTCGGCGCGTCGGCGATCTTCTCGGTGGCCACCACGCTGACGTCCACGGGCGCGGTCAACTCCTTCCACTCCTCCTTCACCGGCCTGGGCGGGGGCATCCAGCTGCTGGGCATGCAGCTCGGCGAGATCGCGCCCGGCGGTGTGGGCTCCGGCCTCTACGGGATGCTCGTCATGGCGGTCATCGCGGTGTTCATCGCCGGCCTGATGGTCGGCCGCACCCCCGAGTACCTGGGCAAGAAGATCGGCACCCGCGAGATCAAACTCGCCGCGTGCTACATCCTGATCACCCCGGCCCTCGTACTCGGCTTCACCGCCGCGGCGATGGCGCTGCCCACGCCGGTGACCTCCATGGCCAACCCGGGCGCGCACGGATTCTCCGAGATCCTCTACGCCTACACCTCCGGCGCCAACAACAACGGCTCCGCCTTCGCCGGCCTGAACGCCGACACGCAGTGGTTCAACAGCACCATCGGCATCGCCATGCTGCTCGGCCGCTTCCTGCCCATGGTGTTCGTCCTCGCGCTGGCCGGTTCGCTCGCCGAACAGCGGCCGGTACCGGAGACGGCGGGCACGCTGCGCACCGACAAGCCGCTCTACGCGGGCCTGCTCGTCGGGACGATCGTCATCATCACCGGTCTGACCTACTTCCCGGCGCTGGCGCTGGGTCCGCTCGCCGAAGGGCTCGCGTCATGAGCACCATCACCCCCACGCCCACGCCCTCCCGCGCATCCCGCGAGGACACCCCGGCGGACCGCGTGCCGTCCGCCGGCCGGGTGGGAGGCGGCCTCTTCGATGCCCGGCAGCTCCTCGCGTCCATCCCGGACGCGGTGCGCAAGCTCGACCCGCGCGCGATGGTCAAGTCGCCGGTGATGTTCGTCGTCCTGATCGGCTCGGTGGTCACCACCGGGCTGGCGCTCGAGGACCCGGCCGACTGGTTCGGCTGGGCGATCACCGCCTGGCTGTGGCTGACCACCGTCTTCGCCAATCTCGCGGAGGCCGTCGCCGAGGGCCGCGGCAAGGCCCAGGCCGACACCCTGCGCAAGGCCAAGACCGACACCGTGGCCCGGCGCTTGGCCGACTCCGGGGAGGAGTCCGTGCCCGGCACCGGCCTGCGGGTCGGCGATCTGGTCGTCTGCGAGGCCGGGGACGTCATCCCGGGCGACGGTGACGTGGTGGAAGGCGTCGCGTCCGTGGACGAATCCGCCATCACGGGCGAGTCCGCGCCGGTCATCCGGGAGTCGGGCGGCGAACGCAGCGCGGTCACCGGCGGCACGAAGGTCCTCTCGGACCGGATCGTCGTCAAGATCACGACGAAGCCGGGCGAGACCTTCATCGACCGCATGATCAGCCTGGTCGAGGGCGCGGCCCGGCAGAAGACCCCCAACGAGATCGCCCTCAACATCCTGCTGGCGTCCCTGACCGTCGTCTTCCTGCTGGCCGTCGTCACCCTCCAGCCGTTCGCCGGCTACGCGGGGGCCGGACAGTCGATGATCGTACTGACGGCGCTGCTCGTCTGCCTCATCCCGACGACGATCGGCGCGCTGCTCTCCGCCATCGGCATCGCGGGCATGGACCGCCTGGTCCAGCGCAACGTGCTGGCCATGTCGGGCCGCGCGGTGGAGGCGGCGGGCGACGTCTCCACCCTCCTCCTCGACAAGACGGGGACCATCACTTTCGGCAACCGCCGTGCCTCGGAGTTCGTCCCCGTCCCGGGCACGACGGAGTCCGAGCTCGCGGACGCCGCCCAGCTGTCCTCCCTCGCGGACGAGACCCCCGAGGGCCGCTCGATCGTCGTCCTCGCGAAGGAGAAGTACGGCCTGCGCGAGCGCCACCAGGGCGAGCTCGCGCACGCCACCTGGATCGGGTTCACCGCCCAGACCCGGATGTCGGGAGTCGACGTCGACGGCAAGCAGACCCGCAAGGGCGCCGCCGGATCCGTCATCGCGTGGGTCGAGGAGCAGGGCGGCGAGGTCTCCGACGAGTCCGGTCCGCTCGCCGACCGCATCTCCGAGGCGGGCGGCACGCCGCTCCTCGTCGCCGTCAAGGACGGGAAGGGCGCCCGGGTCCTGGGCGTCGTCCACCTCAAGGACGTCGTCAAGGAAGGCATGCGCGAGCGGTTCGACGAGCTGCGCCGCATGGGCATCAGGACGGTCATGATCACCGGTGACAACCCGCTGACCGCGAAGGCGATCGCGCGGGAGGCGGGTGTGGACGACTTCCTCGCCGAGGCCACCCCCGAGGACAAGATGGCCCTGATCAAGCGCGAGCAGGCGGGCGGCAAGCTCGTCGCGATGACCGGCGACGGCACGAACGACGCGCCCGCCCTCGCCCAGGCCGACGTGGGCGTCGCGATGAACACGGGCACCTCGGCCGCCAAGGAGGCCGGGAACATGGTGGACCTTGACTCCGACCCGACCAAGCTCATCGAGATCGTGGGCATCGGCAAGCAGCTCCTCATCACGCGGGGCGCGCTGACCACCTTCTCCATCGCCAACGACGTCGCGAAGTACTTCGCGATCATCCCGGCCATGTTCGCGGTGGTCTACCCCGGCCTGGACAAGCTCAACATCATGCGCCTGGCCTCGCCCGAGTCCGCGATCCTCTCCGCGGTCATCTTCAACGCGCTGATCATCGTCGCCCTGGTGCCGCTGGCCCTGAAGGGCGTCCGGTACCGGCCCGCGAGCGCGGACAGGATGCTCCGCCGCAACCTCGGACTCTACGGCGTGGGCGGTCTGATCGCCCCGTTCATCGGAATCAAGATCATCGACGTGCTCATCTCCTTCGTCCCCGGGATCGGCTGAGAGACCATGAACCACTCCGTAGGCAACACCGCGCGGCTGCTCGGCGCCGGACTGCGCGCCCTGCTCGTCCTCACCGTCATCTGCGGCGTCCTCTACCCCCTCGCCGTCACCGGCATCGCCCAGGCGGCGTTCCACGACAAGGCCAACGGCTCGGAGATCCGGGACGGCGGCGGCCGGGTCGTCGGCTCTTCCCTCATCGGGCAGAGGTACGACCTGCCCGAGCGGAACCCTGGCGACGCCCGGGAAGCGGCCGAGCCCGACCTCAGGTGGTTCCAGCCGCGCCCCTCCCGCGGACTCGGCACCAACACCGTCAACCGGCAGTACTCCCTCCTCCTGTCCGGCGCCACCAACAAGGCGGCCGACAACCCCGAGCTGGTCAAGGCGGTCACCGAAGCGAAGGCGGTGGTGGCCGAGAACAATTCCACCGCCGGCCACAAGGTGGAGCCGCAGGACGTCCCGGCCGACGCCGTCACCTCCTCCGGCTCGGGCCTCGACCCGGACATCTCCCCCGCCTACGCCGAGCTCCAGGTCCGCCGCGTCGCGGACCGCAACAGGCTCGACGTGGCGCAGGTCGAGAAGCTCGTAGCGGCCCACATCCAGCCCCGCACCCTCGGCTTCATGGGCGAACCCCGCGTCAACGTCCTGGAACTCAACGCCGCCCTCAGATCCCTCCCCGACAACTGACCCCAGCCCCGGAGCCGGGCCCCCCGCAAACCGGGGCGGCCCGGCTCCGGCGCAGTCTCAGACCGGGTCCTCCAGGAAGCCGCCCGACTGGTGCTGCCAGAGCTTCGCGTAGGCGCCGTCCGCGGCGCGGAGTTCGTCGTGCGTGCCCTGTTCGATGATCCGGCCGCGGTCGAGGACGACGAGGCGGTCCATGGTGGCGACCGTGCTCAGACGGTGGGCCACCACGAGCGCCGTGCGCCCCTCCATGAGCCGCCACAGCGCGTCCTGGACGAGGATCTCGCTCTCGGAGTCCAGGGCGCTGGTCGCCTCGTCCAGCAGCAGGACCGGCGCGTCGCGCAGGATCGCCCGGGCGAGGGCGACGCGCTGGCGCTGGCCGCCCGACAGCTTCACCCCCCGCTCGCCCACCATGGTGTCGAACCCCTCCGGCAGCCCGTCGGCGAACTCCGTGACGTGCGCCGCCTCCGCCGCACGGCGGATCTCGGCGGCGGTGGCGTCCGGCCTGGCGAACGCGATGTTGTCCCGCAGCGTGCGGTGGAACATCGCCGGGTCCTGGGGCACGTACGCGATCAGGCTGCGCAGATCGGTCTGGCACAGCCGGCTGATGTCCTGCCCGCCGATCAGGATCCGGCCGCCGTCGATGTCCGTCATGCGCAGCAGCAGCCGGGTGAGCGTGGTCTTGCCGCCGCCGGAGCGGCCCACGAGACCGATCTTCGACCCGCCGGGCACGGTCAGGTCGAGGCGTTCGAAGAGCGGCCGCGCGCCCGCGTGGGTGAAGGTCACCTGCTCGAAGCGCACGTCGGCGGCGGTCTCGGACAGCAGCGGCTCCGGGGACGGCGGGTCGAGCACGGTCGGCGGCTCCAGCAGCAGTTCGGTGAACTGCGCCGCCTCCGTCATCGAGCTCTCCAGCCGGCGGTAGATCTGATTGAACTCGAACATGATCCGGGTCGCGTTGGAGTAATAGGTGAAGGCGACGACGACCGCCTCCACCCCGTGCCCTCCCCCGGCGAGCGCGGCGGCGAGGAGCAGCCCGAGCGCGTTGGTCAGTACGGACATCGGCGCGACCAGCGTGTCGATGCGCAGGTTGCCGTAGTCCCACGAGCGCAGCGTGAGCCGCCGTGACTCCGCCACCCGCGACCGGTGCTCGGCGGCTTCACGCTCCTCGGCGCCGAACGCGCGGATCGTGTCGATGTTCATCAGGCTGTCCGCGACGTGGCCCGAGACCCGGGCGATCGCCTCCTCCCGCTCCCTGACGAGCGCCTGGCGGCGACGGATCAGGGGAGTCACGCAGAGCGCCGTCACCGCGATCATCGCCAGGAGGGTGACGACGAGCAGCGGCTCGTAGTGCCACAGCACCACCGAGCCGAAGGCCAGCGGTACGAAGCTGCCGACGACGGAGAAGGTCAGCGTGTCGACGAGCTCCTCGAAGCGGGAGGCGAAGCTCAGGACCCGCTTGGTCAGCGACCCGGCGAAGTTGTCGTGGAAGAACGCGGCGTCCTTGGCGAACAGCTCGTCCATGCCGATCACGTAGAGGCCCTCGATGCCGCGGGCGTCGAGGCGGTTCAGGCAATGCAGTCCGACGCGCCACATCACCTCGGCGAGCAGCAGGGTCCCGGCGAAGACGAGTACGTAGGGCAGCATCGGACCGATGCCGCCACCGGCGCCTCCCGCGATGCGGGCGATGAGCTTCGCGACGACCAGCGGGGCGATGTAGTTGATGCCGATGTTGCCCAGCGCGGGAAGCAGCATCGCGGGTACCGTCAGCCACTTGAGGCGGCCCAGCTCCCGTACGTAGTACCTGAGGGCAAGGAGCGTCGCGCCCGTGCCCGGCGAGGATTCGCGTAATTCGAACGTTCCCATCCCAACCCTTGCCTTGTCGGACGTTCAGGTCAGAACCGGAAGTGTCCCGCACCGGCGCGCACCCGGTCCAAGCGTTTTCCCACCGCCGGACCACCGCCGGACCATCGCCGGACCACCCCGTCGCGACGCCGGTGGTGCCCCGGCGCGGCCCCGGTATGGCCGAACTCCACCGGAATCCGGCTGCCGTTCGCCTGGTGTATCCACCGCCGTCACGCCAGGCTCCCTCTCCGGTACCCCGGGCGCGCTCTGCTGGGGGCGCTCAGCCATCCGCAACCGCAGAGGTCGTTCCCCATGGCAGAACTCAACCGCCGCCGCTTCCTGCAGCTGGCGGGCGGCGGCGCCGCCCTGACGGCGCTGGGCGAGAGCATCGCGCGCGCCGCCGCCATCCCGGCGCAGGGCACCAGCGGCACGATCGCCGACGTCGAGCACATCGTGGTCCTGGTACAGGAGAACCGTTCCTTCGACCACTACTTCGGCGCCCTGAACGGCATCCGCGGCTTCGGTGACCCCCGCCCGGTGACCCTGCCCAGCGGCAAGTCCGTCTGGCACCAGTCCGACGGCACGAAGGAGACCCTCCCCTTCCGGCCGCCGTCCGACGACCTCGGCATGGAGTTCCTCCAGGGCCTCAACCACGACTGGGCGGGCGGCCAGAGCGCCTTCAACAAGGGCAAGTACGACAATTGGGTCCCGGCCAAGACGGCCACCACCATGGCGTACCTGACCCGCGAGGACATCCCCTTCCACTACGCCCTCGCCGACGCGTTCACCATCTGCGACGCGTACCACTGTTCCTTCATCGGCTCGACCGACCCGAACCGCTACTACCTCTGGTCGGGCCACACCGGCAACGACGGCAAGGGCGGCGGGCCGGTCCTCGACAACGCGGAAGCCGGTTACGGCTGGACCACCTACCCGCAGCGCCTGGAGGCGGCCGGCGTGTCCTGGAAGGTCTACCAGGACATCGGCGACGGTCTGGACGCCGCCGGTTCCTGGGGCTGGATCAACGACGCGTACCGCGGCAACTACGGCGACAACTCGCTCCTCTACTTCAACAGCTACCGTGGCGCCGAGCCCGGGGACGCCCTGTACGAGAAGGCCCGCACCGGCACCGACGCCAAGAACGGCGAGGACTATTTCGCCCGGCTCCGCGCCGACGTGGCCGCCGGGGCCCTCCCCCAGGTTTCCTGGATCGCCGCGCCCGAGGCGTTCAGCGAGCACGCCAACTGGCCGTCGAACTACGGGGCCTGGTACATCGCGCAGGTGCTGGACGCCCTCACCTCGAACCCGGACGTATGGTCCCGTACCGCGCTGTTCATCACCTATGACGAGAACGACGGCTTCTTCGACCACGTCGTCCCGCCGTACGCCCCGGCCAACGCCGGCCAGGGCCTGTCGACCGCGCCCACCGCCCTGGACGTCTTCCCGGGCAAGGCCGGGTACGTCGCCGGTCCGTACGGCCTCGGGCCGCGCGTGCCGATGCTCGTGGTCTCCCCGTGGAGCACCGGCGGGTACTCCTGCTCGGAGACCTTCGACCACACTTCCGTCATCCGCTTCATGGAGAAGCGGTTCGGCGTGCGGGAGCCCAACATCTCGCCGTGGCGCCGGGCAGTCTGCGGCGACCTCACCTCCGCCTTCGACTTCGCCCGCAAGGAGACCGGTACGGTCCGGCTGCCCGACACGGGCGCCTGGTTCCCGCAGGACCGCGACCGCCACCCCGACTTCCGCCCCACCCCGCCGGCCGAGGGCGCGATGCCGCGCCAGGAGAAGGGCCTGCGTCCCACCAGGGCGCTGAAGTACGCCCCGTACGTGGACGGCGCGGCCCTGGTCGAGGAGGGCAGGTTCCGGCTGACGTTCAGCGGCGGTCCGGACCTCGGCGCGCAGTTCTACGTCACCTCCGCCAACCGCACCGACGCCCCCTGGACGTACACCACCGAGGCCGGCAAGTCGATCGCGGACGCCTGGGACACCCGCTACTCGGCCGGCGTGACCGACCTGACCGTGCACGGGCCCAACGGCTTCCTGCGCGGCTTCCGCAACCCCGGCACCACCGCCGGCCCCGAGGTCACGGCCCGCCACAACGCCGCGACCGGCAACCTGGACCTCACCCTCACCAACGCGGGCGCGACGACCGCCACACTCAGGGTCACCAACGCCTACGGCGGCGGCCCGAAGCGCCTGACGGTCGCCAAGGGCGCGACGGTCACGTACCCGGTGTCCCTGAAGAACACCCGGCGCTGGTACGACGTGACGGTCACCGCCACCGAGGCCCCCGACTTCGGACGCCGCTTCGCCGGCAAGGTGGAAACGGGCGCCTCCGGCCTCTCGGACCCGGCCGTCCTGACGGAGCAGTCCTCGTAAGCCGCCCCACCAGCAGATACGAACGAAGGGCCGGTCCGGAGCAATCCGGACCGGCCCTTCGTACTACGCCTCTGCGCCGGTCCGGCGCGGGCCACCACTCGTACGAGTCTACAAGGGGGGCCAGCTGACCAGCCAATTCCTTTAGGGCTTTGGTGACTTTCCCCGAGGGGTCCGGCCGGATGTACTTGCGCTATTCCGCATTAACGGCACATGAACAACGCCCGGAAGGGGCAGGGGGGGCTTTTTGATGATCGCCCGGACTTCTCCCTCCCGCACCCGCAGAACCAAGTCCCCCACACTCCCCGACATAGGAGCGACCATGACCGCGCACACTCAAGAGATCAGCATCGAGGAGCTTGAGCGCACCTGGATGGACGAGGCCATCGGCCTCGCCACCACCAGCGTCAAAAACGGCGGCGGTCCGTTCGGCGCGCTGATCGTCAAGGGTGGCGAGATCATCGCGATCGGGAACAACAACGTCACGTCGCACCTGGACCCGACGGCGCACGGCGAGGTAACCGCGATCCGCGCCGCCTGCCAGGCGCTGGGCTCCTTCTCCCTCGAAGGCTGCGTCCTGGTCACCTCGTGTGAGCCGTGCCCGATGTGCCTGTCCTCCGCCCTGTGGGCGAGGGTCGACCGGATCATCTTCGCCGCCGACCGGGATGACGCCGCGGTGGCCGGTTTCGACGACCGCAAGTTCTACGACCTCTTCGAGAAGCGGCCCGCGGAGCTGTGGCCGCTGCAGATCGAGCGCGTGGAGATGCCGAACCGCAACGCGCCGTTCGACGCGTGGATCGCCAAGACCGACCGCGTCGATTACTGAAAATCCGGTTCGAAGGGATCTCCGCCGCCCGGCCGTGCCGGCGGCGGATCATCCATGCCTCCGGCAGGAAGCCGAAAAGGGTGCCCCCGCACATGTGCGGGGGCACCCTCGTCGTTCCGGGTGACGGATCAGTCGCCGTCGGTTTCGAACCTGCGCAGCAGATCGGCGGCGACGCTCACGGCGATCGTCGCGGGTTCCTTGCCCGTGATGTCGGCCAGCCCGATCGGAGTCTTGATCCGGTCGATGGTCGCCTCGTCGTGACCGCCCTCGGTGGCGAGGCGCTTGCGGAACCTGACCCACTTGGCCGCGGACCCGATCAGCCCGATGGAGCCGAGGTGGGGGGTGCGCAAGGCGGCGTCGCACAGAGCGGCGTCCTCGGCGTGATCATGGGTCATGATCAGGACGTGGGTACCGCGCGGCAGCTCCTCCAGCACCTCCTCGGGCAGCAGCGGCGTGTGATGCACGTGCACCTGCGCCACCGAGTCCGCCAGGACGTCGAGCCGCTCCTCGGCGAGCATGTCGGAGCGGGTGTCGATCAGATGGAGGTCGAGGTCCTGACGTGCCAGGATGCGCGCCAGTTCCAGCCCGACGTGACCCACGCCGAACACTGCCACCGCCCTCACGACCGGCAGGGGTTCGAGCAGCACCGAGACCGTGCCGCCACAGCACTGCACGCCGTGCTGGTTGGTCACCTTGTCGTTCAGGGCGAAATCGATCAGCTCCGGCTCGGCCTTGGACGTGGCGATCATCTCCCTGGACCGGTCGATCGCGACGGCCTCCACATTGCCACCGCCGATCGAGCCCCACGTCCCGCTCTGCCCCACCACCAGTTTCGCACCGGCGTCGCGCGGGGCATGGCCGCGCACGGTCGCGACGGTCACCAGCACGCCGCACTCCCGGCGTGCCCGCAACCGCGCGACCGCAGCGACCCACGTCATGTCAGGCACCACTCAGTGCGGTTGCGTCGGTACGGATCCTGCCGTCGGCGGCGTGACCGTTGGCGGCATGACCGTTGGCGGCATGACCGTTGGCGGCGTGGCCGTTGCCGGCAGACCCCTCGCGCGCGTCCCCGTCGCGGGAGGCATCGCCCTGGCGAGCCGTCTCGATCGCCCAGTACACCGCCTCCGGCGTCGCGGGCGCGACCAGCTCGACGCTGACCCCGCTCGGACCGAACGCGGCAGCGGCCTGCCGCAGCGCCTCGCGCACGCAGAACGCCAGCATCAGGGGAGGCTCACCCACGGCCTTGGACCCGAAGACCGCCCCCTCTTCGTGGGCGTTCTCCATCAGCGTGACGTTGAACTCCTCGGGCATCTCCGAGAAGCTCGGGAGCTTGTACGTGCTCGCCGCCTGGGTCAGCAGCCGGCCGCGGTTCGGGCCGTCACTGGCGTCCCAGCGCATGTCCTCCAGGGTCAGCCAGCCCGCGCCCTGCACGAAACCGCCCTCGACCTGACCGATGTCGATCATCGGGGAGAGGCTGTCGCCGACGTCGTGCACGATGTCCACCCGGCGGATGCGGTACTTGCCGGTGAAACCGTCCACCTCGACCTCGGCCGCGGCGGCGCCGTACGAGAAGTACTTGAACGGCGAGCCGCGGAAGGCCTTCGCGTCCCAGTGCAGGCCCTCGGTCCGGTAGTAACCGGACGCCGACAGCTGCACCCGCTGGAAGTACGCGGTACGCACCAGGTCGTCCCAGGTCAGCTCCTTGTCGCTGCCCAGGGTGCGGGCGACGCCCTCGACGATGCGCACGTCCGAGGCGTTCGAGCCCAGCTGGCTGGCGGCCACCTGGAGCAGCCGCGCGCGCAGCTGCTCACAGGCGTTCTTGACCGCGCCGCCGTTGAGGTCCGCCCCGGAACTGGCGGCGGTGGCGGAGGTGTTGGGCACCTTGTCGGTACGCGTGGGGGCCAGCCGCACCTTGTGCAGCGGGATCCCCAGCGTGGTCGCGGCCACCTGCAGCATCTTGGTGTGCAGGCCCTGGCCCATCTCGGTGCCGCCGTGGTTGATCAGGACGGAGCCGTCCTTGTAGATCAGCACCAGCGCGCCGGCCTGGTTGAAGGCCGTCAGGTTGAACGAGATGCCGAACTTGATGCCGGTGATCGCGAGCGCCCGCTTGGTGTGCGGGTGCGCGGCGTTGAAGGCCGCGATCTCGCGCTTGCGGTCGGCGATGCCGCCGTTCTCCTCGACCTGCTCCCAGACGGCGGCGATCCGTTCCGCCTGCGGGACGGGCTGGCCGTACGGCGTCGCCTGACCGAGACCCGGCTGGTAGAAGTTGCGCTTGCGCAGCTCCATCGGGTCCAGGCCGAGCAGCGGCGCGACCCGGCCCAGGATGTCCTCGATCACCAGCATGCCCTGCGGTCCGCCGAAGCCGCGGAAGGCCGTGTTGGAGGTCTTGTTGGTCTTGGCGATACGACCGGCGACCCGCGCGTTGGGGATCCAGTACGTGTTGTCGATGTGACACAGCGCACGCGCGCACACCGGCTCGGACAGGTCCAGGCTCCAGCCGCCGTCCGCGGTCAGCGTGGCGTCCAGGGCCTGGATGCGGCCGTCGGCGTCGAAGCCGATCTTCCACTCGGCGTGGAACCCGTGCCGCTTGCCCGACATGGTCAGGTCCTGGGTGCGGTTGAGCCGCACCCGGACCGGCCGGCCGGTCAGCTTGGCACCGAGCGCGGCGACGGCCGCGAAGCCGTGCGGCTGCATTTCCTTGCCGCCGAAGCCGCCGCCCATCCGCAGGCACTGCACGGTTACCTCGTGGCTGTGCAGACCGAGGACGTGCGCGACGATCTCCTGGGTCTCCGAGGGGTGCTGGGTGCTGCTCTGGATGAACACCTGCTCGGCCTCGTCGATGTAGGCCAGCGCGGCGTGCGTCTCCAGGTAGAAGTGCTCCTGGTCGGAGAACTGGAACTCGCCGGTGAACACGTGCGCGGAGTCGGCGAAGCCGGCATCGACGTCGCCGGTCTCCATCACGGGCCGGGCGCCGTGGAAGCTCTCGGCCGCGATCGCTTCCTTCAGGGTGATCAAGGAGGGCAGTTCCTCGAGTTCCACCTCGACGGCCGCCGCACCGAGCCGGGCCGCCTCCAGGGTCTCGCCGAGCACCCAGGCGACCGCGTGGCCGTGGAACATGACCTCGTCGGGGAACAGCGGCTCGTCGTGCTTGATGCCGGCGTCGTTGACGCCGGGCACGTCGGCCCCGGTCAGCACGCGGACCACACCGGGTACGGCGAGCGCGGGCTCGGTGCGCAGCGCGGTGATCCTGCCCCGGGTCTTCATGACCTGGACCGGGTAGGCGTGCAGCGTGTCCTTGGTGCGGTACACCAGGTCGTCGGTGTAGAGCGCGGTACCGGTGACGTGCAGCACCGCACTCTCGTGCGGCAGGGAGACGCCGACTACGGGCTTCTCGGGACGCTCGGACAAATGGCTCATGACGACACCGCCTCGGTGGTTTGCGCGTGCAGCTTCAGCAGGCTCTGGCCGAGCATCGCGGAACGGTAGATGGCGCTGGCGCGGTGATCGCTCATCGGCGTGCCCTCGCCCCGCAGTACCCGGGCCGCGGCCTCGACGGTCTCCGCCGACCACGGCTCGCCCTCCAGGGCCGCCTCGGTGGCGAGTGCGCGGATCGGGGTGGCGGCCACGCCGCCCAGACCGATGCGTGCCTTGCGGACGATCCCGTCCTCGATGTCGAGTGCGAAGGCGATCGCCACGCTGGAGATGTCGTCGAAGCGACGCTTGGCGATCTTGTGGAAGGCCGTGACCGGCGACAGCGGCAGCGGGATGCGCACCGCGCGGATCAGCTCGTCGGGACGGCGCACGGTCTGCCGGTAGCCGGTGAAGTACTCCGCCAGCGGGACCACGCGCTCACCGTCGGCGTCGGCGAGCACCAGCGACGCCTCCAGCGCGAGCAGCACCGGCGGACTGTCACCGATGGGCGAGCCGGTACCCAGGTTGCCGCCGAGGGTGCCGCTGTTGCGGATGAGCCGGGAGGCGAACTGCGGGAACAGCTCGGCCAGCAGCGGGACCTCGCCGTCGAGGCGGCGTTCGATCTCGGTGAGCGTCACCGCCGCCCCGATCTCGATGTGGTCGGCTTCGACGCGCAGCTCACGCAGTTCGGGCAGCCGGTCGATGGCGACCACGCACTCCGCCCGGCGGGAGCGGATGTTCACCTCGACGCCGTAGTCGGTCGAGCCGGCGACCACCACCGCGTCGGGCCGCTCGCGCAGCAGCTGCAGCGTTTCCGCCAGGGTGTCCTTGCGCAGGAACGTCGCGCCGTCCTGGGTGTACTCGGTGGCGACCGGGGCCGGCGGGTCCTGTTCCCGGCGCTGCGCCAGCGGGTCCTCGTCGGTGGGCTCGCCGACGGCGTACGCCGCGTCGCGGATCGGGCGGTAGCCGGTGCAGCGGCACAGGTTCCCGCTCAGCGCGTGCAGGTCGAAGCCGTTCGGACCGTGCTCGGCGTCGGTGCTGTCGTCCGGGTCCGCGTGGGCGCAGCGGTCGGGCCGGTAGTACTCGGCGGCCATGCTGCAGATGAATCCCGGCGTGCAGTACCCGCACTGGGAGCCGCCCCGGACCGCCATCTCCTCCTGCACCGGGTGCAGGGTGGCCGGAGCGCCGGATTCGCCGACGGTGGCCAGGCCCTCGGAGGTGATGACCTCCTGGCCGTCGAGCGCCGCGGCCGGGACCAGGCAGGCGTTGACCGCCACCCAGTCGGTGGGCTTGTCCACGCCGGGACGGGCCACCAGGACGGAGCAGGCCCCGCACTCACCCTCGGCGCAGCCCTCCTTCGTACCCGTGAGGCCACGCTCGCGCAGGAAATCCAGCACCGTGGTGTGGGGTGCCGCCGGTGAAAGCGGGGTTTCCTTCCCGTTGACCGTGATGCGCGCCGCTACCATGGCACGTCCTCATTTCGGCACGCGATCGATCGGACTGTCTTAGTAGCCATTTCGGAGCTTTCTACTTCGGTGGCGCAGCTCGAGAACCCGGAGCGCAACAAATCAGCACGTGACGACGTGCCTGAGCGGGGATGGAGACGCAAAGATGCCCGGGGCCGCAAAAAGGGCACACCGGGAAAGGGACTGTTCAGCAGCCGTGTGCTACACGGCCCGGAGCCCAGGCGATCTTGTGAGCGAGGCGAAGCAGCTCGGAGATGGTCGACATCCGACTTCGCCTCCTTCAAGTAGCTCACGAGTCGTTGCTGTCGAATTTACGTTGCCGTAGTACATCGGTCAAGCCAATGTCGGGTCAATTCCATGAAGGCCAGCCACTTCCCGTGGCGGTCGTTCGTACGCGAAACCAGTTGCGTCCCCCGGCCTTGTCGCTTCGCCGCCTTCCGCCCCGAGGGTGCCGCGTACACGCCCAGGGGCCCGGCGCACATGACGTGTGCCGGGCCCCTGGGCGTGCGTGCGGTTCAGTTCAGGTGGTGGGTGTCGTTGAGCGTCCGCACCGTGGCGGTCCCGTCCCCCTCGTACGTCACCGTCGACAGGGAGGCCGCCGCGACCTCCATGCGGAACAGGGTGTGCGGTGGAGCCTGGAGGGCGAGGCGGATCAGGGTCCTGATGGGGCCGACGTGGGAGACGACCAGGACCGTCGCGCCGGCGTACCGGGCCACGAGGCCGTCCCGCACGGCGGACGCCCGGCGGACGACCTGTTGCATGGTCTCGCCTCCGCCCGAGGGCGGCGCCTCGGGCGAGGCGAGCCATGCGCTCAGGTCGTCCGGATGGCGTTCGCGGACTTCGGCGAAGGTCAGGCCCTCCCAGGCGCCGAAGTCCGCTTCCCGCAGATCCCGGTCGACCTGGACGTTCAGGCCGAGGCGCGCGGCCACGGACCGGGCGGTCTCCTGGCAGCGCCGCATCGGTGAAGTGACGACCGCCTCGATGCCGCCGCGGTGGGCGAGGGCGTCCGCCGTCGCCCGGGCCTGGCGGCGTCCGGCCGGTGAGAGTCCCGGGTCGGACCCTCCGCTGCCGGAGAGCCGGCGGTGCGGGGTGAGCAGGGTCTCGCCGTGCCGCAGCAGCACGAGCGTCGTCACGTCACTCACTGCGCGGTCTTGGCGAAATGGTCGCGCACGGCGTCGGTCTGCTGCTCCATGACGTCGATGATGGCCTCGACCACCTTGAGGTCGGCGTCGTCGGCGATCTCGAGGATCCGCGACCACTCGAAGAAGCTGCGGTCCGGCTCGTTGGTGATGTGGTGCACGCGGATGGTGGCCTCGTAGTTGGCGACGCCGCTGGTGGGGGCGATGGCCCGGTAGGACTGGGTCTTGTTGATCTCGTCCCGGGCGGCGATCTCCTGCTGGACGAGGCGGCCGTTGAGCGTCAGCCGGAAATCGTAGCGGGCCGGGACCGTGTCCACCGAGGCTCCGTCCACCCACGTGACGTCCGTGTGGATGTCCAGGTCGCCCGGGGACACGATCTCCAGGATCTGCATGGCGTCGCGGACGGTCGCCCACACGGTGTCCGGGTCGGCCTCCAGGATGGTGGAGTGGTACATGGTGTGCTTGCGCTGGATCGGCACGGGGTGCTCCTTCTTCTACTGGCTCTCGTGGCCGGTCTTGGTGACGAGGTGGTTCCCGAGGACCAGATGGTCGATCTCGGTTCCCATGAAGCAGTTCAGGGCGTCGGCAGGAGTGCAGACGATGGGTTCGCCGGCGACGTTGAACGAGGTGTTGATCAGGCAGGGCGTGTCGGTGAGTTCGATGAACTTCCGCAGCAGTGCCGTGAGCCGTGGGGTTCCCTCGTCCGTCAGGGTCTGGATGCGGGAGGTGCCGTCCACGTGTACGGCGCCGGGGATGCGGTCCTTGTACTCCTCGCGCACCGGGAAGACGAACGTCATGTGCGGGGAGCTGGTCTTGCGCCCCATGTCGAAGATCTTCGGCGCCTGCTCCTCGAGGACGAGGGGAGCGAAGGGGCGGAACGGCTCGCGGTGCTTGACCCGGGTGTTGATGATGTCCTTGATGTCGCTGAAGCCCGGGTTGGCGATGATGCTGCGGTGCCCCAGCGCGCGCGGTCCGTGCTCGACGCGGCCTTCGAACCAGCCGATGACGACCTTCTCCGTCAGCAGCTTCGCCACGTGCTCGATGACCTCGTCATCGTCCAGGCGCGAGACGACGACGCGGCCGGTGAAACCCGCGAGGGCCTCCTCGATCGCGGCGTCGTCGTAGGCCGGACCCAGATAGGGCGTGACGGGTGCGGCGGCGGCCCGGATGCCCGCGCGGTCGGTGTCGGGGTGGTGCAGCCAGGCGTGGGCGGCGGCACCGATGGTGATGCCGGTGTCGGAGGCGCCGAAGCTGACCTGCATGTCCTCGAAGCGGGAGCCCTCGAAGAGCGGGGTGTTGTTGAGGCAGTTCAGGGCGACGCCGCCCTCGAACAACAGCCGGTCGAGGTCGGTCCTCTCCTCCAGGTGGCGGACCTGATGGGCGGTGGCGACGTTCAGCATCTGCTGCGCGGCGGCGGCGACGCGGGCCTTGTATTCGAGCGTGTCCTCGAAGGGTCCGAAGTACTCCTCGAACAGGGTGTCGTGGCTGTGCAGGTCGTCGGTCCGAAGGCGCTCGGCGAAGGTGTAGCGGCCGTCGTCGTGCAGCCGCAGAAAGTGCTCGACGAACGGGTTCGGGGTCGGGGGGGCGGTGTATCCGGCCAGGCCCATCACCTTGTACTCGTCGTTGTTGGGGACGAACCCGAGGAAGCGGGTGATGCAGGAGAACAGGGTGCCGATGGAATACTCGGCGCCGGTGACGGTTTCGTCGAAGACGGTGATCCGGCCGTCGCGGATCTCGCCCGTCAAGGTCGAGAAGCGTTCGGCGCGGCCGTCGCTGACGAGGAACGCGGAGTCCTTCATGCCGGCGAGGTAGTAGCCGGTGGTGGCGTGAGCCAGGTGGTGCGGGACGAAGCGGACCTTCGCCGGGTCGGGGCGGTGTCCGGTGCGGGCCTCGAAGTCCGCGAGGACCGCTTCGTGGCTGACGACCTGGTCGAAGAGGTCGGATATGGTCCCCACGAGTCCGGCCTTCGAGGCCTGCGGTGCCGACGAGGTGCGGATCCCGTCCAGGATCTCGTCCCGGATCTGGGCGGACCAGTTCCAGGGGAAGGCGAACAGGTCGACGTCATCGAACGTGATGCCGGCTTCCTTCAGGCACCAGTCGATCGCGTTCACGGGGAAGTCGGTGGTCTTCTTCTCCCGGTTGAGCCGCTCTTCCTCTACCGCGGCGACCAGGCGGCCGTCCACCAGGAGTGCGGCGGCGGCGTCGTGACCCAAGAGGTAGTGCTTGTTGATGCCGGTCGCACCGAGGCGTTCGGCGAAGAACTCCGACACCCTGCTGAAACCATTACATCCCAGGACAATCACGGCATTCCTTCCTCTTGCGGGGTTACTTGGCGATCAGCAGGTCGCGGAGCTCTTCGCCGGCCGCGGGCGCCTGGCACAGGCCCGCGCCGGTGAATCCGGCCGCGTACAGGAAACGCCGGGTGGGGTGCGCGCCGATGAAGGCGGTGTTGTTGGGGCTCGCGTCGAAGTCGCCGGACCAGGCGCGGTGCAGACCGATGCCGTCCAAGGCCGGGAACAGGGTGCCGAGGTGGCCGGAGACGCGGTCGAGCCAGGCTTCCCGCGCCTCTCCGGCCTTGGGCATGCCCATGGCCAAGAGGATGCGGTCCTTCCACGAGCGGATCCGCAGGCCGGACGCCGCGTGCATCGTCATGGGCAGCTCGCCGTGCGGCGAGGGCGGGACGTCGGTGAACAGCATCTCGATCGCGTGGGGCGTCATCGGCAGGTCGACCGACGCCATCGACGCCACCTCGCCGGACCAGGGCCCGGCCGTGCACACGATGCTGCCTGCCTTGATGCTGCCCCGCGTGGTGTGGACGGTGTTGTCGTCGTCGATGCGCGTGACGGGGGTGTGGGTGAACAGCCGGGCGCCGTGATTGCGGGCACCGGCGGCGTAGCCGCGGACGATGTCGAGGCCGTCCACGTGGTACGCCTCGGGAGACCAGGCGGCCGCGAGGACCGCGCGTTCGTTGATCAACGGGTTGAGCCCCGCCGCTTCGCGGGCACTGATCAGGTCGACTTGGACGCCGACGGCCTGGTGTGCTTGACGGGTGGCCCGGAATTCGGCGATCTGCTGTTCGTCGGTCAACAGCACCATGAACCCGAGCCGCTTCATGGCGAGGGGTGCTGCGGTGTGGCGGGCGAAGTCGTGGTAGGCGCTCAGGCTGCGGACGGCCATGCGCCCGGTGCGGGGATCGCCGGGGAAGTAGGTGCGGACCATGCCCGCGGTGTGCGCGGACGCCCCGCCGCCGAGGCTTCCGCGTTCCAGCAGCACGGTGTCCACACCGGCTTCGGCGAGGTGGTAGGCGGTGGAGGTGCCGATCACTCCCCCGCCGATGACGACGGCGTCGGCGCGGGCGGGCAGGGCGTTCAACGTCTTCTCGGCTCCGCGCACCACTACGCGGCCGCCTCGGCGCCCTGCTGGCGCAGGTGGTCACCGGTCTCCCACGGGTACAGCTGGAGGTTCCAGCCGCCGAGGCAGTTGATGTAGAGGGCCAGCTGGCTGGTGACGGCGTAGAAGTCGTCACGGTCGAGGACGTCGAGGACGTCGAGGAAGCGCTGGGTGAACGCCCACAGCTTCTCCAGGCCGCAATAACCCAGGAACTCGGCGGGGACGCCGACGAGCAGGCGGGTCATGTGGACGAGGGAGTCCATCGGCATGCCCTGGACGGCTGCGCGGACGAGCCCGCCGTAGGCGGCGTAACCCAGGGGCCGCGTCTCGCCGTTGACGAACAGCAGGGTGGGCAGGACGGTGCCGAAGTTGCCTGCCCGGGAGGGGATGATGCCCTGGTGGAGGCCGTCCAGCTCGGCCGGGGGCGCGAGCCAGATCTTCTCGGTCTCGGCGACGATGTCGGCGATCAGCCGGCCGGCGTCCGTGTTGGTGGCGTGGAGCGTCGGGATGCGGTGGCCGCCCGGCTCGCCCGCGCGGCGGACTTCGGCGAGGATCTGCTTCTTCGTGGAGTAGACGGCGTCCCAGACCGCGGCCCCCGCTTCCAGCAGGGCGGGCATGTCTTCTGCACGGATCTGGCCGACGGGGGTGGCGGGCATCGGCTCGGTCAGAGTGCCGTACTTGATGCCCAGGTGCTGCAAGCCGGAGCAGAACACGGTGCCGTTGGGGGCCTCGCGCCGGTCGGGGATGCGGGTGGTGTGGGGGGTGTGCAGCAGGGTGGGTATCGGCGCCACGTGGTAGAGGTGCTCGCCCGCGATGAGGGCGTGTCCCTGGAGGCTCTGGTAGGGCAGTGACTCCCACAGCGCGTCGGCGAGCGCCGGGTTGCGATCGTCAAGGTCGGCGGTGACGGTGATGCCCAAGTCGGGCCAAGAGATCTCGATCTGACGGTCAGAAGGCTTTGCGGACACGATCTTCCCCGTTCGTTGATGCAACTTTCCGGAGGAGTACATCGCCAACGGGAGTGTTTGAGGCAGGTGTTGAAGACATGAAACTTGATCATCGCGCGACGTGCGTTTCTACGAGAATCAGCCCGTCCGGATAAGAACCCGCAGCTCACGCCGGGTGGCGAGCAACAAATTCAGGATTCCCGGGTTCGCCGGCAGTTGCCGTGAAGGGGGCCTGACAGCAGGGCGCTGCGCGTCGGCCGAGGCGGTAACACCCGCGCACGCCCCGCGCGAGATCACCGGACACGGGTCGGTTCCCGGAAACGGGTCAGGGGCCGTATCGGATCACTCCGATACGGCCCCTGATCTGCGACTCTCACGAGTCGGGACGACAGGATTTGAACCTGCGACCCCTTGACCCCCAGTCAAGTGCGCTACCAAGCTGCGCCACGTCCCGAGCCCCGTTGACCTGGGGTTTTCCCCCTGGCCGAACTGGCAGGGAAACAATACCGCACTTCTCGGGGTGGTCGCGCGCGGATTCGCCGGGGCGGGTCGTCCTGACGGACCGGGTCGGCGGCGCTTGACCTGAAGCGGGCTTGAGGTTGCACGGTGGCCGCATGACGCAAACGACCGCGGACGCGGAGCTCCGCTACGAGGACCTGGGCCGGCTCATCGCGTTCATGACGGGCGCCGAGAAGCACGGTCCCGCCGCCACCTCCACGCTCGACGTGCTGTGGGTGCTGTACGACCGGGTGCTGCGGGTCGCGCCCGGGACCGCCGGGGACGCCGGGCGGGACCGTTTCCTGCTGTCCAAGGGGCACGGCCCGATGGCCTACTACGCCGTCCTCGCCGCCAAGGGGTTCTTCCCCGTCGGGTGGCTGAGCGGCTTCGGCGGGTTCGACTCCCCGCTCGGGCACCACCCCGACCGGACCCTGGTCCCGGGGGTCGAGATCGGCAGCGGCTCGCTCGGGCACGGCCTGCCACTGGCCGTCGGCACCGCGCTGGGCCTGCGCGCGCAGGGGCTGGACGACCCGGCCGTGTGGGTGCTGATCGGGGACGCGGAGCTCGACGAGGGCAGCAACCACGAGGCACTCGCCTACGCGGGTTCCGCCGGGCTGGAGCGGCTGCACACGGTGGTGATCGACAACGACTCGGCGACCCACGGCTGGCCCGGCGGGATCGCCTCCCGCTTCGAGGCCGCCGGCTGGTCGGCGACCACCGTTGACGGGCGGGACCACGCCGCCCTGCACGCCGCCTTCACGGCGCCGCACCCGGGCCGGCCGCACGCCGTCGTGGCCCGCGTCGAGAAGAAGTTCTGAGACCACACAGCAAGGGGCAGGGGAGAAATGGACACCATGCGGGAGCGGTTCGTCAGCGTCACGTCGAAGGTGCTCGAAGAGGACCCCCGGCTGGCACTCGTGCTCGCCGAGATCACCATGGACGGGTTCCGCCCCGCCCAGCAGCGTCATCCCGACCGGGTGATCAATGTGGGGATCCGGGAGCAGCTGCTCGTCGGAGTGGGCGGCGGACTCGCCCTCACCGGGCTGCGGCCGATCGTGCACACCTTCGCCAGCTTCCTGGTGGAGCGGCCGTTCGAGCAGGTCAAGCTGGACTTCGGGCACCAGGACACGGGCGGCGTCCTCGTCAGCGCGAGCGCCAGCTACGACTGGCCGGCCGGCGGTTTCACCCACATGGCGCCGGGCGACGTCGCCCTCCTCGACACCCTCGACGGCTGGACCGTGCACGTCCCGGGCCACCCCGACGAGGCGGAGGCGCTGCTGCGCGACGCGTACGCCGCCGGGGACGACAGGGTGTACGTCCGCCTCAGCGAGCAGCGGAACGCCGAGCCGCGCCTTCCCGCCGGCCCGGGCCCGCACACCGTACGGGAGGGACGCGCGGGCGTGGTGCTGGCGGTCGGCCCGCTGCTGGACAACGTCCTCGCCGCGACCGAGGGCATGGACGTGACGGTGCTGTACGCGACGACCGTGCGGCCCTTCGACGACGCGGCCCTGCGCGCTGCCGCCGGCCGGGCTACGGCGGCCGACGTGGTCCTGGTCGAGCCGTACCTCGCCGGAACCTCCACGGCCGCCGCCAACGACGCGCTCGGCGACCTCCCGCACCGGGTGCTGGGGCTGGGCGTCGGCCGCGCCGAGCTGCGGCGCTACGGCACCATCACCGAGCACACCGCCGCCCACGGCCTGGATCCCCGCTCGCTGCGAGAGCGGATCGCCGCCTTCCTGCGGCCGGCCGCCTGACGCCGGGGCTCACCCCCGGCCGTCCTCCCGCTCCAGCAGCAGCTCCGCCAGCTCCGCCGCGAGCGCCTTCACCGTCCCCACCCCCTGCGTCCCCCACCGCCTCGGCGCCACGTCCACCGCGCACACCGTCCCGAGGACGACGCCCCGCCGGTCCGTCAGCGGGGCGCCCGCGTAGGAGCGCACCCCGCTCTCGTCCACGACCGCGTTGCCCGCGAAGCGCGCGAAGTCCCGTACGTCCTCCAGCACCAGCGCCCGGCGCCGGACCACCACATGCGGGCAGTAGCCGTGGTCGCGGGCCAGCACGCGGGCCGGGTAGCCGCTCGGCGCGGCGTCGGGGCGGTGGTGGAGGCCGGCGAAGAACTGCCGTTCCTCACCGACGAAGTTGACTCCCGCGTACGGCGCGTCCAGGGTCTGCGCGATCCGCCGCGCGAAGGCGTCGAGTTCCGCGTCGGGGCGCTCCCCCAGGCCCAGTTCGCGCAGCCGGACCGCACGGGCGGGTGCTTCCCGGTCCACCGGGGTGAGCAGCAGGTGGCCGGTCGATTCGTAGTACGTCATGACGTTCCCCCGATCCTCCTAGGTGGCCACGTCCGCCGTGCGCGCGGACCTGGCGTTGAACAGCAGGTGGTGGACGAGGGCGGCGAGCGCCCCCGTACCGGAACTGGCCAGCCGCGCGTCACACCGCACGACGGGCACCTCGGGCCCGAGCCCCACCGCCCGGCGGACCTCACCGGGCGTGTAGCGGTGGCATCCGTCGAACTCGTTGACGGCGACGATGAAGCCGATCCCGCGCCGCTCGAAGAAGTCGACGGCGGGGAAGCAGTCCGCGAGGCGGCGCGTGTCGGCCAGGACCACCGCCCCCAGTGCGCCCGCGCACAGCTCCTCCCAGAGGAACCAGAAGCGCTGCTGCCCGGGCGTGCCGAAGAGGTACAGGACGTGGCCCCGGTCGAGGGTGATCCTTCCGAAGTCCAGGGCGACGGTGGTCGTCGTCTTGGCCTCCACCCCGTCCAGCGGGTCGGCGCTCTCGCCGAGGTCGCTCAGCAGCTCCTCCGTGCACAGCGGTTCGATCTCGCTCACCGCGCCCACGAAGGTCGTCTTCCCCGCCCCGAACCCGCCCGCGACCAGGATCTTCAAGGTCGCCGGCAGGCCCTGGCCGTCACAGCCTTCGGCGTAGGCCATCGAGCACCGCCCGCAGCAGGTCCAGGTCATCGGCGGCGAGCGAGTCACCGCCCGGGAACCTCGGCGGCCGCGCCTCGACGGCCCCGTGTTCCATCAGATCGGCCAGCAGCACCTTCACCACCCCGGCCGGCAGCCGCAGCTGCCCGGCCACCTCGGCGACGGTCAACGCCGCCGCGCCCGCGCACAGGCGCAGCGCGAACGTGTGTTCGGCGCCGAGCGGCGCACGCGGGCGTACGCCGGTCGCCGTGACGATCGAGAGCAGGTCGAGCGCGACGGCCGGCCGGGTCCGGCCGCCGCTGGCCGTGTACGGCCGCATGACCCGGCCCGCCGTGTCGTCCAGCCAGGGGGTCGTGTCCCACCCCGGGCCGGATCCGTACGCCCCCCGCGCCCGGGCCCTCACCGCTCCGGTTCGGCGACGGGCCGCCGCGGCGGAGCCGCCAGGTAGGGACGTACGCTCTTCACCAGCATCGCCATCTCGTAGCCCAGCACGCCCGCGTCGGCCTCCCGGTCCGCCAGGACCGCCAGGCAGGTGCCGGACCCGGCCGCCGATACGAAGACCAGCGCCGAGTCGAGCTCCACCACCACCTGCCGGACCTCCGCGCCGTCCGCGAACCGGGAGCCGGCGCTGCGGCCCAGCGAGTACAGGCCCGAGGCCAGTGCCGCAAGGTGGTCGGCGCTGTCGGCGTCCAGTCCGTGCACGCAGCTGACCAGCCCGTCCGCCGTGAGCAGCACCGCGCTGCGGGTGTACGGCACCCGTTGGACCAGGCCGCCGAGCAGCCAGTCGAGATCCGAGAGCCGGCTTGTCCTGGTCGCCACTTCGCCGCTCATGAGGGTGCGCTCCTTGCTGGGGTGGGGGGTGGTGGGGAGGGGAGGGGAGCCGGGTCCCGGCCCCGGGCGCCGTCACGCGCGGTGCTCCGACTGGGCCCTGCCGAAGCCCCGTTGGAAGGCCGCCATCAGGCCGGGATCGTGTACGGGCGGCTCGGCCTCCGGGGCGGGTCGCGGGGCCGGGGCCTCGCGCAGCTCGGGTACCAGGTGCTCCTGGGCGCGCCGCCGGGGCAGCGGCGGCCGGTCCGGGTCCGTGCGGGCGGCGGGCACGGTGACGGCGGCCGGCACCAGTCCGGTCGGGGCGGCGAATCCGGGGGCGAATCCGGGACCGGCGTCGGAGCCGGGGCCGAAGCCCGGAGCGGCGTCGGAGCCGGGGCCGAAGCGCGGACCGACCGCTGGGCCCGGGTCGAAGCCCGGATCGAAACCCGGGTCGAAACCCGGGTCGGTGGCCGGACCCGGGTCGGGCACGGCGTACGCGACCGGCTCCGCGGGCGGCTCCGTACGCACCCGCGCGACCGGCACCGGCTCCGCCCACGCCGGTACCGCCGCCGGGCCCGCCTCCGCCGGACCGGGCCGGCGCGGCGCGGCGGTGGCCATGCGTACGGGCTCCAGCGGGGGCGTCGCCGCCCCCGCCCCGCTCCCCCACGACGTGGCCCGCGAACCGCCCTGCGCGTCGGCGGCGTTCGGCGCCTGCGCGCCCAACAGCTCCTGCGGCAGGACGAGCACCGCGAGCACCCCGCCGTAGATGTTGGACTTGAGCTCGACGGCGATCCCGTGCCTGCGGGCCAGCGCCGACACCACGAAGAGGCCGATCCGGCCGTCCGCCAGCAAGTGCCGCACGCTGACCTGGTCCGGGTCGCCGAGCAGGGCGTTCATCCGGTGCTGTTCCTCGGCCGGCATGCCCAGCCCCCGGTCCTCCACCTCGACCGCGATCCCGGAGGTCACGCGCTCGGCGCGCACCACCACGTCGGTGTCGGGGGCGGAGAAGACGGTGGCGTTCTCGATGAGTTCCGCCAGCAGGTGCACCACGTCGGCGACGGCGTGCCCCCGGACGGTGCCGCCCGCCGGCGGCACCACCTTGACCCGGGTGTACTGCTCGACCTCCGCGACGGAGGAACGCAGCACCTCGCTCAGGTCGATGGGCCGGGTCCACTGCCGCCGGGAGGCGGCGCCGCCGAGCACGGCGAGGTTCTCGGCGTGGCGCCGGATCCGGGTGGCGAGGTGGTCGACGTGGAAGAGCTCCTTCAGCAGGTCGGGATCCTCGACCGTGTCCTCCAGGTCGTCCAGCAGCGAGATCTCGCGGTGCACGAGGGACTGGAGCCGGCGCGCGAGGTTGACGAAGACCTCGACCTTGCGGTCGCTGTCGGAGGGGGCGGCCCGGCCGGCCAGCCGTACGAGGACCTCGTGCGCCTGCTCGCGCGCGCCGCGCAGCTCCTGCGCGAGCAGCCAGAACTCGTCCACGCCCGCGGAGTCGGCGGCCTGCGGCGGCCCGCCGGGGCCGCCGCGCACCGGGTGGGGCGGGGTTTCGCCCCGCTCCAGCCGGTCGGCGGCCGCCCGCAGTTCCTGGCGGCCGCGCAGGCTGGAGCGGCGCAGTGCCTCGCACCGTTCGCGTACGGCCTTGGCCGCTCGCTGGGCCCCGAGCAGTGCGGCGGCGAGCGCGCCGACCACGAGCAGTCCGCAGCCGGTGAGCACGGGCCAGAGCCGGGGGTCGCGGTCGCCCGCTCCGCCGCCGAGCTGCAAGGCGAAGATCACGGCGGCCGCGCCGCTGAGGCCGGCGGCGAGCGTGGGCAGGACGGCGGCCCGGACCAGCTGCGGCCGTAACTGCCGGCCGGGGCCGGTGGCGGCGTGTCTCGACGGAGCGTGGGGGGCGGCGCGGTAGCCGGACATCTGCGTCCTCGGTACGTGGGGCCCGGGCCCCCGGCACTGTCGGGGCCCGGTGTCGATCACCGGATACCCACGCTAGACCGCGCGCTCCCGCCCCGGACGCCGAGTCGGCCAACTTCACCGAGGTGCTTACCGCCTGGGAAGGAGCGCTCGCACGACCGCCCGAATCCGCCGAGCGGCGAGCGGGGTTACGAGCCCACCGCCTCCGGCTCCTCGTGGGGCAGCGCCGGCTTCCGCGAGGTGTCGGCCGGGTGGGCGGGGGACGCGGGCGCGGGGGCGGGGGCGGCGTTCACGACGAAGGGACGCCACCACGGCTCCGCCGGCGCGTCGGTGGCGCCCGGCTCGAAGGGCTGGCCCGGTACCGGCAGGGCGATCGCCGCTCCGGCCGCCTGCGCCGCCGCGAACGTGCCCTCGCCGGGCTCGTCCCACGGGTGCGGGGCCAGGTTGAACGTGCCCCAGTGGATCGGCAGCATGGTGCCGTGCGGTGTGCCGCCCTGGAGGTCGAGGTGGGCGCGCATGCCCTCCTCCGGGGTCATGTGGATGTCGGGCCAGTACTCGGAGTACGCCCCGATCTGGATCATCGTGGCGTCGAACGGGCCGTGCGCGGCGCCGATCTCCTGGAAGCCCGGGAAGTAGCCCGTGTCGCCGCTGTGGTAGATCCGGTGCGCGTCGCCCTCGACGACCCAGGACGCCCACAGGGTGAACTGCTGGTTGCGCAGGCCGCGCCCGCAGAAGTGGCGGGCGGGGGTGGCGGTGAGGGAGAGCCCGGCCACCTTGGTGCTCTCGTTCCAGTCCAGTTCGCGCAGCCGGTCCGCCGGGACTCCCCAGCGCTCCAGGTGGGCGCCGACGCCGAGCGGGACGGCGAAGACCGTGTCGGTACCGGCGAGTGCCTTGATCGTCGGGAGGTCGAGGTGGTCGTAGTGGTCGTGCGAGATGACCACGACGTCGACCTCGCCGAGCGAGGCGAGCGGTACCGGCACGGGGTGCAGCCGCTTGGGCCCCGCGAAGGGGAAGGGAGAGCACCGCTCTCCCCACACCGGGTCGAACAGGACCCGCCGGCCGTCGATCTCGGCGAGGACGCTGGAGTGCCCCGTCCACGTCAGCCGCAGTCCGCTCGCCGGCGGCTTGGCGAGCTCGGCCAGCGTCGTCGGGTAGACCGGGATCGGCGCACCCGGGCTGCGCCGCAGGCGCTGCTCCTTGTGGAAGTAGATCTTCGCGAACTCCGCCATGGAGCCGGAAGGCCTGGTCCGGGCCCCGACCGGGTTCTGGAAGACTCCGTCGGCGAAGTTGGGCGAGCGCAGGATCCGCTCCAGCCGCGCGCCGGACGGGTCCGCGCCGAAGGCTTCGGGCCGCAGGGCACGCAGCCGGGGACGCAGGGGACGGGAGCCGGACAAGGCGCCTCCTGTGAGGATGGGGGCAGGACGGTCGTACGTGTCTACGACCATCCCAACGCACACCGGCCCCCAGGGATTCCGCTTGCGGCCCCCGGCGTGTCGCAGTGCCCCGTGCCCGCCCCGGCGTGTCGCGGTGCCCCGTGCCCGCCCCGGCGGCTCGCGGTGTCCCGGCCCCGCCCCCGTCGCGTACGCCCTACAGCGGCAGCAGGTCCGGCCGCTTCGCCTCGACGTGGTCCCCCGAGGACTCGCCGCGCAGCCGCCGCCCGATCCAGGGCACGAGGTGTTCGCGCGCCCACTGGATGTTGTCCCGCGTCACGTCCACCGAGCCGCGCGGCCGCTCCGGCGGCCACGGCTGGTCGGGATCGGCGGGTACGTCCAGCCCGAGCACCTGGGCGGCGCGCAGCGCGACCCGGGTGTGCCCCTCGGGCGAGAGGTGCAGCCGGTCGGTGTCCCAGGCCCGCCGGTCCTGCACGGACCTGAGCGACCAGAGGTCGAGCACCGGGCAGTCGTACCGGTCGGCGATGGCGCGCACGTGTGCGCTGTACGTCGCCACCTTGCCCCGCAGGTGCTTGAGGACCGGCACGCCCCGGGTGTCGAAGCCGGTCGTGACCATGATCTGGCCGACGGAGCCGGCGAGGTCGGCGACGGCCGCCTCGAAGCGTTCCGCCACGTCGTCCGGGTCGGTCCCCGGACGGATGATGTCGTTGCCCCCCGCACAGAAGGTGACGAGGTCGGGCGCGAGGGCCTTGGCCCTCGGCACCTGCTCGGCCACGATCTGGTCGAGGACCTTCCCCCGGACGGCCAGGTTCGCGTACCGGAAATCGTGTTCTTCCCGCTGGTCGGCCAGGAGCACGGCCAGCCGGTCCGCCCAGCCGAGATACGAATCCCCGGGTCCCGGGTCCCCTACGCCCTCGGTGAAGCTGTCCCCGATCGCCGCGTACGAGCCGATGGTCTTGAGTGTCGTCTTCGTCGCTGCCACAGCACCACATCCTTCACCCCCGCGGGCGACCTACGCCAACGTAAGCAGGGTTTGACGGACCGTGATCTACGCCACCACGCACATGCGGAATAAGAATCGCGTGAGGCCGGAACCCCCTCGGGGTCCCGGCCTCACGCGGCTACCTGCCCACGCCCGCCCGGCGTCAGATGCCGACGCCCTTCGAGCGCAGGTACGCGAGCGGGTCGATGTCCGAGCCGTACGACGGGCCGGTGCGGATCTCGAAGTGGAGGTGAGGGCCGGTCACATTGCCGGTGGCGCCGGAGAGCCCGATGCGCTGCCCGGCGGTGACGCTCTGGCCTACCGAGACGGACAGCTGCGAGAGGTGGCCGTACTGGGAGTACTTGCCGTCGGCGTGCCGGATCACGACCTCGTTGCCGTACGCACCGCCCCAGCCCGCCGTGACCACGGTGCCCGCGCCGACCGCCTTGACGGTGGTGCCGGTGCTCGCGATGAAGTCGACGCCGGTGTGGTAACCGGAAGACCACATGCTGCCCGCGAGCTTGTACGGGGTGGAGATCCCGCCGCTGACCGGGGCGACGAATCCGGCCGCCGTGACGGCGCCGGAGGCGGAGCCGGAGCCCTGCGCGGCGGGTGCGGCGGGCCGCTCGGCGGCGGAAGCGCTGCCGGAGCCGGTCTCGGAAGGCGCCTGAGCCTTGCCGGAGGACCGGTCGGAGGAGGACGGAACCGACGCCGGCCCGGAGTCCCGGGAGGCCGGCTTGGCGGAGGTCCGGTCCCCGTGCCCGCCGAGCGTCAGCTTGAGCCCGGGGTGGATCAGCGAGGGGTCCGCACCGACGGCCTCGCGGTTGTCGGCGTACAGCCGCTCCCAGCCGCCCGACAGGTGGCGGTCGGCGGCGATCTGCGACAGGCAGTCGCCGGGGACGACGGTGTAGACGCCGGGGGCGGCGACCGGGGTGACGGCGGGCGCGGCCTGCGCGGACGCCGGGAGCTGCGGGGCCTGGACGGGCAGCGCGGCGGGGGCCGCGGCGGGGGCCGCATGGGCACCGGCGGCGCCCAGCAGCGGCAGCGCGAGGGCCGCGCCGCCGGTACCGGCGGCGGCCAGTCCGCGGGGTATGGCAAGGGACTTCGGGCGGCGGTGCTTGCCGTGTGCGGGCATGACGAATTCCTCTCCGTCGCCTGCGAGGTGAGCTGTCGGGTTCGGGCTGGAGATGTCCGGCCGTACGCACAGCAACGGCGTACGGCTTCACCCCGAGCCGTTCCGGCGGGAACGTCCGGAACAGCGGCTTACCTGGTTCCCCCGCTCCTGCCGCGCGCGTGAATAGTCGGGTGCGGTTCCCGGGCGGCGGCAGGATTCGGCGGTCCACCCGGATCGATCGCGAAGGTAATCGAGCGACGCCGTGCACAACAAGCCATGAATTCCCTGACGGAATAGCAGGTGGCAAAAGCCGGCTGAATTTCCGTCACCCTCCGTCCATTCCGCTCCCGCAACGACCGCGGCGACAAGGGAATTCGGGTTTCGCGATCAGGCACGCACGGTCACCGTATGATCTGGCTCACGGGATCGGCCGCGATCTCGCCCCCGGATATGGCAAGTTGTTCGCAACCGGTCCAATTCGGACAGTCGGCAACGGCCCCACGGCCGCGCGCCCACCACCCCGGCCGCGACGGCCCACGACGATGCGGAGGACCCGTCCCGTGACCCAGCAGATAGCCGCCAACCCGCCCACGGGGCCCGAACTGTCCGGAGTGCGCAATTTCCGCGACGTGGGAGGACTGCCGACCACCGACGGACGAAGGGTCAGGACGGGACTTCTGTTCCGAAGCGGACATCTCGCACATGCCACCGAAAACGATGTGGAATTCCTGGCCTCGCTCGGCCTCCACACCGTTTTCGACTTCCGCAACGGCGCCGACCACGCGCTGGAAGGGCCGGACGTCGAGCTGCCCGGCGTCCGGAACGTGAACATCCCGCTGACGGATCCCGCGGACGGCCGGGAGTTCTGGACCATGGTCCGGGACGGCGATCTGGGTCAGCTCCGGGGGCTGCTGGGCGAGGGGAGGGCCGCCGCCCGGATGCGGAACTCGTACCGGTCGATCATCAGGGACCGGACGGCCGAGCACAGCCGGGTCGTGCACGCCCTCGCCGAGGACGGCGTCCCGGCCCTGATGCACTGCGCGGCCGGCAAGGACCGGGCGGGGCTCTCGATCGCCGTCACGCTGCTCGCCCTGGGGGTCGAGCGCGAGGCGATCGTGGCGGACTACCTGGAGTCGAACGCCCCGCACAACCGCTACCGGGTGCGCCGCGGCGACGACTCCCCCGAGGCCCGCTCCCCCGAGGTGATGGAGCTGCTGGCCCCGCTCTTCGACGCCCGCGACGAGTTCCTGACCACGGCCTTCGAGACCATCGACGGTACGTGGGGCGGAGTGGAGCCCTACCTGGCCGAGGGACTCGGGCTCACGCCCGCGACCCTCGGCCGGCTGAGGGACCGGCTCCTCGACTGAACGACCCCTGCGGCAGGCCGTCAGCGGTTGCCGACGGCCTGCTTCACCAGCGTCCTGCCGAAGTCCCACATCAGGGCGCCCCCGCCGTGCGCCTCGTCCATGACCTCGCGGAAGGCGCCGACGAACCGGTTGACGTCAGCCTCGTCCACGATCAGCGGCGGGATCAGCTTGATGACCTCCAGGTGGTCGCCGGAGACCTGGGTGAGGATCCGGTGCTTCTGCAGCAGCGGCACCACGACCATCTGCGCGAAGAGTCCCTTGCGGGCCGCCTGGAGCATCGTCCAGCGGCTGCGCAGCCCGAGCGAGGACGGCCGGCCGAACTCGATGCCGATCATCAGCCCCCGCCCGCGCACCTCGTGCAGCAGCTCGTACTCGTCCACCAGGGCCGCGAGCCGCCCGCGCAGCAGGTCCCCCGTCGCCCGGGCACGGGCCACGATCCCCTCGTCCTCCATGACGGTGAGCACCGCCAGTCCGGCGGCCATGGCCTGGGCGTTGGAGCCGAAGCTCGCGGAGTGCACGAGCACCCGGTCCATGGACGAGTAGACCTTCTTGAAGATCCAGTCCTTGCCCAGGGTCGCCCCGACGGGCACGTAGCCGCCGGAGAGCGCCTTGGCCACGCACACCAGGTCCGGTTCCACGCCCGGCTCATGCTGGTACGCGTAGAACTCCCCGGTGCGTCCGAGGCCGGTCTGTACCTCGTCGGCGATCAGCAGCGCCTTGTGGCGGCGCAGCAGGTCCTGGGCGGCGAGCAGGAACCCGGGCGGCGGCGCGAGCACCCCCTTGCCCTGGACGGGTTCCACGACGAAGGCGGCCACGTCGCCGCGTTCGAGCTCCCGCTCCAGCGCGGTCAGGTCGCCAAGCAGGATCCGGGTGTCGGGCAGCAGGGGCGCGAAGCCGTCGCGGAAGCCGCCCTCGCCGTTGACCGAGAGGGAGCCGGCCGTCAGACCGTGGAAGGCGTGGTCGCAGTAGAGGACCCTGGGGCGTCCGGTGGCGTACCGGGCGAACTTGAGGGCCGTCTCCACCGCTTCCGTGCCGCTGTTGCCGAAGAAGACCCGGTCCAGGTGGGGGCTGTAGGACAGGAGCTTCTCGGCGAGCAGCCCGGGCAGGGGCTGGCAGTCGAAGCGGGTGAGGTCGGCGAGCTGGGCGTCCAGGACGTCGTGCAGGGCCCGGCGGACGACCGGGTGGTGCCGGCCGAGCCCCATCACGCCGAAACCGGCGAGCATGTCGAGGTAGTCGTTGCCCTCGGCGTCCCAGAAGTGGGCCCCCTGCGCCCGCTCGTAGACCTTGTCGAAACCGAGGGTGTGCAGCATCCGGGGCAGCTGGTGGTTGAGGTGCCGGGCGTGCAGTTCGTACCGCTCGGCGCCGCGTTCGGCCAGCAGGGCGCCGAGGTCGAAGCCCTTGCCGCCGCCCGTCGCGGGGGTCATGCCGACGTACCGCGGTTGCCGCCGATCGTATCCCTGGCCGCGCGCAGGGACTCCTTGAGGGAGCCCATCGTGGCGAGGACGGCGGTCGGTTCGTAGCCGCAGTGCGCCATGCAGTTCGCGCAGCGCGGGTCCTTCCCGCGGCCGTACTTGTCCCAGTCGGTGTCGTTGATCAGTTCCCGGTACGTCGGGACGTATCCGTCGCTCATCAGGTAGCAGGGGCGCTGCCAGCCGAAGAGCGTGTAATTCGGAATGGCCCAGGCGGTGCAGGGGAAATCGGCCTTGCCTTCCAGGAAGTCCAGGAAGAGCGGGGAGTGGTTGAGCCGCCAGCGCCGCCGGTTACCACCGGCGAACGCCTTCTTGAAGAGTTCTCTGGTCTGCTCGACGCCCAGGAAGTGTTCCTGGTCGGGGGCCTTTTCGTAGGCGTAGGCGGGCGAGATCATCATTTCGTCGACCTTGAGGTCGTCGTTGAGGTAGTTGAGCACCTCGATGATCGTCTGCGGTGTGTCGGTGTTGAAGAAGGTGGAGTTCGTGGTGACCCGGAAACCACGGCTCTTGGCCTCCTTGATGGCCGCCACGGCCTCGTCGAAGACGCCTTCCTTCGCCACGGACTCGTCGTGCCGCTCGCGCAGCCCGTCGATGTGCACCGCGAAGGCGAAGTACGGGGAGGGGGTGAAGTTCTCGATCTTCTTGCGGAGCAGCATCGCGTTGGTGCAGAGGAAGACGTACTTCCTGCGCGCGACCAACTGCCGGACGATCTCGTGGATCTGGGGGTGCATCAGGGGTTCGCCGCCGGCGATGGACACCATGGGTGCCCCGGATTCCAGCACGGCGCCGACGGCCTGGGCGACCGGCATGCGCTGCTTGAGCACCCCCGCGGGGTGCTGGATCTTCCCGCACCCCTCGCAGGCCAGGTTGCAGGCGTAGAGCGGCTCCAGCTCGACGATCAGCGGGAACTTCTCACGCTTGCGCAGCTTCTGTTCGAGAAGATAGGTCCCGACCCTGATGGACTGTCGCAACGGCATGGCCATCTGGCTCACCTCCTGGGGAGCAGCAAAGAACGGTGCCAGTCATAAAACGCGGGCAGTACGGCACGCAATACGCGGAAGGCCGATATTCCTCCGCGAACCGTGCCGATTCGGACGAGCTCGTGCTCCGGAGCGTCCACGATCACCCGGACGGCCGCAACCGGACGGCTCGCGCCCCTGGTGGCGGTCCACAGGGTGGCCGCGGATTCCATGTCCACGGCGATGGCGCCGGTGGCGCGCAGCTGGGCGCGCTCCTGGCCCCGTACGACGTGGTCCGATCCGGTCAGTGCGCCGGTGTGCACGGTCCGGCCGGGGACCGCCCGGGCCAGTGCCTCGGCGAGCAGGGGGGCGCCGTCGCAGGCGACGGTGCCGCGGGGGTCCCGGGCCTCCTCGGCGACGACCAGGTCGCCCGGGTTCATGCCGGGGGCGAGGCCGGCGCAGAAGCCGGTGGCGAGGACGGCGGCCCCCGTCATGCCGGGCGGGGCGAGGGCCCGGGTGACGGCGCGCTCGGCGGCGCGCGGGCCCATGCCGGTGCGCAGGACGGCGTACTCCTGAGGCGAGCCGCGGTCGCCGCCGCTGCCCAGGGCCAGCCGTTCGATGCGCAGGGCACAGGCGATGAGCAGCGGCACGCGGGAGGGGTCGCCCCGGTCGCCCATCAGGCCTCCTCGGCCAGGACCGCCGTGGCCTCGCGGACGGGGTCGGCCGTATGGCGGCCGTCGGGGCCGAACGGTTCCCCGTACAGGTAGCGGCCGAGCGCGGTCAGCGGGAACACCTGCCGGTACAGGTGGTAGTTGATGGAGAAGTCCCAGGGGAAGCCGGTGCCGGTGAAGTACGGCTCGTCCCAGGAGCCGTCCTCGCGCTGGGTGTGCACGAGGTGGGCGATGCCGCGTCGCACGGCCTTGCCCTCGCGTTCGCCGGCCGACAGCAGGGCCATCAGCGCCCAGGCGGTCTGGGAGGCGGTGGAGGCGCCCCGCCCCGCCCGGGCGGGGTCCTCGTAGGACCGCTGGTCCTCCCCCCACCCCCCGTCCTCGTTCTGTACGGACTCCAGCCAGGCGACGGCCCGCCGGATCGCGGGGTGCCCGGTGGGCAGGCCGGCGGCGGTGAGGGCCGGGACGACGGAGCCGGTGCCGTACACGTAGTTGGTGCCCCAGCGGCCGAACCAGGCGCCGCTGGGCTCCTGTTCGGCCAGCAGCCAGTCGATGCCGCGCCGGGTCCGGGGGTCGGCCGCCTTGCCTTCGACGGCGAGCATCTCGACGACGTGGGCGGTGACGTCGGCCGAGGGCGGGTCGATGACCTCGCCGAAGTCACAGAAGGGCAGCCGGTTGGGAAAGGGACTGGTGTTGTCGGCGTCGAAGGCACCCCAGGCACCGTTCTTCGACTGCATGCCGAGGGTCCAGGACACCCCGCGGGCGATCGCCGCCTCGACCTTGGCCGGCTCGGGGTGTGCGATCCGGCGCAGGGCCAGGACCACCTCGGCGGTGTCGTCGATGTCGGGGTAGTTGTCGTTGTGGAACTCGAACGCCCAGCCCCCGGGGGCGAGTCCGGGCCTTCGCACGGCCCAGTCGCCGCTGCGCGTGACCTCCTCGCCCAGCATCCAGTCCGCTGCCTTGAGCAGGGCGGGGTGGTCGGCCGGCACGCCCGCGTCGGCCAGGGCGATGGCGGCGAGGCAAGTGTCCCAGACCGGCGACTGGCAGGCCTCGATCATCCGGGAGCCGTCCTCGCGCCAGACGGCGAACCGGTCGAGGGATTCCAGGCCGGCCCGCATCACGGGGTGCCCGAGGTCGTAGCCGAGCAGGTGCAGGGCGATGACGGAGTAGACCGCGGGCGGCTGGATCCCGCCCCAGCAGCCGTCGTTCTCCTGGCGCTCGATGATCCAGCGGGCGGCGGTGTCCACGGCCGCCTTGCGCAGCCGGCGCGGGGCGAAGCGCCGGTAGAGGTGCAGGGCCTTGTCCATCCGCTGGAAGACGCCGTCCCAACTGGCCAGCGGGGCGGGCGCGCCGACCGGGTCGGGGTTGCGCGCGTCCGTGTGCAGCTCGTCCAGCGCGAACGGGGCCGGGCGGACCGGGCGCAGGGCGGAGACCACGGTGAGCGGGACGATGGTCTGGCGGGCCCAGCAGCCGAAGTCGTAGATGTTGAGGGGCACCCAGGGCGGCAGGAAGACGAGTTCCGGCGGGAGTTCGGGCAGGCGGTCCCACTTCCACCAGCCGAACAGGGCCAGCCAGATCCGGGTGAAGACCCGGGCGGCGGCGATCCCCCCGTGGGCCCGCACCCAGGCCGAGGCGCGCACCATGTGCGGGGCTTCGGGCGGGTCCCCGGCGAGCCGCAGCGCCACGTACGCCTCGACGGTGGCGGAGAGGTCGGGCGGTCCCCCGTGGAAGGTGGCCCACGTGCCGTCCTCGCGTTGCCCGCTCCTGATGAAGAGGGCGGCGGCGTGCGTGGTGGCCTCGTCCCGGATGCCGAGGAACTGCCGCAGCAGCAGGTCCTCGGCGTCCATGGTGACGTTGGTCTCCAGGTCGCCCTTCCACCAGCCGGCCGGGTCCTGCCGGTCGAGCAGGTGGCGGGCGGCGCGTTCGGTGGCGTCCTGGACACCGGGCAGCACGCCCGGTGTGGCGGCCGGCTCGCGCGCGGGCCCCGCGCCGGGGGCTCCGCCGCCGTCGGTCGTCGCTGTCATGGCTTCCCCTTCGTGCAGTGTCGTCCTCTGCTGTGCTGGGGTCTGCCGTCGGCCGGTGCACCCGCCTAGGCAGTGCCGATCAGGTGGGCGGCGCCGGCCGGCGACTCATGATTCATATCCGCGCCCGGACGATAATCACCTCTTGCGCACGACGACGAAGTCGGCGAGGGCGACGAGCTGGTCGCGCACCCGCTGCGGCATGTCGACGTCGTCGAGCGCGCGGATCGCCACGGCGTGCTGGCGGCGGGCCTCGTCGGCGGTCCACTGGCGGCCGCCGGCCTCATCGATGAGGGCGGCGCGGGCGGCGAACTCCGCTTCGGAGAAGTTCTCGAAGTCGTTGCTCTTGGCGTCGGCGGCCAGCAGCCGGGCCAGTTCCTCGCACGCGGGTCCGCCCGCCGCGAGGGCGGCGACCACCGGCAGGGACTTCTTGCGCTGGCGCAGGTCGCTCCAGGTCTGCTTGCCGGTGGCTTCCGGGTCGCCCCAGATGCCGAGCAGGTCGTCGACGGCCTGGAAGGCGAGGCCGAGGTGGTACCCGTACTCCTCCAGCTTGTCGGCGGTACGGTCGTCCGCGCCGCCGAGCACGGCGCCGATGGAGACCGCGCAGGCGAGCAGGGCGCCGGTCTTGTTGCCCTCCATCTCCAGGCACTCCTCGACGCTGACGCGCTCACGGTGCTCGTAGGAGATGTCCTGCGCCTGGCCGTCGATGAGCTTGCGGCTGGCGGTGGTCAGCCGGCGCGCCGCGCGCCCCGCCTCGACGGTGCCCAGCTCCAGCAGGACCTCGTTGGCGAGGGCGAAGAGCGCGTCGCCGACGAGGATGGCCTGCGCCGGGCCGTGCACCTTCCACACCGTGTCGCGGTGGCGGCGCTGTTCGTCGCCGTCCATCAGGTCGTCGTGCAACAGGGAGAAGTTGTGGACCAGTTCGACGGCGACGGCGCCGGGGATGCCGACCTCGGGCGCCGCGCCCGCGGCTTCGGCGGAGAGCAGCGCGAGGGCCGGGCGCACGGCCTTGCCCTGGTCGCCGTCCGCGGGGTTGCCCTGGGCGTCGATCCAGCCGAAGTGGTAGGCGGCGACGGTGTCCATGGGCGCCGCGAGCCGGTCCACGGCGGCGCGGAGCACGGGGGTGGACAGCGTGCGGCCGCGTTCCAGGAGGGCGAGCGTGTCCGCTGCCTCTCCACCGGCCGCGCCCACACTGCCGCCGGTGTTCTCGACAGCCGGATTCCCCGGGTTCACTGGCTCTCCTCTGGTTCCTGTACGTGCTGCTGTGCGTGCTGCGGGTGTGCCGCTGGTGCTGGTGGTGGTCATGCCGCCTCTTGCAGGGGGTGTTCGCGGTGGCGGCCGAGCGCGGCGAGTGCGGCGTGCGCCGCGCCCAGTCCGCTGCGGACGGCGCTCTCCATGGTCGCGGGCCAACCGGTGGCGGTCCACGCACCGGCGAGATACAGCCCCGGCGTGTCGGTCCGGAAGCCCGGGCGGAGCCGGCCGACGCCGGGGGTGGGGGCGAAGGTGGCGGTGCGTTCGCGGGTGACGAAGAAGTCCCGTACCTTGGCGCCGCGCGCGGCCGGAAGCAGCCGCTCCAGTTCGGGCAGGTACTTGGTGCGCAGGACGGAGACGGGCTCGTCGATGTCGTCCTGGGCAACGGACTGGGACAGGGCCAGGTACTGACCGCCGTCGGTGAGTCCGGAGGCGTCGGTGCGGTCGAAGACCCACTGGACCGGGGAGCCGAGCGCGGCGAAGAAGGGCCGCTTCAGCACCTTGCGGTCATAGACGACGTGGACGTTGAGGATGGGGGCGGTGCCGATGTCGAGGAGCTTGTCGGGGTCGGCCAGGGCCCCGGCCGGGAGCAGCCCGTGGGCCTCTCGCTGCGGGACGGCGAGGACGACCGTGGCGGCGTCCAGCGTCTCGGTCTCGGTGGCCACGCGCCAGTTCCCGTCCGTGGAGCGGGAGATGCCGGTGACGCGGGCGCGCAGTTCGGTGCGCACTCCGGCGGCGTCGAGCTCCTTGCGGGCGAGCGTGTCGTGGAGGTCGCCGAGCGGGACCTTGGCCCAGCCGATGTCGGCGGCGCCGTTCTCGGAGAGCAGGCCGGTCTTGAAGACCATGGCGGCCAGGCCCAGCGAGGACTGGTCGGCGGTGGCGTTGAGGGTGGCGATGCCGACGAGGTCCCACAGTGCCTCGATGGCGCGCGGGGACTGGCCGTAGCGGCCGAGCCAGGTCGCGAAGTCCAGGCCGTCGAGCGCCGGGTCGGCGGGGTCGAGGCGGCGCAGCGCGAGGGCGGCCCGCCCGACGCCGGCCCGCTCGGCGAGTGACAGGTGCGGGTAGCGGGCCAGTGAGGACGCCAGGTGCAGGGGTACGGGCAGGGCGCTGCGGCGCAGCCGGCCGAGGCGCGGGCCGCCGGGGTGGGCGACGTCGAGCACGGGGACGTCGAGCCGCTCCTGCAGCGGCGCGAGGGCCGCGCCGCCCACGCGGTCGAGGAACCAGCGGTAGGCGGTGCAGCAGCGGAGGTAGACGTGCTGGCCGTTGTCGACGGTGAGGTCGCCGCGCTTGAAGGAGAAGGCGAGGCCGCCGAGCCGGGGCCGGCTTTCCAGGAGGGTCACCCGCAGGCCCGCGCCGGCGAGTTCGAGGGCGGTGGTGACCCCGGCGAGGCCGCCGCCGACGACCACCGCGTGGTTCGCGGTCATGCGCCCTCCCTTGTCGCCCCGAAGGACGCCGGGGCGTCGGTCCGGGTTGCTCCGGCGGCCATCAGATCCGCCTCCTGGTGCTCTGGCGGGAGATGGTCCGCGCGTCGAGGCCGGAGAGGCCGCGGACGGCGACGTACGCCTTCTCGTGGGGCGGCAGCGAGACGCGGCCGCGCAGGACCGCCTCGGGCTCGCGCTCGATCCGGTCGAGCAGGCGCCGGTAGATGCCGGCCATGGCGGCCACGCAGGCGCCGCTGCGCCGGTCGAGCATGGGCAGCAGCCGGTAGCCCTCGACGAACAGGGCACGGGCGCGCCGGACTTCGTGGTGGACGAGGCCGGCGAAGTCGGCGCCGGCCGGGGCCCGGTCGCCGTGGAAGCCGTCGGAACAGCCGAACTTGGCGAGGTCCTCGGCGGGCAGGTAGGTCCGGCCGTTGCCGGCGTCCTCGCGAACGTCCCTGAGGATGTTGGTGAGTTGCAGCGCGAGGCCGAGGGTGTCGGCGTACTCGGGGGCGCGGGCCGCGTCGGCGGCGCCGGGGGCCGTGCCGAACACGCCGAGGGAGAGCCGTCCGATGGCGCCGGCCACGCAGCGGCAGTAGACCTTGAGGTCGTCCCAGGTGCCGTAGGTCTCGCCGCGGACGTCCATCAGGACTCCGTCGATGAGTTCGTCGAGGCCGCCGAGGGGGATCGGGAAGCGGCGGGCGGCGTGGGCGAGGGCGACGGCGACCGGGTCGGTGTCGTCCTCGGCGATCTCCCCGGCGCGGATCCGGCCGAGCAGGGAGCGGGTCTCCTCCAGCCGGACGAGCTTGGCGTCGGCGGGCAGCGTGCCGTCGCCGATGTCGTCGACGCGGCGGGAGAAGGCGTACAGCGCGGACATCGCCTGCCGCTTGTCCGTGGGCAGCAGCCGGATGCCGTACGCGAAGTTGCGCGCCTGGGTGCCGGTGACGGCCTCGCAGTAGCTGTAGGCCGCCGAAACCGGTGCGGAGAGCACGGGCGGTGCGGACGGTACGGACGCGTGTGTGGGGCCCTCCACGTTCGGGCTCACCCCTTTCTCGGCGCTGTGCGCAGGACGGCGGCCACCTCGCGGAGCAGGCCGCTCCTGGTGGGCTTGGGCGGGCCGGGGGCCACGTCGAAGCCGGCGGCCGCGATGGCGTTGAGGGCGGCACGCCCCCCTCCCACGAAACCCGCGAGCAGCAGCCGTAGCCTGCCGTGCACGCTGCCGACGAGCGGGGTGCCCTCGTCCAGCAGTGCGCGGGCGCGTTCGGTTTCGAATGCGATCAGGGAGCGTACGGACGCTCCGGCGGTGGGCGCTTCCAGGTCGGCCTCGGTGACGCGGAAGCGGCGCAGGTCCTGGCCGGGGAGGTAGATCCGGTCGCGGCCGAGGTCTTCGGTGACGTCCTGGAGGTGCTCGGCGATCTGCAGGGCGGTGCAGACCGCGTCGGAGCGGCGGATCCGCTCGGGGGTGCTGGTCCCGGTGAGCGAGAGGACGAGCCGGCCGACGGGGTTGGCGGAGAGCTCGCAGTAGGCGACGAGGTCCTCGTACGTGTCGTAGCGCGAGACCATCTGGTCCTGGCGGTTGGCCTCGATGAGCCCGAGGAAGGGTTCGGGGGTCAGGCCGTGCGCGCGGACCACGGGCTGCAGGGTCTGTAGGAGCGGGTGGCGCGGAGCGCCGCCGGCGGCGCCGAAGACGCGGCCCAGGTCGGCTTCGAAGGCGTCCAGCATGGCGAGCCGGTCGTCGGCGGCGGCCGCGTCGAGGCCGAGGAGCACGGCGTCGCGGCCTCCGGGGGCGAGGTCGCCGTCGCCGATGTCGTCCACCAGCCGGGCGTAGCCGTAGACCGCCATCAGGCCCGCCCGCCAGGCGCGCGGGAGGAAGGAGGGGGCTACGGGGAAGTTCTCCGTCCGCGCCTTGCCGAGGGTGGCGCGCGCGTGGGCGTCGGGGGCTGTGGGGGCCGGGTGCCGCCGGGATCGGGTGCCGTGCCCCGGGGTCACCGCCCGCCGCCCGGGGCGGGGACGGCCGCCGTGCCTGGGGGCCGGAGAATTCCCATAGCCATTGCCGTCACATCTCCCGTTCTACACTGCCGACCCAAGTCATCCTATTTCGGACACGCCGCCGGACTTTACCCGGGGTACCCCCGGCTTTTTCGACTGCGGGGAATCGTCCCCTCTTGGCGCGATTGGAGAACTGGTCCAGCTTACGCTGTACAACGCCGCGAAGGCCTATCGGGTATTCGTCCGAGAGGGAATGTCGGGCATCCGGAATACCGTCGTCACGCCGAGGCCCCCACCGCACGGAGCGGCAGGGGCCTGCGGTCGTCACGCGGGGTGTGCCGTCAGTGGCTGGTGGCCTTCTCGTACGCCGAGACGACTTCCTCGGTGGGCCCGTCCATCAGGAGTTCGCCCTTCTCCAGCCACAGCACCCGGTCGCAGGTATCGCGGATGGACTTGTTGTTGTGGCTCACCAGGAAGACCGTGCCGGCCTTCTCGCGCAGCTCGCGGATGCGGGCCTCGGAACGGACCTGGAACTTCCGGTCACCGGTCGCCAACGCCTCGTCGATCATCAGGACGTCATGGTCCTTGGCGGCCGCGATGGAGAAACGCAGGCGTGCGGCCATGCCGGAGGAGTACGTGCGCATCGGCAGGGAGATGAAGTCCCCCTTCTCGTTGATGCCCGAGAAGTCGACGATGTCCTCGTAGCGCTCCTGGATCTGCTCGCGCGTCATGCCCATCGCGAGACCGCCGAGCACGACGTTGCGCTCACCGGTCAGATCGTTCATCAGCGCCGCGTTGACGCCCAGCAGCGAGGGCTGGCCGTCGGTGTAGACCCGGCCGGACTCGCAGGGCAGCAGACCCGCGATGGCGCGCAGCAGCGTCGACTTGCCCGAGCCGTTGGAGCCGATGAGGCCGATGGCCTCGCCGCGGTAGGCGGTGAAGGAGACCCCGCGCACGGCGTGCACCCGGCGGACGCCCGGGGAGTCGCCCTTGCCGCGGCGCATGATCTTGCTGAGCGCCGCGGTGGCGCTGCCCTTGCCGGCGCTGCCGGTGTTGACCCGGTAGACGATGTGGACGTCGTCGGCGATGACGGTGGGGACGGCGCCCCTGTTGTTCTCAGCCACGGCCGTAACGCTCCTCAGCCTTCCAGAAGTACACGAAGCCACCGGCGCCGATGACGACGGCCCAGCCCACCGCGAAGGCCCAGACGTGCGGCGGCAGGTGGTGCGTGCCGTAGCTGTCGATCAGCGAGAAGCGGATCAGGTCCATGTAGATCGCCGCGGGGTTCCACTGGAGCACGTCCGCGATCCAGTGCGGCTTGCCCTTGAGCATCTCGCCGATCGAGAACATGACGCCGGAGGCGTACATCCACGTGCGGGTGATGAACGGCATCAGCTGCGCGAGGTCGGGGGTCTTGGACCCCATCCGCCCGAAGATCAGCGCGAGACCGGTGTTGAAGACGAACTGCAGCGCCAGCGTCGGGATGACCAGCAGCCAGGCGGGGCGCGGGTAGTTCCCGAAGGCGACCACGATGACGAGCACCACGATCATCGAGTACAGCAGCTGCCCGAGCTGCTGCAGCGAGAACGAGATCGGCAGCGAGGCGCGCGGGAAGTGCAGCGCGCGGACCAGGCCGAGGTTGCCCGGGATCGCCCGGACACCCGCCATCAGCGAGCTCTGGGTGAACGAGAAGACGAAGATGCCGATCACCAGGAAGGGGATGTACGCACCCTTCGGCATGCCTCGTCCCGCGTTCAGGATCAGGCCGAAGATCAGGTAGTACACCAGGGCGTTCAGCAGCGGTGTCGCCACCTGCCAGATCTGGCCGAGCTTCGCCTCGCTGTACTGCGCGACGAGCTTCGCCCGGGAGAAAGCCATGATGAAGTGGCGCCGCCCCCAGAGCTCGCGCACGTACCCGCCCAGGCTGGGCCGGGCGCCGCTGACGGACAGGCCGTACTTCCCGGCGAGCTCGGCGGGGGCGAGCCCCGCGTCTTCGGACGGCGGCTTGCTCGTGGCGAGGGCGCCGTCGTGGGTTGTGTCACTCACAAGTTGAAACTTTCCGTCTTCAAGATGCGGCAGAAGGGGGCATCGGACCCTGGGGCGCGGGCCCGGTGGTGGGGCCCATGCTCCCAGACCCGAGCTTGTCAGATGACAGGCGGTCGGCCCAGCCGGGTCAACCGCCAGACCGTACGCCACTTCATGGGGCGACGGGGACCGCAGGGGGCGGTCCAGCCCTCCTTGAACCCGCCGAACCAGGCTTTGAGCGCCGGGGCGGAGGGCCTGCGCACGAGGGTCAGGGCCAGCCAGACGCCCAGGTAGACCGGTACCAGGGGGGCGGGCAGGTTGCGGCGGGCGAGCCACACCCGGTTACGGGCCACCATACGGTGGTAGACGGCGTGCCGGGAGGGGGCGGTGGTCGGGTGCAGCAGCACCATGTCCGCGCGGTAGTCGATCAGCCACCCGGCGTCGAGCGCCCGCCAGGCCAGATCGGTCTCCTCGTGGGCGTAGAAGAACTCCCCCGGCAAGGCGCCAACCTGTTCGAAGACCTTGGTGCGGACGGCGTTGGCGCCGCCCAGGAAGGTCGTCACGCGGGACGAGCGCAGCGGGTCGGAGGCGCGCAGCCGCGGTACGTGCCGGCGCTGCGTCTCGCCGGTGTCCGGGTCGGCGATCCGGAAGCTGACGATCCCCAGCCGGGGGTCCTCGGCGAAGGCCTGGCGGCACAGCTCGGCGGTGTCGGTCCGCTCCAGCAGCCCGTCGTCGTCCAGGAAGAGCAGCACGTCCACGTCGCGGCCACCGGGGCCGAAGGCCTCGATGCCGACGTTGCGGCCGCCGGGGATGCCGAGGTTCTCGGGCAGCGCGACGGTACGGATGCCCGCCGACGGGTCGGCGAGGCCGTCGAGCTCGACGCCCTGGCCCACGACGACGACCTCGACCCGGTCGCCCTCCTGCCGGGCCACGGAGTCGAGGAGCGCCTTGAGCTCGTCGGGCCGGTTGCCCATGGTGATGATCACGGCGCCGAGCCGCATCGCGGCACTCACCGCAGCCTGCTCGACGCGAGGACCGACACCAGGTGCAGCAGGGTCTGCAGCAGGGCGATGCCGGCCAGTACCGCGACGCCGAGCCGGGTGAAGAACAGGTCGCCGCGGAGCTGGTCCAGGACGGCCAGCAGCAGGATCAGCAGGGACGCCTCGATGCCGAGGACGAGGCGGTGGAACTTCAGCGCGGCGGCGGCCCGGCGGGCGAGGGCCATGCCGGAGGAGCGCGGCTCGGCGGCCGCCTCCTTCACCGGCGGCAGGCCGCCCTGGTGCCGGGCGACGCCGACCAGGTCGGTCTCGGCCTTGATCAGGATCGCGCCGAGCGCCGCCAGGGTGCCGAGGAAGGCCCACAGCCAGTCGATCCGGCCGGTCCCCCACAGGTCGGCGGCGCGCAGGCCGAAGCCGACCAGGACCGCCGCGTCGCACAGGTAGGCGCCGACCCGGTCCAGGTAGACGCCGGAGAGCGAGAACTGCTGCTTCCAGCGGGCCACCTCCCCGTCGACGCAGTCGAGCAGCAGGTACAGCTGGACGGCGACCACGCCGAGGACGGCGCCCCAGACGCCCGGCACCAGCAGGGCCGGCGCGGCGAGGACGCCGGCGAGGGTCATCACGTAGGTCAGCTGGTTGGGCGTGACCTTGGTGGTGACCAGGACGCGGGTGATGCGCAGGGAGATCTCGCGCATGTACAGGCGGCCGCCCCAGTGCTCGCCACTGCGCCGGTCCTTGACGCCGGCCGGGTGGACGACGGGCCGGAGTTCAGCTACGGATGGTCTTGGCATAGTCGGCGTAAGCGTCCCTGATCTCGGCGGCGGACAGGTTGAGGTGCTCCAGGATGGTGAAGCGTCCCGGGCGGGTCTGGGGGGCGTACTCCACGGCCGCGACGAACTCGTCCTCGCTGAACCCGATCTCCTCGGGCGCGGTCGGCAGGCCGTGGCGGCGCAGGACCTCGACGAAGAGGCCGGCCTGTTCCACGGCCCCCCGCAGGTGCATCGCGAAGGCGGCGCCGAGGCCGACCTGCTCGCCGTGGAGCGCGGAGCGGCCCGGGTAGAGCAGGTCGAAGGCGTGGCTGATCTCGTGGCAGGCGCCGGAGGACGGGCGGCTGTCGCCGCTGATCGACATGGCGATGCCGGAGAGGACCAGGGCCTCGGAGAGCACGGTCAGGAACTCGTCGTCGGTGCAGTCCCCCGGGTGGCGCAGTACGGACTCGCCGGCGGTGCGGGCCATGGCGGCCGCCAGGCCGTCCACGGCCTCGCCGGTGATCCGGTGCGACAGCTCCCAGTCGGCGATGGCGGAGATGTTGGAGATCGCGTCGCCGATGCCGGCGCGGATGAACCGGACGGGCGCCTCCTTGATCACGTCGAGGTCGATGACCATCGCGATCGGGGTGGGCACTCCGTAGGACCCGCGGCCGTTGTCGTTGTCCAGGATGGACACCGGGGAGCAGATGCCGTCGTGGGAGAGGTTGGTGGCGACGGCCACCATGGGCAGGCCGACCCGCGCCGCGGCGTACTTCGCGACGTCGATGATCTTGCCGCCGCCCAGGCCCACGACGGCGTCGTAGCGGCGGCCCTTCATGTCGTCGGCCAGCTTGACCGCGGAATCGATGGTTCCGTCCACGACCGGGTACCAGTCGGCATGCGGCAGGACCGGCTCCAGCTTGGCGCGCAGCGCCAAGCCGGAGCCGCCGCTGATCGCGATGGCGAGCTTGCCGGACGCGGAGATGCGCTGGTCGGCCAGGAGGCCGGCCAGATCGTCCATCGCCCCGCGGCTGATGTCCACGACAACAGGCGAGGGGATCAGCCGCGTCAGTACTGGCATGCGATCGTCCGCCCCTTGGCGAGGTCGTCGTGGTTGTCGATCTCGACCCACCTGACGTCGCCGATGGGGGCCACGTCGATGGTGAAGCCGTCGTCGACGAGCTGCTGGTAGCCGTCCTCGTAGTAGAGGTCGGGGTCGCGCTCGAAGGTGGTCTTGAGGGCCTCGGCCAGCGCTTCGGCGGCCTCGGGCTCGATGAGGGTGACGCCGATGTACTCGCCCGTGGCGGTGGCCGGGTCCATGAGCTTGGTGATCTTGCGGACACCCGCGCCGTCGGCCGTGATGACCTTCATCTCCTCGTCGGCCAGGTTCTTGACCGTGTCGAGGGCGAGGATGATCTTCCGGCCGTGGCCGCGGGCGGCCAGCAGGGTCCGCTCCACGGAGACCGGGTGGACGGTGTCGCCGTTGGCGAGGATCACGCCCTGCTTGAGGACGTCACGCGCGCACCACAGCGAGTAGGCGTTGTTCCACTCCTCGGCCTTGTCGTTGTCGATCAGCGTGATCTTGACGCCGTACTTGGCCTCCAGGGCCTCGCGGCGCTCGTACACGGCTTCCTTGCGGTAGCCGACGACGATGGCGACCTCGGTCAGCCCGACCTCGGCGAAGTTGCCCAGGGTCAGGTCGAGGACCGTGAGGCTCTCCTCGTCGCCCTCGGGGCCGACGGGCACGAGGGCCTTGGGCAGGGTGTCGGTGTAGGGACGCAGGCGGCGTCCGGCACCGGCAGCGAGTACAAGGCCGATCATGCTGGTTCTCCTTCGTCATGTACGGCGGGTGCCCCGGAGGAGACCCAGAAGCGGATGCTCTCCACGAGCACCACGAGTGCCACGGCCACGGCCAGGGCCGTGAGCGCGACGGGGAAGTCCGCGGCGCGCGTCGCCAGTACGGCGGCCAGGACGGCGGTGACGAGCACCCGGCCTTCATGACCGCCGGTCGTCCGCACCAGCCAGTGCGGCGGCGCGCCGGTGCCACCGCGGATGCGGTACACCGTGTCGTAGTGATGGTAGGCGACCGCCGCGACCAGTCCGAATGCCGCCGGAAGCGCTCCGGGGACGTCCGCCTTCGCGGCGAGGATCAGCACGGCCGTGTACTCGGCGGCCCGGAAGACGGGCGGGACCAGCCAGTCGAGGGCGCCCTTGAGGGGGCGGGCGACGGCCACTCCGGCGAGCACCGCGTAGACGACGGCGGCGATCACGGTCTGGCGGGCGCCGAAGGGCTGGGCCCAGGCCGTCCACAGCAGGGCGACCGCGCCGATCACGGCGGCGGCGAGGCCGGCGCCGGGGGCCTTGCGGCCGACGGACCGGGCCACGAGGTCGGCGAGCGGGCCGGAGTCGGCGAGGTCGGCCAGCGCCCGGGCGGCCCGGTCGGTCCTCTCGGCCCTGCGGGTCAGCGAGCGCAGGACGCGGCCGGCGGTGGTGTAGAGCGCGCCGAAGGCGCAGCCGACGAGGAGGGCGCAGAAGACGATCCGGGGGCTGGTCACGGCGGTCAGTACGGCGATCATCGCCCAGCGCTCACCGATCGGCAGGATGATCATCCGGCGGACCCAGACCGTCCAGCCGACGCTGTCGAGGCGGTCGGAGAGCGCGGCCGTCGGGCTCGTGTTGGCCGCGGCGTCGTGGTTGGCCTCGTTGAAGGCGAAGTCCACGACGTGCCGGCAGGTCATAAGGATCATCGCGCCGAGCGCGAGGGCCCAGACGTCGTCGCCGTTGCGGGCGGCGCCCAGCGCGAGGCCCGCGTAGAAGGAGTACTCCTTGGCGCGGTCGAAGGTCGCGTCGAGCCAGGCGCCCATCGTGGAGTACTGGAGCGAGTAGCGGGCGAGCTGCCCGTCGGTGCAGTCCAGGACGAAGGAGACGAGGAGCAGCACCCCGGCGGCGACGTAGCCCGAGCGTTCGCCCGTGGCGGCGCAGGCCGCCGCTATGAGGGCGGTGATCAGCGAGGCGGTGGTCACCTGGTTCGGGGTGAGGCCGCGGCGGGCGCACCAGCGGGCGATGTAGCGCGAGTACGGGCTGATGAAGAAGGTGGTGAAGAACCCGTCACGGGACTTGACGGCGGTACGCAGGCGTACGGCTTCGTCGTCCACGGCGGCGACGGCGGCCGCGGCCGCGTCCCGCTCGGCCGGGCCGGCGGGCACCGCGGCGACGAGGGTGCCGAGGTCGGGGCGCTGGACCGGGGTGCCGGCGGCCTCGACGGCGGCCGCGAGGCGGTCCGGGTACGGGCCGTCGCCGTCGCCGTCGGGCGCGAGGGCCGCGGCCGCGTCGAGGGCGGCGCGGGCGCCCGGCTGGACGGCGAGTGCGCCGGTCACGGCGCAGGCGTCGAAGCGCGGGTCGGTGAGTGCCAGCCGCAGGGCGTGCCGGTGGCCGACGAAGGCGCTGTCCACGACGGCTACCCGCTGGTCGGCCGGTACTCCGGCCAGGGCGGTCGCGGTGTCTTCGGGCCCGGCGACGGGGCGGACGTCGAAGCCGAGCGAACGCAGCTCGTCGGCGAGCGGTGATCCGGGGACCGGCAGGCCGGTGAGGATGACGGTCGGCAGACGAACCCACTCCTTGCAGCGAACACTGGACGGCCGCCGCGCTGGGCGGCGGCACGACGGCAGAGGCTATCGGATGAACGGAAGCCGGGGTTCACCAGCCGTTTACGCCCGCACAAGCCGAATGTCCCGGGCGGCGGCCCCGGCCACGCCATCATTGACGATCACGCCGAGGGACTACAAACCGCCCGTGCGTTCCGCCGGCGGGGGCCCCTGGATTCGCGGGGCGGGCGGGCTGGCCGCCCCCCGCCGCCCCGCGGGGCGGCCTGCCTCGTCAGGCCGCGTACCACGCGTCGGGGGGCAGACATGCGCGGATCGACGAAGTGGGGACAAGCCGCTTTTGTACGGCAGACTTGAAGGCCGAAGTCCGAAGCGAAGGATGGGTATGCCGATCACACCAGCCACCGCCGGGAACAGCACGTCCGCCGGCACCGGGACTCAGGAACCGATCATGCTCGAACTGGTCGACGAGTCCGGCAACACCATCGGCACGGCGGAGAAGCTCTCCGCGCACCAGGCGCCGGGTCAGCTGCACCGGGCGTTCTCCGTGTTCCTCTTCGACGAGCAGGGCCGCCTGCTGCTCCAGCAGCGCGCCCTCGGGAAGTACCACTCCCCCGGCGTCTGGTCGAACACCTGTTGCGGTCACCCGTACCCCGGCGAGTCGCCGTTCGCGGCCGCCGCCCGGCGGACCCACGAGGAGCTGGGGCTGTCGCCGTCGCTGCTCGCGGAGGCGGGAACGGTGCGGTACAACCACCCGGACCCGGCTTCGGGGCTGGTGGAGCAGGAGTACAACCACCTGTTCGTGGGACTTGCGCAGGCCGCGGTGCGGCCGGACCCGGAAGAGGTCGGGGACACCGCTTTCGTCACCGCCGGGGAGCTGGCGAAGCGGCACGCGCAGGCTCCGTTCTCGGCGTGGTTCATGACCGTGCTGGACGCGGCGCGCCCCGCGATCCGCGAACTGACCGGTGAGGCCGCGGGCTGGTAGCCGGCACGCCGGCAGCCGTCACGCCCCCGGGACGGGGGCGGGCACGGGAGCGGTGAGCGGCAGGGCAGCCCAGATCACCTTGCCGCCGGTGGAGGTGTGCTCGACGTCGCACACCCCGCCGGCCTCCCGGGTGATCTCCCGGACCAGCAGCAGGCCCCGGCCCCCGGTCTGGCCGAAGTCGGCCTCCAGCGCTTTCGGGCGGTACGGATGGCTGTCCTCGACGGCCACCCGTACCCATGCGCGGCCCACCGCCACCTCGACGGCGACCTCGGGGGAGAGCAGGGCGGCGTGCCGGACCGAGTTCGTCACGAGTTCGGAGACGATCAGCAGCAGGGCGTAGACCAGGTCCTGGTGGGCCGGCACCCCCTGCCGGCCGAGCAGGTCGCGGACCGCGCGGCGGGCCTGCGGAACGGATTCTTCTACCGCCGGCGCGGTGAACCTCCACACTCCCTCGTAGGCGAGTGGGTCCGCCGGGACCTCCGGCTCACCCCCCCTGGCCGGCGGGACACTCCCGCTGTCGTCCATCTTCACGCCCCCGTCTTCGCGCTCGATCGTCTCCACGTTTCAAGGGTGGACAACAGCCAGGTCCGGACCGCGCCGCTGACCAGAAGTCAGCGTCATTCGTGCACTTTCTGACCACTGGCGTATGACAGCGTCAGTTGTTCGACCGTTCCTGATCCGGCGGCGCGACTGCCGGGTCACGCACCTGCTCGTGCGCCCCTTGGTCCTCCTTCACCTGTCCGAGGATCCGGCGGCCCGCCAGGCCCAGAGCCAGCAGGCTCAGCCCGTCGAAGAGCAGGGCGAGCGAGAAGAAGGTGCCGATCACGTACAGGCTGCTGCCCGGCCAGTCGGCCAGGATCAGCAGGCCCAGCAGGACGCCGAAGGCGCCCTGGACGAGTGCCAGCCCGAAGTGCGGCCCGCGCACCACCATCGCGCCCGCCAGCCGGAACACGCCGCCGGTGAGGAAGAGCAGCGCTGCGAACATGGTCAGGGCCTCGGCGCTCGCCTCCGGACGGCGCAGGATCACGAAACCGGCGGCGATGTTGACGGCGGCGACGACGACCGCGAGCCAGAAGTAGTTGCTCCTGCGGGCCTGTACCGCCTGCGCGAGGCCGACCACACCACCGATCAGCAGCAGCCAGCCGAAGAGGAACATCGAGGTCAGGGTGGCCACGCCGGTGTAGACCAGACCCACGAGCCCGGCCGCCACCAGCAGCACCCCGAGGAAGGCCAGCAAGCCGAGGTCGCGGCTCAGCTCCTTCTTCTCCCGCCGGGGCTCGGAGCGGCTCCGGTCTGCGCCCATGGAGATGCCACCTTTCAGCGCCCCCCGGACGGACTCCAACGATCATAGGTTCGACGGACCCGGATAGCATCCGGCGCATGGACGCAGCCCTCCTTCACACGGTGGCCGACGGGGTCGCCACCGTCGTCATCTCGCACCCGGCGAAGCGGAACGCCATGACGGCCGGCATGTGGCGGGCCCTGCCCGGGCTGCTGTCCGCGCTGGCCGGCGACGCGTCCGTACGGGTCGTCGTGCTGACGGGGGCCGGGCCGACCTTCTGCGCGGGAGCCGACATCACCTCGCTGCGGGGCGACGACGACCCGCAGGCGCTGTCCGTTGCGGCGGAGGAGGCCCTGGCCGCCTTCCCGAAGCCCACGATCGCCGCGATCCGGGGGTTCTGCGTGGGCGGCGGGAGCCAGCTGGCGGCGGCGTGCGACCTGCGCTTCGCGGAGGCGGGGGCGCGGTTCGGGGTGACCCCGGCGAAGCTGGGCATCGTCTACTCGGCCCCGTCGACGCGGCGGCTGGCCGCGCTGGTCGGGCCGGCGACCGCCAAGTACCTGCTCTTCTCGGCGGAGTTGATCGAGGCGGAGCACGCCTTGCGGGCAGGGTTCCTGAACGAGCTGCTGCCGGCCGGGGAGCTCGACGAGCGCGTGGCTGAGTTCGCCCGGCTGCTGACCGCCCGCTCACAGCTGACGCAGGGCGCGGCGAAGGAGTTCGCGGACGGCCGGACGGACCGGGACGCGTACTGGGCCGCCCAGGCCGCGGCCGGCGGCGACACCGCGGAGGGTGTCGCCGCCTTCCTGGAGCGCCGGGCGCCCGCCTTTACCTGGACCCCTCCGGCGGACTGACCGCGCGCAGCCGCGCGACGAGCTCGGCCGGGGCCTTCGCCGGGGAGCCGGCGTCGTAGGGCGGCTGGGGGTCGTACTCGGTCATCAGCTGCACGGTCCGGGCGACGTCGTCGCCGGCGATGCGGCCGAGGAGGGTGAGGCCCATGTCGATGCCGGCGGACACCCCGGCGGCGGTCACGTACTTGCCGTCGAAGACGACGCGCTCGCCGGTCGGCTCGGCGCCGAACGCGGGAAGCCGGTCCAGGAACAGCCAGTGGCCCGCGGACCGGCGCCCGTCGAGCAGGCCGGCGGCGGCCAGCAGGAGCGAGCCGGTGCAGACCGAGGTGGTCCAGGTCGTGGTGGCGTCGACGGCCCGCAGCCAGTCCAGCACGGCGGGGTTCGCCATCTGGACGTCGGGGTGCGGACAGCCGGGCACGATGACGATGTCCGGGCGGGTGACCTCGTCGAGCGCCTTGTCGGCGACGAGCGCGAGGTTCCCTGCATCGACCCGCACGGGCCCCGGCCGTTCGGCGACGAAGACGACCTCGGCACCCGGGAGCCGCCCCAGGGTGTCGAAGGGCCCGATGGCGTCGAGGGCGGTGAACCGGTCGTAGAGCAGTACGGCGATCTGCATGGCTCCTCCGGAGCGGTAGTGGTCGGTACGAGCGGCGCCGGGCCGGCGGGGTCATGGGCCGAAGCGGCGGCGGTATTCGGACGGGGGTTGGCCGAGGGTGCGCAGGAAGGCGCGGCGGAGGGCCTCGGGGGTGGCGTAGCCGGACGCCCGGGCGACCTGGGCGACGCCCGCGCCACCCTCTTCCAGCAGCCGTCGCGCGTGCTCCACCCGCACCCGCTCGACGTACCGCCCAGGCGTCACCCCCGTCTCCGTCCGGAACGCCCGCGCGAAGTGCCGCGGCGAGAGCGACGCCCGCGCCGCGAGCGCCTCCACGCTCAGGTCCTCGTCCGGGTGCTCCGTGATCCACTGCTGCACGTCCCGCAGGGGTTCCCGCTGCGCCGTCTGCGCCGCCAGCTGCGCGCTGAACTGCGCCTGGTTCCCGGGCCTGCGCAGGAACACCACCAGGTGCCGGGCGATCAGCAGCGCGACGTCCCGGCCGACGTCCTCCTCCACCAGCGCGAGCGCGAGGTCGATGCCGGCCGTCACCCCGGCCGAGGTCGCCACCCGCCCGTCCCGTACGTAGATCGGTTCGGGTTCGACCGTGACGGCCGGGTAGTCCCGCGCCATCCGTTCGCAGGCGTCCCAGTGCGTCGTGGCCCGGTGCCCGTCCAGCAGCCCCGCCTCCGCCAGCAGCAGTCCCCCCGTGCACACCGACACCACCCGCTCCGCGCGCCCCCCGTACGCGCGGAGCCAGTCGGTGAGCCGCGGCTCGAAGTCACCCGAGTACCGGCCCCCGGGCACCAGCAGGGTGGTTCCCGGCCCGGGCCGGGCGCTTTCCAGGTCCGCGTCGGGGACCAGGGTCAGCCCGCTGCCGGTGCGTACGGGAGCACCCCCGGGGGAGACCGTCCGGATCCGGTACCCGGGATGCTCCGGGAACCGCCCGACACCGCTGAACACCTCCACCGGGCCGGTCACGTCCAGGCTCTGCACCCCGTCGTAGAGGAGGACGAGCACGTTTCGAGACGACATGGCTCCATCCTGTGACGCGGCCCCGATGGCCGCAATGACGCGCATCCCACCTATCCGGCCACCGTCCGGACCCCGTGGACGGCGCGGATAGGATCGACGGACCATGACTGCAACCCTCGTCGCCAAGAACCTCACCGCCGCGCACGGTGAGCGCACGCTCTTCGCCGGCCTCGACCTCGTCGTCGCACCCGGCGACGTCATCGGCCTCGTCGGCGTCAACGGCGCCGGGAAGTCCACCCTGCTGCGGCTCCTCGCCGGGCTGGACGCCCCCGAAACCGGCGAGCTGCGGCTCTCCCCGCCCGGCGCCGCCGTCGGGCACCTGCCGCAAGAGCCCGAGCGCCGCCCCGGGGAGTCGGTCCGCGAGTTCCTCGCCCGCCGTACCGGCGTCGCGGCCGCGCAGGCCGAGCTCGACGCGGCCACGCAGGGCCTGGTCGACGGCACCCCCGGCGCGGACGACGCCTACGGGGAGGCCCTCGACCGCTGGCTGAACCTCGGCGGAGCGGACCTGGACGAACGGGCCCAGGAAGTCGCCGACGACCTGGGGCTGTCCGTCGGCCTCGACCTCCCGATGGCCGCCCTCTCCGGCGGGCAGGCGGCCCGCGCCGGCCTCGCCTCCCTGCTCTTGTCCCGGTACGACGTGTTCCTGCTCGACGAGCCGACCAACGACCTCGACCTCGACGGTCTGGAGCGGCTGGAGCGGTTCGTGAAGGGGCTGCGCGCGGGCACGGTCGTCATCAGCCACGACCGCGAGTTCCTGTCGCGGACCGTGACCAAGGTCCTCGAACTCGACCTGGCCCAGCAGCAGATCAACCTCTACGGCGGCGGCTACGACGCCTACCTGGAAGAGCGCGAGCGGGCCCGGACGCACGCCCGCGAGGAGTTCGACGAGTACGCCGACAAGCGCTCCGCGCTCGAAGGCCGGGCCGCGATGCAGCGCGGCTGGATGGACAAGGGCGTCAAGAACGCCCGCCGCAAGGCCACGGACAACGACAAGATCGGCAAGAAGTTCCGCAGCGAGGCGAGCGAGAAGCAGGCCGCCAAGGCCCGCCAGACGCAGCGCGCCATCGAGCGGCTGGACGTGGTCGACGAGCCCCGCAAGGAGTGGGAGCTGCGCATGGAGATCGCCGCGGCTCCCCGCTCGGGCTCGGTGGTCGCCACCCTGCGCGAAGCGGCCGTCACCCGGGGCGACTTCCACTTCGGCCCGGCCAGCCTGCAGATCGACTGGGCGGACCGGGTCGCCATCACCGGCGCCAACGGGGCCGGGAAGTCCACCCTGCTGGCCGTACTGCTCGGCCGGCTGACGCCGGACTCCGGCGCGGCCGTCCTCGGTTCCGGCGTGCTCGTCGGTGAAGTGGACCAGGCGCGGGGCCTGTTCCTCGGCGACGAGCCGCTGCTGGAGGCGTTCTGCGCCGCCGTACCGGACACCGAGCCCGCCGAAGTCCGCACCCTGTTGGCCAAGTTCGGCCTCAAGGCGGTGCACGTACTGCGCCCGGCGGCCACCCTCTCGCCCGGCGAGCGCACCCGCGCGGCGCTGGCGCTGCTCCAGGGCCGCGGGGTGAACCTGCTGGTGCTGGACGAGCCCACCAACCACCTCGACCTGCCGGCGATCGAGCAGCTGGAGTCGGCGCTGGACGCCTACGAGGGCACGTTGCTGCTGGTCACCCACGACCGCCGGATGCTCGACGCGGTGCACGTGACCCGCCGCCTGGAAGTCTCGGGCGGCAAGGTCACGGAGCTCTAGACGTTCTCGGGCGCCCGCCGGGTGCGGGCCATCCGGCGGGCCACGAAGTCGCGCGGGAGGTGGCGGGCCGCGAGGGCGTACGCCTGGTAGCGGCGGCTGGTGACGCTGAGGGGGCGGCGCCGGGCCAGGTCCCGCAGGGCCTTGGCCACCACCGCCCCGGGCTCCAGCCACACCGCGTCGCGCAGGGCGCTGACGTCCATCCCGGCGCGCTCCTGGAACTCGGTGCGGGTGAAGCCGGGCACCACGGCCAGCACGCGCACCCCGTACGGTTCCATGTCGATCCGTACGGATTCGCTGAACGCGGTGATCCAGGCCTTGGCGGCCCCGTAGGTCCCGGTGGGCAGCAGTCCCGCGACCGACGAGACGTTGAGCACCGCGCCCCGGCGGCGCTCGCGCAGGCCCGGCAGCAGCGCGTGGGTCAGTCGCAGCGGGACCTTGGCCAGCAGGTCGAGCATCCGCTCCTCGTCCTCGACCGGGCTGTACGGGAAGGGCGCGGGCAGTCCGAAGCCGGCGTTGTTGACCAGGATGTCGACGGGCCGCGTCCGGTCGGCGAGCCGCTCGGCGACCTTCGCGCACTCCGCGGGGTCGAGCAGGTCCGCGGGCAGCACCTCGCAGGCCGTCCCGGACAGGCGGCCGAGCTCCTCGGCGAGGACGGTGAGCCGGTCCTTGTCGCGGGCGACGAGGACGAGGTCGCAGCCCTTGGCGGCGAGGCCCCGCGCGAAGGCCGCGCCGAGGCCGGAACTGGCCCCGGTGATCAGAGCGGTGGTCACTGCGGTGGCACTCCTTCGGTGGTGGTGCGGACGGCCGGGGTTCACGCCGGCCGCGGCGTGAACGCGGTGGTGGAGGCGGACGCGTACGCCTCCGCGACGTGCACCAGGAAGCGGGCCTCCTCGTCCAGGTCGCCGCCTTCCGCGGAGGTCTGGATCGCGGCGGGCAGCTCCAGGGCGGAGGCCTCCCCCGCCTGCTGTCCGGGCAACCCGGCCAGTTTGGCCTGCCGGGCCTCCTTGAGTACGCAGGCCAGCGCGGCCGCGGAGCGCCGCTGCTCGGGCACCCCGCTGCCGGCGACGTGGGTGCGCGCCAGCTCTGCGAGACCCGGGGCCACGTACTCCCCCAGGATCAGGATGGCGTCGCGCGTCTCGATGACCTTCCGGTACACCAGCAGGTTGCGCGGCAGGGGCGGCCACAGCAGCTCCACGACCCGCCCGGCGCGCGGCTTCGACAGGACGACGTGCGGTACGGCTAGGACCAGGTCCCGCCACAGCGGCCACAGCCGCCAGGCGGTGGCGATGTCGGCGGTCGTACGGCGCAGGGTGAAGAGCGTCGGGACGACGATGGCGGCGGCGCGCAGCAGCCCGTGCAGGTTCATCATCAGCGGCAGGGCGGGCATGGCCCAGGTGCTGCCGAAGAGGGCCTTGAGCAGGTACACGAACCAGAACACGCCGGCGAGGGCCGTGCCGAGGCCGAACAGCCGCAGCCCGAGGGCCAGTCCGCGGCTCTCGGTGCGGCGGCTGTAGCGGGCGCACACGTACACGCAGGTGGTGTTGGCGACGAGGTGGGCCGAGATCAGCACCAGCCAGTACGCGAGGGAGGGCACCGGGTCCCCGACGGGCGGCATGGTGTGCGTACCGTGGTCCGGCGCGAGGCCGTCCAGCACGATCAGCGTGGTCAGCCAGAGCACCGTGCCGGTCCGGGCGGCCAGTTGGAGTCGGCGGCCCCCGGTGGCGGCGGCCACGAAGTAGACCACGGCGCCGGCCGACAGGACGCCGATGAGGTTGCGCACCAGGCCGATCGTGTGCGCGTAGCCGGCGTCGCGGCTGGTCGCGTAGGCCACGACGGCGGGCAGGTTCAGGGTCATCGCGGCCGCGGCGGTGGCGACGGCGAGCCACAGGCCGCGCTGCTGCGGGGAGCGCAGCGCGCCGGGCGCACGCAGCAGGACCGCGATCCACAGGCACACCACGCTGGGGACGGCGAGCCAGTCGCCGAACGCGGTGAGGTCAGCTGCCATCGTGCGCGCCCCGCTGCCCGTACCCCATGGCGGACTCCAGGCGGGCGAGGGCGCCGCGCGGTTCGGTGCGCGCGCGCGGGCCGTTGCCCGCGGTCCGCGTGCGGATCATGCTCGCGAGCATCTCCGCCTCCTGCTCCTGGCGGGTGGTGTAGTTGGTGCGTCCGAGCACGACGGGGGCCTTGCCGTCGGTCTCCTCGCCCTCCAGCGAGTGGTGGCCGAACAGGATGTGGCCGAGCTCGTGGAGCACGATGTGCTCGCGGTGCAGGGGGGTGGTCTGGGCCTCGTAGAAGACGTAGTCGACGCGGGCGGTGCCGACCCACAGTCCGCAGACGCCGGATTCGGCGGCTTCCTTGGGCAGCGGGTGGAGCCGGATCGGGCGGCCGCGCTGTTCGGCGATGTCCGTGCACAGGTGCTCGAGCGAGAACGGGCGGGGCAGGTCGAGATGGCCGAGAATCATCTCGCACCGTTTACGCAAGTTGAGATTCCGATAGGGCATGTGTTCCCTCTTCGGACCCTTTCTCGGGCAGCGTCGATAGGCGTGCGTGGGCATGGGCGTACATCCTGTGCCTTGAGGCGGCCTCGGGAGTGCGGTCCCGGAGGGGAATGCGGAAGCCCGTCCGCGTCAGGACGAACGGGCGTTCCACCCATGCCTACAGATCTTTTACGGGAGTTGGCAAGGCCGTGTGCCCAGGTGGGGAACCTATTCGGCCAATCCGTACGCGTCCACGCGCGCGGGGCCGCTACCGCTTGCGGCGCTCCTCCTTGCCGGTGAGGCCGGCCCGGCGCAGGGCGTCCGCCATCGCGCTGTTGGCGGGGGCCGGGGCGTTGCCGCCGCCCTGGCCGCCGGACCGGTTCTGGCCGCCGGCGCCGTTGCCGGTCCTGGCCTGGCCGCCCTGAGCGCCCTGCCCGCCCTGCCGGCCCTGCCCGCGCTGGCCGCCCTGGCCGCGCTGCTGCGGGGGACGGCCGCCGCCGCGGCGCTCCTCGCGCTGCCCCGGGGCGCCCGGGGGACGGTCGCCCGTCGCCTCGTCGTCGATCCGCAGCGTCAAGGAGATCCGCTTGCGCGGGATGTCCACCTCCATGACCTTGACGCGGACGATGTCGCCCGGCTTGACCACGTCGCGCGGATCCTTGACGAAGGTCTTCGACAGGGCCGAGACGTGCGCGAGGCCGTCCTGGTGGACGCCGATGTCGATGAAGGCACCGAAGGCGGCCACGTTGGTGACCACGCCTTCGAGGACCATGCCGGGCGCGAGGTCGCCGATCTTCTCCACGCCCTCCTTGAAGGTGGCCGTCTTGAAGGCGGGGCGCGGGTCGCGGCCCGGCTTCTCCAGCTCCCGCAGGATGTCGGTGACCGTCGGCAGGCCGAACGCCTCCGTGACGAACTGATCCGGCCGCAGCGAGCGCAGCACGCCGCCGTTGCCGATCAGGGCCGCGACCTCGCTGCCCACCGCCTTGGCCATGCCCCGCACCACCGGGTAGGCCTCGGGGTGCACGCTGGAGGCGTCCAGCGGGTCGTCCCCGCCGCGGATCCGCAGGAAGCCGGCGCACTGCTCGTACGCCTTGGGGCCGAGCCGGGCCACGTCCTTGAGCCCCTTGCGGCTGCGGAAGGGGCCGTTGGCGTCGCGGTGGGCGACGATGTTCTCGGCGAGGCCGCCGCTGATGCCCGACACCCGCGAGAGCAGCGGCGCGGAAGCGGTGTTGACGTCGACGCCGACGCCGTTCACACAGTCCTCGACGACCGCGTCCAGCGAACGGGAGAGCTTCACCTCCGACAGGTCGTGCTGGTACTGCCCCACCCCGATGGACTTGGGGTCGATCTTCACCAGCTCGGCGAGCGGGTCCTGGAGGCGGCGGGCGATGGAGACGGCGCCGCGCAGCGAGACGTCCATGCCCGGCAGTTCCTGCGAGGCGAAGGCGGAGGCCGAGTACACCGAGGCGCCGGCCTCGGAGACCATCACCTTGGTCAGTCCGAGCTCCGGGTGGCGGGCGATCAGGTCGCCGGCGAGCTTGTCCGTCTCGCGGGAGGCCGTGCCGTTGCCGATCGCGACGAGTTCGACCGCGTGCTGCGCCGCCAGCCGGGCCAGCTTGGCGAGGGACTCGTCCCACTTGTTGGCGGGCACGTGCGGGTAGATCACGTCGGTGGCCACGACCTTGCCGGTGGCGTCGACCACGGCCACCTTCACGCCGGTGCGGAAACCCGGGTCCAGCCCGAGCGTGGCCCGGGTGCCGGCGGGCGCGGCGAGCAGCAGGTCGCGGAGGTTGGCGGCGAAGACGCGTACGGCCTCGTCCTCGGCGGCTGCGCGCAGCCGGGTCCGCAGGTCGATGCCGAGGTGCACCTGGATCTTCGTGCGCCAGGCCCAGCGGACGGTGTCGGCGAGCCACTTGTCGCCGGGGCGGCCCGAGCCGGGCCCCACGCCGAAGCGGCGGGCGATCATGCCCTCGTACGCGGAAGGCCCGGGCGCCGCGGTCTCCCCGCGCTCGGCGGGCTCGTCGGGCTGGAGGTCGAGGACGAGCACGTCCTCCTTCTCGCCGCGGAGCATGGCGAGGACTCGGTGGGAGGGCAGCGCCGTGAAGGGCTCGGCGAAGTCGAAGTAGTCGGCGAACTTGGCGCCCGTCTCCTCCTTGCCTTCGCGCACCTTGGAGGCGAGCCGGCCGCGGCTCCACATCCGCTCGCGCAGCTCGCCGATCAGGTCGGCGTCCTCGGCGAACTTCTCGGTGAGGATGGCCCGGGCGCCCTCCAGGGCGGCCGCCGCGTCGGCGACGCCCTTGTCCGGGTCCACGAACGCGGCCGCGGCGACGGCCGGTTCCACCGAGGGGTCGGCCAGCAGGCCCTCCGCGAGCGGTTCGAGGCCCGCCTCGCGGGCGATCTGGGCCTTGGTGCGCCGCTTGGGCTTGAAGGGCAGGTAGATGTCCTCCAGCCGGGCCTTGGTGTCGGCCTCCCGGATCCGGGCCTCCAGCTCGGCGTCGAGCTTGCCCTGCTCGCGTACGGAGTCGAGGATCGCCGCCCGCCGGTCCTCCAGCTCGCGCAGGTACCGCAGCCGCTCCTCCAGGGTGCGCAGCTGGGCGTCGTCGAGCATCTCGGTCGCTTCCTTGCGGTAGCGAGCGATGAACGGCACGGTGGAGCCGCCGTCGAGCAGCTCGACGGCGGCCTTGACCTGCCGTTCCCGTACGCCGAGCTCCTCGGCGATCCTGCCTTCGATGGACATCGTCACGGTGCGGTCCTGCCTGCCTTCGTACGTGTGCATGGGATGCGCGGAAGGCTGCCAATTGTGGCAGGTGGCGGTGACGGACGTCCGGAGACCCGGCTCAGGCCTTGCCGAAGAGGCCCTGCGGGAAGGCTCCGGCGCCGATGGCCTTCGTAACGAGCCCGCCGCCGAGTTCGGCGAGGCGGGCCAGGCCGTCCGCGCCGAGGTGCTCGTAGGGAGCGGCGTCGAGGCGGTCGGTTTCCGTCTCCAGCTGCTCGCGCACGGCGGCGCCTTCTTCGGTGAGCTCGCCGGCCGCGTCGAGCATGCCGCGCTCGCGCAGCCGCTCGGTGGCGGCGTCGAGGTCGGACTGCTCCCAGCCGCGGATCGACTTGATCCACTTGGGGGCCATGCCGCGGCCGGTGGCGGTGTGGCTGACCAGGGCTTCCAGCGGGTCCAGCGGTGCGAGCAGGAGCGCGGCGAGGTGACCGTCTCCGCGGTGCTCGCGCAGCAGGGTGGTGGCGTGCCACAGCCGCAGGTGCGGCTCCTCGGGTACGGGGAGGTCGGCGTGGGCGGCGTAGAGGGGGCGGGCGTGCCGGGTGCAGCCCTCGGTGGCCCGCATCGCCAGGTCGGCGGCTTCGGCGACCTCGGGCGACGCGACGGTCTCGTCGCCGAGGAGGCGGCGCAGTGTGGTGTCGACGGCGCGCAACCGGGCGGCGAGTGCCTGCGCGGGCGAGGCGGTCTCCCACACGGCGGGCAGGTGCTCGGCGACCAGGTCGTGGCGGTAGTTGTAGAACGCGGCGGTCACCGTGCCCGCGCCGACGGCGCCCATGGCCGCGGACCGGGAGGCGAGGTTCACGGCGGCTCGGTGCGTGACGCCGAGGGCGGCGAACTCCTTGCCGAGGTCGGGCGAGAAGTAGACGGTGGCGTGCAGCGGGTTGATGGCTGCGTGCCAACAGCGGCGGGCGGCGCGCGGGGGAAGAGTCATGCGGGGCAGATTACCGACTGCTTAGTATGCGGACCAGACCCCACTGCGCCCGGGGGCGCGTTCCGGCCGGTGTGCGGGCGCGGTATCCAGCCGATCTTCGGCCGCCCGATGGCCTGACCGGGCTGTTCGCGGCGCTGCGCGGCCGGCTGTGACGGCCGAATGGCGATCATGTGACAGCAGGCGCCATGGACATGACGCGGCCCGCCACGCGTGAATACGGTCGCACCACGCATCCGCGAACGGAACTGTCTCCCCTACCCCTTGGAGCTCTTCGTGCACCGCAAAGTCATCGCCCCGAGCGTGCTCGCCGCTTCCCTGCTGCTGGTGATCCCGGCGTCGGCGGCCAGTTCCGTCCCGGGCGCCCCGGGCATAGGCGATTCCTACTACCCGACCAGCGGCAACGGCGGATACGACGTATCGCACTACGACCTGCGCCTGAAGTACGAGCCGAAGACGGACCTGCTGGAGGGCACCGCCACCCTCCTGGCCACCGCCACGCAAAACCTGTCCCGCTTCAACCTGGACTTCGGCCTCAAGGTCAGCGAGATCCGGGTCAACGGCGCCAAGGCGAAGTTCGCGGCCTCCGGCGCCCACGAGCTGGAGGTGACCCCGGCGCAGGCCCTGGAGAAGGGCAGGCAGGCCTCGGTCGTCGTCAAGTACGCGGGCAAGCCCTCGGAGTTCAAGGTCGACGGATGGTCGGCCTGGCAGCGCACCCCGGACGGTGGCATCGCGGCGCAGGAGCCCGATTCGGCCGCCTGGTGGTTCCCGGGCAACGACCACCCGCTCGACAAGGCCACCTTCGACATCTCGGTCAACGTCCCGGACGGCACCCAGGCGATCAGCAACGGGGTGCTCGTCTCGCAGAGTTCGAAGCTCGGCTGGACCCGCTACAACTGGCGCTCGAACAAGCCGCAGGCCACGTACCTCGCCACCCTCGCCGTCGGCAAGTTCGACGTCACCACCGACAAGACGGCGAGCGGGCTGCCGATCCTCAACGCGTACAGCAAGGACCTCGGCGACAACGCGGGCGCGGCGCGGGCGAGCGTGGAGCGGACCGGCGAGGTCGCCGAATGGCTGGAGAGCGTCTTCGGCCCGTACCCCTTCAACGCGCTGGGCGGCTACGTGCCGAACGTGCCGTCCGGCTTCGCCCTGGAGACCCAGACCCGCCCGTTCTACAGCCCGCGCCAGTTCTCGAACGGCGCGAACGTCTCGGTGGTCGTCCACGAGCTGGCGCACCAGTGGTACGGCGACAGCGTGTCCGTCGACAATTGGAAGGACATCTGGCTCAACGAGGGCTTCGCCCGCTACAGCCAGTGGCTGTGGTCGGAGAAGGAGGGCGAGGGCACGGCGCAGGAACTCGCCGACTGGGCGTACGCCACGCGTCCGGCGGAGGACCCGTTCTGGCAGGTCAAGCCGGGAGACCCGGGTGCTGACAACCAGTTCCACGGGGCGGTCTACGACCGGGGCGCGATCGCGGTCCAGGCGCTGCGCAACGAGATCGGCGACGAGAAGTTCTTCAAGATCCTCAAGGGCTGGCCGACCGAGCGCGCCTACGGCAACGCGAAGGTCGCGGACTTCGTGCGGTACGCGGAGAAGGTCTCCGGCAAGCCGCTGGCCCAGCTCTTCGAGACCTGGCTGTACACCCCGGGCAAGCCCGCCTTCGCCCCGCCGGCCGCGGGCCCGGCCCCGGCCGCCCGGTCCTCGAAGGCGCCCGCCGCCCAGCCGGTGGAGCCGAAGTCCTGGAAGAAGATCGCGGAGACCAACTCGGTCCACGAGCACTGACCGCGCCCTGCGCAGGCCCCGCGCGCCGTCGCCCCTCAGCGGGCGGCGGCGCGCCGCCGCGCCCGGGCCGCCCGGGCGACGGGCAGGTAGCGCAGCCGCTCGGGCAGCAGCGGTACGAGGATCCGCACGACCGCGCTGAACCGCCGGAGCCTGCGCTCCTGCACCGGGGTCCACTCCAGCCCGATCGCGGCACGCGCCTCGGGCGGCATGTAGCCGACGGTGACGAAGGCCCGCAGCCGCAGGAACGCGGCCCGCAGCACCGGCCAGGCGAGCCGCAGCAGCAGCCGTACCGGCAGGGGTCCGCCCTCGGGGCGGGGCAGCGCCACGTCGGTGGCGACCAGCTCGCGGGCGACCGGGGTGGGCTCGATCTCCTCGGCCAGCATCCGGCGGTAGTAGACCCAGTACTCTTCGACGCTCTGCGGCATGTCCCGGTCGTGGAGGCCGAGGATCCGGCCCACCTGGAGCCACTCCCGGTACAGCTGGCGCTCCTGGGCCGGGGTGAAGCGGCGCAGCAGGTACCGGCCCGCGTAGAGGTAGACCGGGAAGCCGGTGGCGTGCACCCAGGAGTAGCAGGCGGGGTCGAGCGAGTGGTAGCGGCGCCCGCGGGTGTCGGTGCCCTGGATCTCCTTGTGCAGACGGCGCACCCGGCGGCCCTCCTCGGCGGCCCGCTCGCCGCCGTACACCCACAGCTGGACGGAGCGCAGCGAGCGCTCGCCGCGCCCCCAGGGGTCGGTGCGGAAAACGGAGTACTGGTCGACGCCGGCCCCGATCGCGGGGTGCGCGACCTGCATGGTGAAGGCCGCGGGGAGCATCAGCAGGGCGCGGACGTCCCCGGCGATGGTCCACAGCACGCCGCCGGGCGGGGGCGGCTCGGGGTCGCGGCGGTGGCCGGGCGCCCGGGTGGCGGACTCCGTGTTGCTCATGGTTCAAGTATGCGAGTCCAGACGGCCGTGCTGCGGACAGAAAGTCTCTGCATGGGTGTTACCCAGAGGTAACCGCGGCTGCTTGGATGACGGCGTCGAGCTTCCCCCGCCGGACTGACGGAGCCCCCATGACGCACACCCCGAACCGCCGCGGACGCACCGCCGCCACCGCCGTCGCGGCGATCGCCGCGGGCGCGCTGGCCCTCACCACCGCCCCGGCCGCCACGGCCGCGCAGAGCACCACCGCCCCGCGGCTCAGCGTCCTCACGTACAACACGTTCCTCATGTCCACGAACCTCTACCCCAACTGGGGTCAGGCGTACCGGGCCGCGGAGATCCCCAAGGCCTCCTTCTTCCAGGGACACGACGTCGTGGTGCTCCAGGAGGCCTTCGACAACACCGCCTCGGACGCGCTGAAGTCCAACGCCTCGGCGCAGTACCCCTACCAGACGCCGGTCGTCGGCCGGTCCAAGAGCGGCTGGGACGCCACCGGCGGCTCGTACTCCGCCACCACCCCGGAGGACGGCGGGGTCACGGTCCTGAGCAAGTGGCCGATCCTCCGCAAGGAGCAGGTGGTGTACAAGGACGCCTGCGGCTCGGACTGGTGGTCCAACAAGGGCTTCGCGTACGTCGTGCTCGACGTGAACGGCACCAAGGTGCACGTGGTCGGCACCCACGCCCAGTCCACCGACTCCGGCTGCGGCACGGGTGAGGCGGCGGACATGCGCGCCCGCCAGTTCCGCGCGATGGACGCCTTCCTGGACGCCAAGAACATCCCGGCGGGCGAAGAGGTCATCGTCGCGGGCGACATGAACGTCGACTCGCGCAGCGCCGAGTACCCCTCGATGCTGGCCAACGCCGACCTGGCCGGCGCCGACTCGCGTACGGGGCACCCGTACTCCTTCGACACGGCGCTCAACTCGATCGCGAACTACCGCTACCCGACGGACCCGCGCGAGGACCTGGACTACGTCCTGTACCGCAGGGGCAACGCCCGCCCGGCGGGCTGGGACAACACGGTGGTGAAGGAGCAGTCCGCCCCCTGGACGGTCTCCAGCTGGGGCACCTCCTACACCTACACCAACCTCTCCGACCACTACCCGCTGATCGCCCACTGACCCGGCCGTCCGTCTCCGCACCCAGCGCCGTCCCACGGCTGCTGGAAGGCGCCGGGCCGGCGGAGGCAGCAGGGGCTCGGGGATCGGCACCGGCACCCGGTCCGACGCCGCCCGGCGGCGGGTCCCCGGGTTCCGTTAGGGCTCGTAGAGTTCCTCGATCAGGTCGGCGTACTTCTCGCGGACCACGCGGCGGCGGAGTTTGAGGGACGGGGTGAGTTCGCCCGACTCCGGGCCCCACTCCTCGCTGAGCACGCGGTACCGCTTGATCCGCTCGGTGCGGTTGAGCCGGGCGTTGGCCGCCGCCACCGCGCGGGCGATCTCCTCACGGACCTGCGGGTGCTCGGCGAGTGCCGCGGGCGAGGCCGCCTCGATGCCGCGGGCCGCCGCCCAGGCCGGGGCCAGCTCGGGGTCCAGGACGAGGAGTGCCACGAGGTAGGAGTGCCCGTCGCCGTGCACGAGGGCCTGGCCGATCAGCGGGTGTTCCTTGACCGTGTTCTCCACCAGGGCGGGCGAGACGTTCTTGCCGTTCGAGGTGATGATCAGTTCCTTCTTGCGGTCGGTCAGCCAGAGGAACCCGTCCCGGTCGAGCCGGCCCACGTCCCCAGTGGGGAACCAGCCGTCCGCGTCGCTCGCCCGCTCCACCGAGCCGTCGGGCCGCAGGTAGCCGTCGAAGACGGTCGCGCCGCGGGCGAGTATCTCGCCGTCCCCGGCGGTCTTGAGCTCGACACCGTCGATCGGACGGCCCACCGAACCCAGCCGGAAGCCGTCCGGACTGTTGACCGTGCACACCCCGGCCGTCTCGGTCAGCCCCCAGGCGTCCATGATCGTGATGCCCCACCCCGCCCAGAACCGCACCACGTCGATCGGCATCGGCGCGGTGGCGCTGGCCGTCCAGACCAGCCGGTCCATCCCGGCCAGGGCCAGCAGCGGGTCCAGCACCCCCTCCTTGGCCCGGGCGTACGAGGCCTCCAGCGCCGCCGGGACCGGCTCGCCGCGCTCCCGGTGCCCGGCCACGGCGCGGGCCACGCCGTTGGCCGCCTCGATGGCGGACCGCTGCTCCTCGGGGAGCCCGGCGAGGACGGCACGTACGGCCGCCGCCAGCTTCTCCCAGACCCGGGGCACGCCGAAGAACTGCACGGGGCGCAGTTCGCGGACGGCGCCCGCGACGGCGGCGGGGTCGGCGACGAGGCGGACGTGCCCGGCCCGCAGCAGCGGCAGGTAGATCCCGAGGATCCGCTCCGCGATGTGCGCGAAGGGCAGGTAGCAGATGTGCTCGGCGTGCTCGGGCAGGTCGGTTCGCCGGTCGAGGCGGACCGCCTGGAGCATGATGTTGCGGTGGGTCAGCCGGACCCCCTTGGGGTCTCCCGTGGTGCCTGAGGTGTACACGACGGTCAGCGGGTCCTCGGGCAGCGTCCGGCGCCAGCCCTTCTCGAAGGCCTCGGCGCACCGGGCCGGGACCTCGGCCGCGCGCAGGGAGGCGTACGTGCGGTGCGGGCCCGCGTCGGCCTCCTCGGCGACGACGAGGCGCTCCAGGGCCACCGTCGGGTCGTCCAGCAGCGGCTCCCAGCGGGGGAGTTCACGCACGCCCTCCACGACGGCGAGCCGGGCCCTGCTGTGGCGGGCTATGTGGGCGACCTGCTCGGGCGCGGAGGTTCCGTACACGGTGACGGGGACGGCGCCGAGGTGGACCAGGGCGAGGTCGGTGAGCCAGTGCTCGGGGCGGTTGCCCATCATCAGCAGCACGTGCTCGCCGCGCTCGACGCCGAGGGCCGCGTAGCCGCAGGCGAGGGCGGCGACCTCGTGGCGGACCTGGCCCCAGCTGAGGGTCCGCCAGCCGGTCCCCGCGCGCCAGGAGAGGGCGGGCAGGTCAGCGTATCGGCCGACGTTGCGGGCGAGCAGGACGGGGAGGGTGAGTTCCCCGGGCGGTCCGGGCAGTCGCAGGGTCGTGGTCATGGGCAGCTCCTGGCCGTTTCACATCGTTGGTGCGACAGCAATACTGTTGAACCCAAGCTGTGGAGCAGAGAGCGAGGCGCAGACGATGGCCGACCAGGCACCCGAGCCGACGCTCACCGTCGACGAACTGGCCGCCCGGGCGGGTGTCACCGTCCGCACCGTACGGTTCTACAGCACGCGCGGGCTTTTGCCCCCTCCCGTGATCGGACCGCGTCGGGTGGGCCACTACGGCCCCGAGCACCTCTCCCGCCTCGCCCTGATCGAGGAGTTGCAGCACCAGGGCATGACCCTGTCGGCCATCGAGCGCTACCTGGACGCGCTGCCCGACGACCTGAGCGCGCACGACCTGGCCATCCACCGGGCGCTGGTGGCGGCCTGGGCCCCGGACTCGGCGATGGAGTCCTCGCGGGAGGAGCTGGAGAAGCGGGCCGGGCGGGCGCTGACGGAGACCGACGTCCGGCGGCTGACGGCGATGAACGTGCTGACGCCGGCCGGCGAGGGGTTCCGGGTGGACGTGGGGCTGCTGCGGCTGGGGGTGGCGCTGCTGGACGTGCCGATCTCCTACGAGACGATCCTGGCGGCCCGCTCGGTCCTGCTGGACCACGCGCGGACGGCCGCGCACCAGCTGACGGCGCTCTTCCGGGATGAGGTGTGGGGTCCGTTCACCGAGGGCGAGAGCGATCCGGAGCGGGTGGAGTCGATGAAGGCACTGTCCGCGCACATGCAACCAATGGTGGTGCAGGCACTGGTGACGGCCTTTCAGCGGTCGTTGAAGGAGGAGCTGCGCACTGCCTTCGTCCCGGAGGGGTAGGTTCGCGGGCATGGCGATCATTCACAAGACCTCGATGAACCCGGGCAAACTGGAGCTGCTCGCACCCTGGCTCTCGGCCCAGCCGTGGTACGTGTCCACGCAGCGTGCCCCCGAGCCGGCCCGCGCGGGCGGCTTCCGGCTCGACGACCCGGAGGGGGAGGTGGGTCTCGAATTCATGGTGCTCACCGAGGAGTCGCCCGACGGACCGGTCGCCTACCACGTTCCGCTCAGCTACCGAGGGGCGCCGCTGGAGGGCGCCGAAGCGGCTCTGATCGGCACCTCGGAGCACGGTGTGCTCGGCCGGCGCTGGGTGTACGACGGCACCCGCGACCCGGTGCTCGTCGGGCAGTTGCTGTCGCTGCTCCAGGGCCGGGCCGTGGCCCAGGCGCAGGGCCGCTCGGACACGCCGGACCCGTCCGTATCCGCGCAGTTCGACGGACGGAGCCTGCCGGTCCCGCTGCTTCCCCCGCTGCGGCCGCAGGTCGCGCACACCGCACGGGACACGGAGATCGCCGTCGGTGACGGTCCGAGGCTCACCGTGGCGCGGGTCCTGCGGCCGCACGGCGCGGCGGATGCCCCCACCGGGGCGATCGGCCGGGTCACGGCGGGCTGGAACGCCCCGGACGGCACCGCCCACCGGGGCCTGTTCGCCGCGCTGTACCCGGCGTAGGCCGGGCGTACGGCTCCGCGGTGGGCGTACCCCGGAGCCGTACCCCGCGGTCAGTCGGCGTACGTCTCGCCGCGCTCCGCCTTCGCCACCAGGGAGGCCGGCGGGGTGAACCGCTCGCCGTACTGGGCGGCCAGCTCGCGCGCGCGGGCCACGAAGCCCGGCAGACCGCCCTGGTAGCCGTTGACGTACTGGATCACGCCGCCGGTCCAGGCCGGGAAGCCGATGCCCATGATCGAGCCGATGTTGGCGTCGGCGATCGAGGTCAGCACGCCCTCGTCGAGGCAGCGGACGGTGTCCAGCGCCTCGGAGAAGAGCATCCGCTCCTTCATGTCCTCGAAGGGGATCTCGGCGTCCGGCTTGGCGAAGTGCTCGCGCAGGCCGGGCCAGATGCGGACGCGCTTGCCCGTCTCGTCGTACTCGTAGAACCCGGCGCCGCCGCTGCGGCCCGGGCGGCCGAAGTCGTCCACCATCCGGTCGATGACCGCGTCCGCCGGGTGCTCGGTCCACGCGCGGCCCTCGGCCTCGAAGGCCTTGCGGGTCTCGTTGCGGATCTTGCGCGGCAGGGTCAGGGTCAGCTCGTCCATCAGGGACAGCACCTTCGCCGGGTACCCGGCCTGCGCCGCGGCCTGTTCGATCGAGGCGGGCTCGATGCCCTCGCCGACCATGGCCACGCCCTCGTTGATGAACTGGCCGATGACGCGCGAGGTGAAGAAGCCGCGCGAGTCGTTGACCACGATCGGGGTCTTGTTGATCTGGCGGACCAGGTCGAAGGCGCGGGCAATGGCCTCGTCCCCGGTGCGCTCGCCCTTGATGATCTCCACCAGCGGCATCTTGTCGACGGGCGAGAAGAAGTGCAGTCCGATGAAGTCGACGGGGCGCGAGACGCCCTCCGCGAGCCCCGTGATGGGGAGCGTGGAGGTGTTGGAACAGAGCAGGGCATCGGGGGCGACGACGTCCTGGACCTCCTGGAACACCCGGTGCTTGAGGGCGGTGTCCTCGAAGACGGCCTCGATGACGGCGTCGCAGCCCGCCAGGTCGGCGGCCTCCGCGGTGGGCGTGATCCGGGCGAGCAGCTCGGCGCGCTCGGCCTCGGTGGTGCGGCCGCGCGAGAGGGCCTTGTCGAGCAGCTTCTCGGAGTACGCCTTGCCCTTCGCCGCGGCCTCGGGCGTGACGTCCTTGAGCACGACGTCGATGCCCGCGCGGGCGCAGGAGTACGCGATGCCCGCGCCCATCATCCCGGCGCCGAGGACCGCGACCTTGCGCACGCGGCGGGGCGCGATGCCCTGCGGGCGGCTGCGGCCGGCGTTGACGGCCTGGAGGTCGAAGAAGAACGCCTGGATCATGTTCTTGGCGGTCTGGCCGGTGACCAGCTCGGTGAAGTACCGGGCCTCGATGGTCAGCGCGGTCTCGAAGTCCACCTGCGAGCCCTCGACGGCACAGGCCAGGATGTTGCGCGGCGCCGGGTAAGGGGCCCCGTTCAGCTGCTTCTTGAGGTTGGCGGGGAACGCGGGGAGGTTCGCGGCGAACCGCGGGCTGGCCGGCGTACCGCCCGGGATCTTGTAGCCGGGGACGTCCCACGGCTGCTTCGACTCCGGGTTGGCATCGATGAAGGCGCGGGCCTTGGCCAGCATCTCCTCCGGCGTCGCGGCGAGTTCGTGGACCAGGCCGTTGTCCAGGGCGCGCCGGGGGCTGTACTGGGTGCCCTGGAGCAGCACCTTCAGCAGCGCGTCCGCGATGCCCATCAGGCGTACGGTGCGGGTCACGCCGCCGCCGGCCGGCAGCAGGCCGAGCGTGACCTCCGGCAGGCCGATCTTCGAGCCGGGGGTGTCGAGGGCGATCCGGTGGTGGGAGGCGAGGCAGATCTCGTAACCGCCGCCGAGGGCGGCTCCGTTGATGGCGGCGACGACGGGCTTGCCGAGGGTCTCGATGCGGCGCAGCGAGCGCTTGATCGCGGTCCCGGTGTCGAAGGCCAGCCGGGCGTCCTCGGGGCGCAGCCGGACCATGTCCTTGAGGTCTCCGCCGGCGAAGAAGGTCTTCTTGGCGGAGGTGTAGATGATGCCCCGGATGGAGTCCCGCTCCGCCTCGGCGCGGTCGGCGATCGCCGCGATGGAGTCCTTGAAGGCCTGGTTCATCGTGTTGGCGGACTGGCCGGGGTCGTCGAGGACGAGGGTGACGACGCCGGTCTCGTCCTGTTCCCAGCGGATCGTGGTGGACTCGCTCATGTTCGCTACTTCCGTGTCGGAGGGTTCGGTGGTCACAGGACGATTCAGAGGCGCTCGACGACGGTCGCGACGCCCATGCCGCCGCCGACGCAGAGGGTGACGAGCCCGTAGCGCTTGTCCTGGCGCTCCAGTTCGTCGATGACGGTGCCCAGGATCATCGCCCCGGTGGCGCCGAGCGGGTGGCCCAGCGCGATGGCGCCGCCGTTGACGTTGACCTTGTCGAGGGAGAGGCCCATGTCCTTGACGAAGCGGAGCACGACGCCCGCGAACGCCTCGTTGATCTCGACCAGGTCGATGTCGTCGATGGTCAGACCGGCCTTGGCGAGGGCCTTGCGGGTGGCCGGGGCGGGGCCGGTGAGCATGATGGTCGGCTCGGAGCCGGAGACGGCGGCCGAGACGATCCGGGCACGCGGCGTCAGGCCGCCCCGCTCCCCCGCCTCGCGAGAGCCGATGGCGACGAGCGAGGCGCCGTCCACGATGCCGGAGGAGTTGCCCGCGTGGTGGACGTGGTCGATCTTCTCGACCCAGTGGTACTTCTGGAGCGCGACCGCGTCGAAGCCGCCCAGGTCGCCGATGTCCGCGAACGACGGCTTGAGCTTGGCGAGGGTGTCGGCGGTGGTGCCGGGGCGGATGAACTCGTCGTGGTCCAGGACCACCAGGCCGTTGCGGTCGGTAACGGGGACGACGGACTTCGCGAAGCGGCCGTCCTTGACGGCCGTCGCGGCGCGCTCCTGGGACAGGGCCGCGTACTCGTCGACGTCGCGCCGCGAGAATCCCTCGATCGTGGCGATCAGGTCGGCGCCGATGCCCTGCGGGACGAAACCGGTGTCCCAGTTGGTCATCGGGTCGGCGAACCAGGCGCCGCCGTCGGAGGCCATCGGCACCCGCGACATGGACTCCACGCCGCCCGCGAGGACCAGGTCCTCCCAGCCGGAGCGGACCTTGGCGGCGGCCAGGTTGACGGCTTCCAGGCCGGAGGCACAGAAGCGGTTCTCCTGGACCCCGGCCACCGTGTCGGGGAGACCTGCGGCGATCGCCGCGATGCGGGCGATGTCGGAGCCCTGGTCGCCGACCGGGCCGACGACACCGAGCACGATGTCGTCGATGGTGGCCGGGTCGAGACCGGGGTTGCGCTCGCGCAGGGCGTGGATGAGGCCGACGACCAGGTCGATCGGCTTGGTGCCGTGCAGGGCGCCGTTGGCCTTGCCGCGGCCGCGCGGCGTGCGGATCGCGTCGTATACGTACGCTTCGGTGCTCACTGGTCAAGCCTTTCGAGGGGAGGTTAGCCGAGCAGGGAACGGCCGATGATCTCTTTCATGATCTCGGTCGTGCCGCCGTAGATGGTCTGGATGCGTCCGTCGGTGAAGGCCCGCGCGACCGGGTACTCGCTCATGTACCCGTAGCCGCCGTGCAGTTGCAGGCAGCGGTCCGCGACCCGCTTCTGGAGTTCGGTGGCCCACCACTTGGCCATCGAGGCGTGGACGTGGTCCAGTTCGCCGTTGGAGTGGTCCACGATGCACCGGTCCAGGAACGCCCGGGTGACGGCGCACTCGGTGGCCATCTCCGCTATCTCGAACCGGATGTGCTGGAGCTTGGAGAGCGGCCGGCCGAAGGCCTCGCGCTCCTTGACGTACGCGGTCGTGATCTCCAGCAGGTGCTCGGCGGCGGCGATGCCCGCCATCGCGATGCCCATCCGCTCCTGCGCGAGGTTGGTCATCAGATGGAGGAAGGCGCCGTTCCGCTCGCCGAGCAGGTTCTCCTTGGGGACCCGTACGTCGTGGAAGAACAACTCGGCGGTGTCCTGCGCCTTCTGGCCGATCTTGTCGAGGTTGCGGCCGCGCTCGAAGCCCTCCGCGCCGCGCTCGACGACCAGCAGCGACAGGCCGTGCGCCCCGCCCTCGGGGGTCGTCTTCGCCACCACGATGACCAGGTCGGCCAGGATGCCGTTGGAGATGAAGGTCTTGGAGCCGTTGAGCAGCCAGTGGTCGCCCCGGTCCTCGGCGCTCGTGCGGATGCCCTGGAGGTCCGAGCCGGCGCCGGGCTCGGTCATCGCGATCGCCGTTATCGTCTCGCCCGAGCAGAACCCGGGCAGCCAGCGGCGCTTCTGCTCCTCGGTGGCCAGCGAGGTCAGGTACGGGCCGATGATGTCGTTGTGCAGGCCGATCGCGAGTCCGGGCGCGCCCGCCCGGGTGAACTCCTCGGCGATCACGGCGGCGTAGCGGAAGTCGGGGTTCCCGCCGCCTCCGTACTCCTCGGGGACGGCGAGTCCCAGCAGGCCCTGCCGGCCGGCGGCCCGCCAGGCCGCGCGGCTGACGATGCCGTCCTTCTCCCACTGCTCGTAGTGCGGCAGCACCTCCTTGGCGAGGAAGGTGCGTACGGTCTCGCGGAACGCCTCGTGGTCGGCGTCGAAGATGCGGCGTTGCATCGGGGCTCCCTAAAGCCAGCTCTTGACGGTTTCGATCAGGCGGGCCGGCTCGGGGCCGACGGGCGTGACGTTGAGCATGGTGACGCCCGCCGCGCGGAACGCCTCGACGCGCTCGCGAACGTAGCCTCCGGGCCCGCACAGCGTCATGAGCTCGCAGAACTCGTCCGGTACCGCCGCGGCCGCATCGCGTTTGCGTCCCGAGAGGTAGAGTTCCTGGATCTTCCGGGCCTCCTCCTCGTAGCCGTAGGCGACGGCGAGGTCGTTGTAGAAGTTCTTGCCGACCGCGCCCATGCCGCCGACGTACAGGGCGATCTGCGGGCGGGCGAGTTCCCGGACGGCCGCCGCGTCCGCGCCGATCGCGAGCAGCCCGCCCGCGACGACCTGGAGCGGGCCGAGGCCGGGGTCCCGGCGGGCGGCGCCCGCGGCGAGGGAGTCGCCCCACACGGCGTCCGCCTTCTCGGGGAGGAACAGGGTGGGCAGCCAGCCGTCGGCGATCTCGGCGGTCATCGCCACGTTCGCCGGGCCGAGGGAGGCCACGTAGACGGGAACGGCCAAACGCACGGGGCGGGTCAGCATCTTCAGCGGCTTGCCGGGCCGGCCGCCCTTGGCGGGCGGCAGGGGCATGTCGGTGATGCCGTGGTGGTCGATGGTCTCGCGGCGCCAGATCCGCCGGCACAGCTCCACCGTCTCGCGGGTGCGGCCGACGGGCCTGTCGTACGGCCTGCCGTGCCAGCCCTCGATCACCTGCGGGCCGGAGGCGCCGAGACCGAGCATCGCCCGGCCGCCGGACATCGCGTCGAGCCCGGCCGCCGTCTGGGCGATGAGGGCGGGGGTGCGCGAGTAGACGTTCAGGATGGCGGAGCCGATCCGCATGCGCTCGGTGCGGGCGGCCAGGTAGCCCATGATCGTCGGGGAGTCGAAGCCCCAGGCCTCGGCCACCCACACCGCGTCGAGTCCGGCTGTCTCCAGCGCGGCCGCCTCGTCCGCGGCCCGGCGCGGATCGCCCGAGTAGTCGAGCATCATGGAGAGTTCCATCAGGCGCCCTTCCCCGGCAGGCCCGGTACGTCCCAGTCCAGCGCCACGGAATCGGTGTGCGCCCCCGGCTGCGCGGGGCCGCTCCTGACGGCGGCCGGGGTGGCGGAGAAGCGGGGCGCGGGGGCGGGCTGGGTGATCCCGCCGAAGTCGGTGAAGGTGCCCCGGGCCGCGAGGTGGGGGTGGTGCGGTGCCTCGCCCAGGGAGAGCACCGGCGCCACGCAGGCGTCGGAGCCCTCGAAGACGGCCGTCCACTCCGCCCGGGTCCGGGACTTGAAGCGTGCGGCGACGCTCTCGCGCAGCTCGCCCCAGCGGGCGAGGTCCTTGCGGGCCGGGGCCTGCTCCTTGATGCCGAGCAGTTCCGTGAAGGTGTCGTAGAACTGCTGTTCCAAGGCCCCGACCGCCATGTATCCGCCGTCGGAGGTCTCGTAGGTGCCGTAGAAGGGGCAGCCGCCGTCGAGCAGGTTGGCGCCGCGCCGGTCCTGCCAGCCGCCGGCCGCCATCATGCCGTGGATCATGGCGGTGAGGTGGGCCGTCCCGTCGACGATCGCGGCGTCCACGACCTGGCCGGTGCCGCCGGGGGTGCCGGCGTGGCGGAGGGCGGCGAGCACGCCGATCACCAGGTAGAGCGACCCGCCCGCGTAGTCGCCGACCAGGTTGGCGGGGACCGCGGGCGGCCGGCCCGGGTCGCCGATCATGCCGAGGGCCCCGGTGACGGCGATGTACGCGATGTCGTGCCCCGCGGTGTGGGAGAGCGGGCCGTCCTGGCCCCAGCCGGTCATCCGGCCGTAGACGAGCTTCGGGTTGCGGGCGTGGCAGTCGGCCGGGCCGACGCCGAGCCGCTCGGCCACCCCGGGGCGGAACCCCTCGATCAGCACGTCGGCCCGCTCGACCAGTTCCAGTACCCGGCCGGGGCCTTCGGGCGCCTTCAGGTCGATCAGCACCGAGCGCTTGTTGCGGTTGGTGACGTCGTACGCCGGGTTCACGGCGAGGCCGCCGCCCCCGGGACGGTCCACGCGGACCACGTCCGCGCCGAGGTCGGCGAGGAGCATCGCCGCGAACGGGCCCGGACCGATCCCGGCCAGTTCGACGACACGTACTCCGGCGAGCGGGCCGGTACCGGACACTGCCATCGAACCCCCAGCGATTCCCGTGGGAAGTGTGTGACACAACTGATGTAACACCAGTGATGCTAGGAACGTGTTCCACTCAGCACAAGAGCGGGCGCTTAGCCATCTGCCTCGATCCGCGCGTCGAGTTCCCGGATGTGGCGTTTGAGTGCGACGGTGCGGTAGCTCTCCTCGATCCACTCGCACAGCACGTCGGCGGCCGGTGCCCCCTTCCCGTCCAGCGGGAGGGAGACCCATCCGGCCCGGCCGAGGCCGTACCCGGTCGGCGCGGCGCCCGGAAAGGTCATCGCGTGGCCGTGCAGCGCCTCGTCCTTGAGCTTCACGGAGAGGCCGGGCGGCTGCGGGCCGTCGGCGTCGCCCAGAAAGACGAAGATCTTCTTGTTGACCTTGACCACGCAGTCCCCGGGCCCCCAGGGGAACTCCTCGACCGCCTCGGGCAGCCCCAGAGCGAACTCCCGCGCCTTCTGCCACTTGCGCACCGCGGCCTTCATCGACGCCTCCACTTACCGCAGGTCACACCTGCTCGTACGGACAGTCGATCCTCACGCTAGCCTCAGCCACCGACACCAGCTGGGAGGAGCGTCATGAACGAGCGGGTCCGCCGCGGAGAACCGCAACGCGCCTACGACCTCGTGCTTTTCGGCGCGACCGGGTTCGTGGGCACACTGACCGCCGAGTACCTCGCCGCGAACGCCCCGGCCGGCTGCCGCTGGGCCCTCGCCGGGCGCGACCCGGGCAAGCTGGAGCGGCTGCGCGGGCGACTGGCTGCCCTGGACCCGGCGTGCGCGACCTTGCCGCTGATCCGGACGGACGCCTCCGACCCGCGGGCCGTACGGGAACTGGCCGCCTCCACGCGGGTCCTGGCCACGACGGTGGGGCCGTACGTCTGGTACGGAGCGGAACTGGTCGCGGCGTGCGCCGGGGCGGGCACCGACTACGTGGACCTCACGGGCGAGCCGGAGTTCGTGGACCGGATGTACGTCGCCCACGACGCGCGGGCCCGGGAGACCGGCGCGCGGCTGGTGCACGCGTGCGGCTTCGACTCCGTTCCGGCCGACCTCGGGGCGTACTTCACGGTGAACCGGCTGCCGGCCGGGGTGCCGCTGCGGGTCGACGGCTTCATGCGTTCCAACGCCCTGCTCTCCGGCGGAACCCTGGCCTCCGTCCTCACCGCGCTGAGCCGGGGCCCCCAGACCCTGGCCGCCGCCCGCGAGCGCCGGCTGTACGAGCCGCGGCTGCCGGGCCGGCGGGTGCGGGGCTCCGGGGGCGCGCCGCGGTTCAGCCGCGAGACCGGCAGCTGGGCGCTGCCGCTGCCGTCGCTGGACCCGCGGGTCGTGGCCCGCTCGGCGGCCGCCCTGGAGCGGTACGGCCCGGACTTCCGCTACCGGCACTACGCGGCCCTGGAGCACCTCCCGTTCGCGCTGGGTGCCACGGCGGCGGTCGGCGCGACGGCCCTGCTGGCCCAGGTGCCCACCGCCCGGAGGTGGTTGATGGGCCGTTGGGAGCCGGGCCGGGGCCCGGACGCGGAGCGGCGGGCGCGCAGCTGGTTCACCGTCCGCTTCGTGGGGACGGGCGGCGGCCGCCGGGTCTTCACGGAGGTCTCGGGCGGCGACCCCGGCTACGGCGAGACGGCGAAGATGCTGGCGGAGTCGGCCCTGTGCCTGGCGTACGACACCCTCCCGGACACCTCCGGCCAGGTCACCACGGCGGTGGCCATGGGCGACGCCCTGCTGGACCGGCTCCAGAAGGCCGGCATCCGCTTCCGCGTGGCGGCCGAAACGGGTGTCTAGCCGGCTTCCGCCGCCTCGCGCAGGGCGCGCCGGCACAGCGAGTCGGCGCGCCGGGTGGTCTCCGGGAGCCGGTAGCGGGGGCTCAGGGCGAGGGTGTGGGCACAGGCGTTGTCGAGCGTGACGCGGTGGCCGACCGAGACGTAGACCGGCTTGATCCCGTCCTGGGTGCGCAGCGCCCGCCCGACGACGTCGCCGTCCGCCGCGAGGAGCGCGGCCGCGTCGCCGCGCCGGGCGCCGGGTTCCTCGTAGGTGAAGGTGAACGGGTTCTTCGCGACGCCGATGCTCGGCAGTCCGGTGACCACCCCGAGGTGACAGGCGAGGCCGAAGCCGCGCGGGTGCGCGAGCCCGTAACCGTCGCAGACGACGAGGCCGGGGGTGACGGTCAGGGCGTCGAGCGCGGCCAGCACGGTGGGCAGCTCCCGGAAGGCGAGCAGCCCGGGGACGTAGGGGAAGCTGACGCGGCCGACGGCGGTGCGTTCCTCGACCACCTCCAGGGTGGCCGCGTCGAGGACCACGGCCGCGGCGGCGACCAGGTCCCGTTCGTCGTCGTACGCGACGTCCACTCCGGCGACGAGCCCCGCCCCGGGCGGCGGTCCGGGCTCGTCCAGCACCACGCTCCGGCGCAGTTCGTCCTGTACGGCCCGGGCTTCGGCCTCGTCGGCGGGGGTCTTCGCAGTCGTCATGAGGTGCGAGGGTAGCCTGGCGATCATGTTCGTAATGGAGCTCACTTACACCGCCCCCATCGAAGCCGTCGACGAGCGGATGGAGGCGCACGTGGCGTGGCTGGACCGTTACTACGCGTCCGGCGTCTTCCTGGCCTCGGGACGCAAGGTGCCGCGTGACGGCGGGGTCATCCTGGCCGCCGGCGTCTCCCGCGCGGAGGCCGAGGAGATCGCGGCCGAGGACCCGTTCACCGTGGCCGGTGTCTGCGCCTACCGCATCACCGAGTTCGTCGCCACGAAGACGTCGGCGGACCTGGCGCCGGTACGGGAGGACCTGCCGGCGGCCTGAGCGGGGCCGGCGGCACGTCGGCGGAGCCTCGGGTACGGGCGGGCGCCCGGGTACGGCCGGCGGCCGGACCCGCCCCGGCATCAGCTGACGCGGGGCGAGTCCGCGTACGCCCGGACCGACGCCGGGCCGCTCCGGACAGTGGCCGTTCAGTGCCGCTCCAGCCTGCCCACCCGCCCCCGCTCCCCCGCCGCCCAGCAGCCGCCGTCGGGCGCGCAGTCGACGGTGTCGTACGAGCCTGCGTCCAGCGGCCGCCAGGTGCGGCCGCCGTCGAGCGTCACGTCCGTGCCCGTGGGGCCCACGGCCAGCGCGGCGTCCCGGGAGTGCGGGTACCAGGCCGCGCCGGAGCGGTAGGCGGGCGGGGGCGTGTCGGCGGGCCGCCAGGTGCGGCCGCCGTCCGGTGACACGGCCGCCGCCCGGGGCGACGCCTGACCGGTGCGGTAGTCACCGCCGACCGCGAGCCCCGTCGTACGGTCGCGGAAGGCCAGCGCGAAGACGCCCCGGGCCGGATCTCCCGCCGGGACGGGCGCCGGGGCGGCGCTCCAGGTTCGGCCGCGGTCCCCGGAGCGCAGCACGCGGGCGACCGGGCCGCCTCCGGTGGCGATCAGGACGTCCCGCGGCCCGGCCGCGACCAGGCACTGCCCGCTCGCGGCGAAGCCCGCCTCGCCCGGCAGCGCCTCCGGCATCCCGGTGGCCGGGAGCACCTGCCAGCTCCGCCCGCCGTCCTCCGTCGCGAGGAGCCGGAACCTGCCGTCCACCGGGTCGCTCAGCGCGAGGCCGTGGCGGGCGTCGAAGAAGGTCAGGCAGTCGTAGAAGGCCCGCGGGTCGGTGTTGCGGAAGCTTTCGGTCCATGTCGCCCCGCCGTCCTCGGTCCGCAGGACCCGGGAGGCCTCGCCCTCGCCGATCGACAGCGCGACCGCCCGCCGCTCGTCGAAGGCCTCGATGTCGCGCAGCTCCAGCCCCTCTGCCAGCGCTCCCGGCGGCGAGACGTCACGCCAGCTGCGGCCGCCGTCCGAGGTGCGCAGCACCGTCCCCTTCGAGCCGGCCACCCAGGCCGCGGAGCGGCTGACCGCCGCGAGCCCGCGGAAGCGGACCGCGTCCTTGCCGGTGGCCTTGAGCGCCCAGCCGGCACCGCGAGGATCACGCGAACCGGTACCGGGGCCGACCGGGTCCGCCTGCGCGGGCGCGGCCAGCGCCGTGACCGCCAGCGCTGCCACGCACATGCCAACTCCCAGAAGTCTCATGGCGCGGGAAGCTAACGCACGCCGGATTTTCCGTCCAGGGTGCGTCGGGGCGCCCCGGTTCCTAGGCTGACGCCATGCCTCCTGAGGACCAGCATCCACAGCACACGGCGCAGGACCCCAAGCCCTACGCGGGCAAGCACATCACCGTCACGTACGAGAGCGCCCGGTGCCTGCACGCCGCCGAGTGCGTCGGCGGGCTGCCCGAGGTCTTCGACTCCGGCCGGCGGCCCTGGGTGCAGCCCGACGGAGCCGCCCCGGCGCGGGTGGCGGAAGTGGTCCGCCGCTGTCCCTCGGGGGCGCTCCAGTACCGGCTCGAGGACGGGCCGGCCGAGGCACCGGACCGGCCGACGAGCGTCGTACGGTCACCAGCCGGCCAGTTGGTGCTGCGCGGCGAACTCGGCGTGACCGGGCCGGACGGCACCGTCCGCCGGGAGACCAGGGCCATGCTTTGCGCCTGTGGAGTGAGCGGTAATCAGCCGTACTGCGACCACTCCGGAGCCTGTGGCAGCGGCTGATCGCCTAGGCGCGCCGACTCCGTTTGGTCACTCTGTGCGATCAGACGGTCTCGATCAAGCCACTCGGTGACACAGCTCACTCGAATGCGCCTGCACGGATTTGCTCTTTCGGGCGTCTATCCGGTTGCCGGGCTCCACCCCAAGCCCGGCAGGAGCACCGCCGCAAGGGAGCGAGCCTTGATCACTGTCATCGAGCAGGCCGTGCAGGCCCGACTGGTCGCCACCGCGCCGAAGGTCGAGACCGTGCCCGTCACCCTCTGCTACGACCGTTCGGACCCCTTCGCCGTCCGCATGGCGTTCCCCGGCCCGGCGACGCTGGAGGGCGTCGAGGTTTCCTGGACGTTCGCGCGCGAACTGCTGGAGGCGGGGCTGCGCCGTCCCGCCGGCTCGGGTGACGTGCGCGTGCGCCCGCACGACGCCGAGCGGACCAGCATCGAGTTCCACGCGCCGGAGGGCGTGGCGATCGTGCTCATGGGGACCCCCGACCTGCACCGGTTCCTGGAGCGGGCCGCGACGGTCGCGCCACCGGGGCTGGAGCACCTCTACCTCGATCTGGACCACGGCCTGGCCGAGCTGATGCGCGGCCCCCGCTGAGCCCGCGCCGCTTCGCCCTTGGCCCTTCCCCCTTCGCCCTTGGCCCTTCGCCCTTCGCCCTTGACCCTTCCCCCTTCGCCCTTGCGGTTAAATCCGTTGCGAGGCGGCTCCGGCCGCCCGTAGCTTCGTAGACGCCCCATCACCGTCGAAACGGAGCAGGACATTGCTCTTCTGAGGTCCGAGACACCGACCACCCTCAGCTTTCACCACCCGTCGGCTGTCTCCCCATGTTGCCCGCACCACTTCACGCAACCTGGAGGCCTCCATGAGTCTTGCCCCCACTTTCGTCACCTGCTCCGCCCTCTCCTTCGACTGGCCCGACGGAACCCCCGTCCTCGACGGCTTCCAACTGACCGTCGGGCCCGGCCGAACCGGCCTGATCGGCCTCAACGGCTCCGGCAAGTCCACCCTGTTGAAGCTGATGGCGGGTGAACTGACCCCCTCCGCCGGACAGATCTCCGTCGCCGGAACGGTCGGCTACCTCCCGCAGAACCTCATCCTCGACACCGCCCTGCGCGTGGACGAGGCGCTCGGCATCCGCCGGACCCGCGCCGCCCTGCACGCCATCGAGGCGGGCGAGACCACCGAGGCGAACTTCGCCGCGGTGGGCGACGACTGGGACGTGGAGGAACGTGCGCTGGCCACGCTCGACGCACTCGGCCTCGCCCGGACCGGCCTGGACCGCACGGTCGGTGAGCTGTCGGGCGGCGAGTGCGTGCTGCTGCGGCTGGCGGCCCTGCTGCTGGCCCGCCCCGACGTCCTGCTCCTGGACGAACCGACCAACAACCTGGACCTACGGGCCCGGCGCCGGCTCTACGCGGCCGTCGACTCCTGGTCCGGCGTACTGGTGGTGGTCAGTCACGACCGCGAACTGCTGGAGCGGGTCGACCAGATCGCCGACCTGCGCGACGGTGAAGTCCGCTGGTACGGAGGGAACTTCACCGACTACGAAGAGGCGCTCGCCGCCGAGCAGGAGGCGGCCGGGCGAATGGTCCGGGTCGCGGAGGCCGACGTGCAGCGACAGAAGCGCGAACTGGCCGACGCACATATGAAACTGGCCCGGCGCAAGCGCTACGGGCAGAAGATGTGGGACTCCAAGCGCGAACCGAAGATCGTGATGGGTGCCCGCAAGCGCGCCGCCCAGGAGTCGGCCGGCAAGCACCGCATCATGCACACCGAGAAGCTGGCGGACGCCCGGGAGCGGCTCGACCAGGCGGTGGAGGCGGTGCGCGACGACGACGAGATCCGCATCGAGCTGCCCGCGACCTCGGTGCCGCCGGGGCGCCGGGTCCTGACCCTCGCCGGCCTGCGCCCGGCCCACGGTCCCGCGATCGCCGGCGAGTGGGAACTGCGCGGGCCGGAGCGGATCGCCCTGGTGGGCCGCAACGGCTCGGGCAAGACGACCCTGCTGCGGACGGTCGCCGGGCTGCTCGCCCCGGTCGCGGGCGAGGCGACGGCGCACGTGCCGATGCGGTTCCTGCCGCAGCGGCTGGACGCCGACGTACTGGACGACGGCCGCTCGGTGGTGGAGAACGTGGCGCGGTTCGCGCCGCACGCCACGAACAATCTGATCCGGGCGCGGCTCGCGCACTTCCTGTTCCGGGGTGCCCGGGCGGACCGGCCGGCCGGCACCTTGTCGGGCGGCGAGCGGTTCCGGGCCGCGCTGGCGGCGCTGCTGCTGGCGGAGCCGGCGCCGCAGCTGCTGATGCTGGACGAACCGACCAACAACCTGGACCTTGCGAGCGTACGGCAGCTGACCGGCGCCCTGGAGGCGTACGAGGGGGCACTGCTGGTGGCGAGCCACGACGTGCCGTTCCTGGAGTCGCTGGGCATCACGCGCTGGCTGCTGCTGGACGCGGAAACGGGCCTGTGTCCGACGACGGCCGAGGAGGTCCGCGAGTCGCTCTGGAACGGCTGAGCGGGCGGCCCTGACGCCCGGGCCGGGCGGTACGCCGCCCGGCCCGGGCGTCAAGACGGAGCGGATGACCACCTACGGGCGTGATTTCGCTTCCGATTTGCCCCTTCACAGGCGCTCCCGCACGCTCTCAAACTGCGGAGATAACCGGACGTAACCACACATAGGCAGGGGTGGGGCTTGGCTGGTCCTTGATGCCGTGCTTAACCTACGACTCCGTAGGCTACGGAACCGTAGGTAATTCGCTTGTTCCCCCTGGAGTACCCGTGACGATCACCTCCCCCCACCTCGGCAGCTCGGAGGCGTGGACCGACGCCAAGTTGCTGTTCGCGCTGGAAGAGGTGGTCGAAAAGGAACTCGACCGCCATCTGAAGGTCACCAAGGACTGGATGCCCCACGAGTACGTCCCGTGGAGCGACGGCCGGAACTTCCCGGGCTTCTTCGAGGACGGCGAGGCCTGGGACCCGGAGCAGTCCAAGGTCACCGACATCGGCAAGATCGCCCTCGTCGTCAACCTGCTGACCGAGGACAACCTGCCCAGCTACCACCACGAGATCGCGACGCTCTTCGGGCGCAACGGCGCGTGGGGCACCTGGGTGCACCGCTGGACCGCCGAGGAGGGCCGCCACGGCATCGTGATGCGCGACTACCTGCTGGCCTCGCGCGCCGTGGACCCGGACAAGCTGGAAGCGTTCCGGATGCAGCACATGTCGGAGGGCTTCGAGTCCGACAACCGGCACTCGATGCTGCACTCGGTCGCGTACGTGGCCTTCCAGGAGCTGGCGACCCGGATCTCGCACCGCAACACCGGCCACCAGTCCGGTGACCCGGTGTGCGACCGGATGCTGGCCCGCATCGCGCAGGACGAGAACCTGCACATGATCTTCTACCGCAACCTGCTGGGCGCCGCCTTCGAGCTGGCCCCCGATCTCACGATGCAGGCCGTGCGGGACGTCGTGGTCAACTTCCGGATGCCCGGGCACGGCATGCCGGGCTTCGAGCGGATGGCCGCGCAGATGGCGATCGGCGGGGTCTACAACCTGCGGATCCACCACGACGACGTACTGAGCCCCGTGATCCGGTTCCTGAAGATCATGGACATCGACGGTCTCGGCCCGGAGGGGCAGAAGGCCCAGGAGGAGCTCGGCCTGTACATGGGCGGCCTGGACTCCGAGGCCCGCAAGTTCGACGAGCGGCTGGCCGCCCGCGCGGCACGCATCGCGGCGCGCACGGCCTGACCTGCTCCCTGGAACCCGTCAGCCCCGGCAGGGCCGCGCGCCCTGCCGGGGCTTCGCCGTGCCTGGGCCCCCACGCCCTGGCCGGCGGGTCAGGCGCGCGGGCGCAGGGCGAGGCGCTCGGACTCCGAGAGGCCGCCCCAGACGCCGAAGCGCTCGTCGTTCGCCAGGGCGTACTCCAGGCAGGCCACCCGGCCCTCGCACGCCCCGCACAGCCGCTTCGCGTCGCGCAGCGAGGAGCCGGGTTCCGGGAAGAAGAAGGCGGGGCCGGTCTGCGCGCACAGGGCGAGGTCGTACCAGGCGGGTGCGGCGGTGTTCGTCGGGCGCTCGCTCGTGTTCATCGACATGACGGAGATCCTCACCGCCGCCGATGGACGTCCGATCAACGCCTCATCAACACGGTGCCCGGGACGCCGGTGCCGGCCGGCCCGCGCCCTACGCCCCGGGGGCGTGGGCAGGGGCGCCGGTGATGACCGCGAACCGCGCGCCGAAGGGGTCCGCCGGGCCGGTGAACATCGCCATGCGGCCGAGGTCCGGCACGTCCACCGGGTCGAGCTCGACCGCACCGCCCGCCTTCCGCACGGCGAGAACGGCGAGGTCCCCCTCGGTCAGCCCGGTGCCCGGATCGACGCGGTGCAGAGGCGCCCGCCCGGGATGGTCCGCCGCCACCCGGGCGCGGTCGTCGGACGTGATCTCGTCATCGACCCGTACGAAGGGCCGCCCGGCCGCCCGGGCGACGAGCGACCGGGGCTTCCAGTGCAGCCGGCCCGACTCGCAGCCGCCAGGGTCCGGCGGGTCGAGTACCGGGAGCTCCGGCAGTGTCAGTCGTCCGCGGGCTTGGCGCGGCTCGGCTGGACGCGCTTGGGTTCGCCCGGCATCTTCGGGTAGTCCGGGGGATACGGCATGTCGCCCAGGCCGTGGTCGTGCTCCTGGCGGTCCGCCAGGTCCAGGACGGTGTCCAGCGTGAAAGCGTGCTCGTCCATGTCGGCGTGCAGGTCTCCGAGTTCCGCGAAGCGCGCCGGCATCGTCACGATGTCGAAGTCCCGCGGCTCGGCGTCGTCCACCTCGTCCCAGCGCAGCGGCGCGGACACCGGGGCGTGCGGGCGGGGCCGGACGGAGTACGCGGAGGCGATGGTCCGGTCGCGCGCCGTCTGGTTGTAGTCCACGAAGATCCGCTCGCCGCGCTCCTCCTTCCACCAGGCCGTCGTGACCTTGCCCGGCATCCGCCGCTCCAGCTCCCGGCCCAGGGCGATCGCGCACCGCCGGACCTCCGTGAACGTCCACCGCGGAGCGATCGGCACGAACACGTGCAGCCCGCGCCCGCCCGAGGTCTTCGGCCAGCCGCGCAGTCCCACCTCGTCCAGCAGCGCCCGCAGTTCGTGGGCGGCCGCGACCGCGTGGTGGTAGTCGGTGCCCGGCTGCGGGTCCAGGTCGATCCGCAGTTCGTCGGGCCGGTCGGTGTCCTCGCGCCGCACCGGCCACGGGTGGAAGGTGAGGCAGCCGAGGTTGGCGGCCCACAGGACGGCGGCCGGCTCGGTCGGGCAGATCTCGTCGGCCGTCCGCCCGCTGGGGAAGGCGATGTGGGCGGTCGGGATCCAGTCGGGCAGGTTCTTCGGAGCCCGCTTCTGGAAGAAGGACTCCCCCTCCACTCCCTCCGGGTACCGCTCCAGCGTCGTCGGACGGTCGCGCAGGGCCCGGGTGATGCCGGGGGCGACCGCCAGGTAGTACTCGGCGACGTCCCGCTTGGTGAGGCCGCGTTCCGGGAAGTACACCTTGTCCGGGCTGGACAGCCGAACCGTCCGCCCGCCCGCGTCCAGCTCGATCGCATCACGCGCAGCACCCATGCCCGCCACGGTAGGCGGCCCCCGGCCGGCCCGCACACCGGACGGCTCCGGCCGGGCGCGCACACCGCGCGGCTCCCGGCGGCCCGCCGCAGAATCGAAGGCATGGATCTGCCGGTGATGCCGCCCGTGAAACCGATGCTCGCGAAGTCCGTCGCGGCCATCCCGCCCGGCATGCAGTACGAGGCCAAGTGGGACGGCTTCCGCGCCATCGTCCACCGCGACGGCGCCGAGATCGAGATCGGCAGCCGCACCGGCAAGCCGCTGAACAGGTACTTTCCCGAACTCGTCACGGCCTTCCAGGAGAATCTGCCCGACCGCTGCGTCGTGGACGGCGAGATCGTGATCGTCCACGACCGCCGGCTCGACTTCGACCGCCTCACCGAACGGATCCACCCGGCCGCCTCCCGGGTGAAGATGCTCGCCGAGACGACCCCGGCCAGCTTCGTCGCCTTCGACCTGCTCGCCCTCGGCGACGATTCGCTCCTCGACACCCCGCTCGCCGCCCGCCGCAGCGCCCTGACCCGCGCCCTCTCCACCGCTCGGCCCCCCGTCCACATCGCGCCCGCCACCACAGACTCCGCGCTCGCACACGACTGGTTCGAGCGGTTCGAAGGCGCCGGGCTGGACGGGGTGATCGCCAAGCCCCTCGATCTCCCCTACCGGCCCGATGCCCGTCTCATGTTCAAGATCAAGCACGAGCGTACGGCCGACGTCGTCGTCGCCGGTTTCCGTTTCCACAAGAGCGGTCCGATCATCGGATCGCTGCTCCTCGGCCTCCACGACGCCCACGGCACCCTCCAGCACGTCGGCGTCTGCGCCGCCTTCCCCATGAAGCGCCGCGCCGAGCTGGTGACCGAACTCGAACCGCTGCGGATGCCGGACCCCGCGGGCCACCCCTGGGCCGCCTGGGCGGAGGAGGCCGCCCACGAAAGCGCCCGGCTGCCCGGCGCACAGAGCCGCTGGACGGGCAAGAAGGACCTGTCCTGGGTCCCGCTGCGCCCCGAGCGGGTCTGCGAGGTGGCCTACGACCACATGGAGGGCGACCGCTTCCGCCACACCGCCCAGTTCCGCCGCTGGCGCCCCGACCGCACGCCGGAGAGCTGCACCTACGCCCAGCTGGAGGAGGTCGTCCGCTACGACCTGGCCGAGGTGCTCGGTACGCCCGGGGCCTGACCGCGCGGGCTCCGCTCAGCCTCCGCTCAGCCCGCCGTCAGCTTCTCCCACTCCCCCCGGTCCGGGCCCGCCGCGTTCGGTGCGTAATGCGGCCTGTCCGCCAGCCAGCGGGACACCCGCGCCCGGACCCCCGGGTCCGCGTACGCCCGCTCCGGAGGCTCGGCCAGGTGCCGTACCCGCGCCCGGGCCCGCATCACCTCCGGGTCCTCCAGCGCGCAGTCGAACAGCGCGGCCACCTCCCGCGCCGTCCCCGTCCGCCCCGCCCTGGCCGCGAAGCGCTCCCCGATGGCCGCGTCCGCGACCACCTGGTAGTCGAACCAGGGCTTCAGGGTCCGGACCGCCCACTCGTGGTACCCGGCGGCGAACGCGGCCGACCCCGGGTCCCGGTGCGCCGTGCGCGCCACCCGGCTCGCCGCCCACAAGGTCAGCGAAGTGCCCTGGCCCAGCGTTGGGTTGGTGTGCGCGATCGCGTCCCCGACCGGTACCAGCCCGCTCACCACCGGTCCCCGCTCGTCGCTCAGCGCGCTCCACCGGTTGTCCAGGCCGGCGGTGGCCAGTACGTCCGACAGCGGCTCCGCGCCCAGCCGCAGCCACGCCTCCCCCGGCGCGAAGGCCCGCGCCGCGGTCTCGAAGACGGCCGGACCGCGCAGCGCCGAGCGCGTGGGGTCCTCGGTGTGCACGAACAGGGTCACGGCGAAGACCCGGTTGTCGGCGGGGAAGACGGCGCATCCCGCGAAGGTGCCGCCGGTGACCGCCCAGGGGCGGCGCGGCCCGTCCGGCAGCCCCTCGGGCAGCCGGTACCAGCGGCAGAAGTAGGCCAGCCCCGTGCGGTGCCGCTCGACCACCGGCGGCCGGCAGCCCGCCGCGGCCAGCCACCGGGCGGTGGCGCCGCGCCGCCCGCCCGCGTCGACGACCAGGTCCCCCTCGTACGCGCCGGCCGGGGAGGTGACGCCCGTGACCCGGCACCCGGCGGACCGCAGTCCGGTGACCGGCTCCCCGTAGCGCGCGACGACGCCCGGCTCGGCGCGCAGGGCGGTGGCCATGGCGCTCTCCAGCAGGATGCGCCGCGCCTGGATCATGACGAGGTCTTCGTCGCCCGGGCGCGCGGCCGGGCGCTCGTCGAACCAGTCGAGCTCGTGCCGCTCGCGCGCTCCCAGCCGCATCATCTCGGCGTGGACGTCCGGCAGTTCCCCGCGCAGCACGGTGCGCGCGGCGCCGAGCAGCGCGTGCGGCTGGGCGGCCTGGGGCACGGTGGGGCGGCGCCAGCCGAAGAAGTCGCGGTCGAGGGCGGTGCCCGGGGCGCGGGAGTCGCGTTCGAAGAGTTCGACGGTGTGTCCCCGCCGGGCCGCGAGCAGGGCGGTCGCCTGCCCGCCGATCCCGCCGCCGATGACCAGTACGTGTGCCACTGCGCCCCCCTGAGCCGGCGAACCGTACGACGATCAGAGCGCCCAGAGCCTGCGCGGACCGGCCCCGGCCGAAACCCGTACGGCTGTCCGAACCGGTTCCCCGGGGCCCACGCGGCCCTTCCGAACGGTCGGAGCCATGCACCGGGGGGTGCGCTCAGCCGGAGTCCCCCCGGTACGCCCGCAGCGCCCTGCCGGTCTCCGCCTCGACCAGGTCGGCGTTCAACGCCGCCGCGGCCCGCACGCCCTGCGCGGCGGCGCCCGCCAGCTGCTCCACCGGGGACGTGACGTTGCCGGCGACCCACACCCCCGGCAGCGCCGTCGCCCCGGTCTGCGGGTCGCAGGCCACGCACGTGCCGAGCACCGCGCCGTCCCGCTCGACGGTGGTGACGGGCAGCCCGAGGCTGGTCAGCACCCCGGCTCGGGCGGTGAAGCACGGCGCCACCACCAGGGCCCGGCAGGGCACCACCTCGGCCCCGGCGCCCAGGACCACCCCGCTCAGCCGGTCGTCCCCGTCGACGGCCAGCCCCGTCACCTCGCCCCCGACCACCGCGACGTCCCGCGCTGCGAGCAGCTCCAGCTCGGGCGCGCCCGGCCGCCAGGTGTGGGCCAGCAGCGTCACCCGGCCGCTCCACTGCCGCCACAGCAGCGCCTGGTGGACGGCGACCGGCCCGGTCTGCGCCGCGGCGAGCACCGCCAGGGGCTGGTCCCGCACCTCCCAGCCGTGGCAGTACGGGCAGTGCAGCACGTCCCGCCCCCAGCGCGCCCGCAGCCCCGGCACCGGCGGGAGCTCGTCCACCAGACCGGTGGCGACCAGCAGCCGCCCCGCCCGGACCACCGAGCCGTCCCCGCAGCGGACGAGGAACTGCCCGTCGGGCTCCCGGTCGGCGGCGATCGCGGTCCCGGCCCGGCCGGTCCGGATCTCGGCGCCGTAACCGGCCGCCTCGGCCCGCCCCCGCTCCAGCAGCCCGGCGGGGCTCTCGCCGTCGTGCCCGAGGTAGCCGTGCAGCCGTGCGGCTGGGGGCGTTGCGCGGGCTGCCCGCGTCGAGCACGAGGACCGAGCGCCGGGCCCGGGCCAGGGTCAGGGCCCCCGCCAGGCCGGCGGTCCCGCCGCCCACGACCACCACGTCGAACCGCACCGCCCGCAGGTTTTCCATACGGCCGACACTGCGCCCGGCCGGGCCCGCTTGACAAATGAGGTTGCCGAACCGGCAAATGGAGCCATGCCCACGCACGCTCACGAGCCGCCCGCTGATCAGGGGCCGGGCGCGGACCTCGCCGACGTCATCACCGCCGTCGGCCCGCGACTGCGTGCGCTGCGCCGCCGGCGTGGCACGACCCTGGCGCAGCTCAGCGAGGCCACCGGCATTTCGCTGTCCACGCTGTCCCGGCTGGAGTCGGGACAGCGCCGGCCCACGCTGGAGCTGCTGCTCCCGCTGGCCAAGGCGCACCGGGTGGCGCTGGACGACCTCGTCGGCGCGCCGGACACGGGGGATCCCCGGATCCGCCCGCGCCCCTTCGTCCGGCACGGCTGCACCTACGTACCGCTCTCCCGCGATTTCGGCGGGGTGCACGCGTTCAAGCAGATCCTGCCGCCCCGCGACCCCTCGCTGCCGCTGCCCGAACCGAAGGTCCACGAGGGCTACGAGTGGCTGTACGTGCTCTCGGGCCGGGTACGGCTGCTGCTGGGCGAGCACGACCTCGTCCTCACGGCGGGCGAGGCGGCCGAGTTCGACACGCGCACGCCGCACGCCTTCTTCAACGCGGGACCTCAGCCCGCGGAGTTCCTCAGCCTGTTCGGCCCCCAGGGCGAGCGCATCCACGTCCGCGCCCGCCCCACCACCTCCCCGGAAGGACGCCCATGAGCACCGAACGCCCCGAACGCGCCGTGCCGCAGCCCCACGCGGTGGTCGGCGTCGGCCTCGTCGTGGTCGGCGCGGACGGCCGGGTCCTGCTCGGCCAGGCCCACGACGGCCGCTGGGAGCTGCCCGGCGGCAAGGTCGACCCCGGGGAGGGCTTCGAGCAGGCCGCGGCCCGGGAGCTCGAGGAGGAAACGGCACTGCGGGCTCAGCCGCGGGACATCGAGGTGCTGGGCGTCCAGATCGACGACCGTGCCGGCCTGACCCGCCTGACGGCCGCCGCCGTCACCCACGCCGCCGCGGGCACCCCGGCCGTCACGGAGCCCCACAAGATCGTCCGCTGGGCCTGGTTCACCCCGGCCGAGATCCCCCCGGCCCTCTACGCGCCCTCGGCGGCGGTACTGCGCACCTGGCGCCCCGACCTCACCCCCGAGCTTCCCCACGTCCCGTCGCACGACTACCGCACCGCCCCTCGGCACACCCCCTGAAGGTGTCCGCGGCTCAGGCCGGCGCCGGGCGGGGGGCGAAGTTGCCCTCCGCCAGGTCCTCCGCGAGGAGCCGCTTCGCGATCGCGTCCGCCGCCGCGCGCAGGGCCGTGCTGCGCGGGCGGCCGCCGTCCCGCTCCAGCCGGTCGCCCAGCCAGTCGGCCCACGCCCGGGAGATCACCCCGGCCTCCCGCTCCCCCGCGGCGGTGAGCGAGAAGTAGACGCCCTCGCGGCTCAGGTAGCCCTCTTCCACCATCCGGTCGAAGACCGGCAGCAGTACCTCGGGCGGCACCGACCGGCGGGCCGCGACGAGGCCGATGCCGGCGTGCCCGACAGTCCGGATCAGCAGGTCCACCTGCATCACCGTCCACGCCCCCGCGATGTCCAGCCGGGTGTCGGAGCCGTTCACGATCGCCCGCGCCGTGTCCGGGCCCATGCCCCGTACGAGCTTGCCGACCGCCAGCTCCAGCAGTTTCGCCGAGTCCCCGGAGGCGGTGACCGGTGAGGCGAAGCCCTCGCCCATGTCCGTGGACGACGCCCGGGCGCTGTCGCGCAGCCGGACCTCCTTGAGGAACAGCGCGACGACGAAGCCGAACGCCGCCACCGGCACGGTCCACAGGAACACCGTCTGCAGGGTCCGCGCGTACGCGTCGATGATCGGCCCCGCGGCGGCCGGGCCGAGGGCGTGCACGCCTTGCGGGCTCTGCGCCGCCGCGCCCAGGAGCCGCGGATCCCGGCCGGTGGCCCGGGCCGCCTCGGCCACGCCCGCCGCGAGGCGGGGCGCGAGGGTGTTCGCGTAGATCGTGCCGAAGACCGCGGCGCCGAAGGAGCTGCCGAGCGTACGGAAGAACGTGACGCCGGACGTGGCGGTGCCGAGGTCGGCGTAGTCCACGGTGTTCTGTACGGCGATCGTCAGGACCTGCATGCACAGGCCGATGCCGGTGCCGAGGACGAACATGTACACCGATTCCAGCCAGGCGCCGGTGTCCGGGCCCATCAGCGACAGCAGGTACAGCCCGGCGCCCATCACCGCGCAGCCCACGATGGGGAAGATCCGGTAGTGGCCGGTCTTGGCGGTGACGTTGCCGCTGAAGACGGAGGCGATCAGCAGCCCGATGACCAGCGGCAGGGTCCGCACGCCCGACACCGTGGCCGAGTCGCCGTCCACGTACTGCAAGTACGTCGGCAGGAACGTCATCGCGCCGAGCATCGCGAACCCCACGACGAAGCTGAGCACCGAGCACACCGTGAAGACGGGGTTGCGGAACAGCCGCATCGGCAGCATCGGTTCGGCGGCCCGCGTCTCGACCACGCAGAACAGCGCGAGGGCGAGCGCGCCGCCCGCGAAGAGGCCGCTGATCACCGCCGAGCCCCAGGCGTACTCGTTCCCGCCCCAGCTGGTGGCGAGGATCAGCGCGCTCGCGCCGACGGCGACCAGCGCGATGCCCAGGTAGTCGATGACGGGCTTGCCCGCTGCCCGCACCGAGGGGATCGTGCGGGCGGCGGCGATCACCACCAGCACCGCGATGGGGACGTTGACGTAGAAGGCCCAGCGCCAGCTCAGGTGGTCGGTGAACAGCCCGCCGAGCAGCGGCCCGATGACGGTGGCGACGCCGAAGACGGCGCCGATCGCCCCCTGGTACTTGCCGCGTTCGCGCAGCGGCACCACATCGGCGATCAGAGCCATCGAGGTGACCATCAGGCCGCCCGCACCGATCCCCTGGAGGCCCCGCCACAGGATCAGCATCGTCATGTTGCCGGACAGTCCGCACAGGAACGATCCGGTGATGAAGACGACCGCCGAGACCTGGAAGACGAGTTTGCGGCCGAAGAGGTCGCCGAACTTGCCGACCAGGACGGTCGCGACGGTCTCCGCCAGCAGGTAGGCGGTCACCACCCACGACATGTGGGCGGCGCCGCCGAGGTCCGCCACGATCGTCGGCAGGGCGGTGCCCACGATGGTCTGGTCCAGCGCCGCCAGCAGCACGCCCAGCATGATCGTGCCGAAGACGACGTTGCGCCGCCGCCGGTCGAGCACGGGTGGCGGGACGGCCGCGGCGGGGGCAGTGGTCACATCTCGCACTCTCACAGCGCCCCCGCCGCGCCGCATGCGGCTGGGGACCGTACGGGTGACGGGGAGCGCTGATCAGCGCAGGTAGGTTAGGCCTGGGTGCTCCGCCGCGTACCCGTGGAGGAGCCGCCGGGCCACGGTCACGGAGTCCACGAGCGGGTGCAGGGCGAAGGCCTTGACGGCGTCCGCGCGCGAGCCGCTCACCGCGGCGGCCAGCACCTCCCGCTCGACCGCCTTGACGGCGGTCACCAGTCCCACCGCGTGCAGCGGCAGCGGGTCGACGGCCACCGGGTGCGCGCCGTTGGCGTCCACCAGGCAGGGCACCTCGATGACCGCCCGCGCGTCGAGCGCCGAAAGGGTCGCGCCGTTGGGCACGTTCAGGATCAGGGTGGCCCGCTCGTCCCGGGCGATCGCCCGCATCAGCGCGAGCGCGACCTTCTCGTAGCCGCCGGACTCCAGGTCGCTCTCGTCGCGCTCGCCGACGCCCGCCGCCTCCCGGTTCTCGGCCATGTACGTGGCCTCCCGCTCGGCTCGGGTCCGGTCCCAGGCGGCCAGCGCCGATCCGGGCGGCTGCCCCTCCTGCCCGGCCCTGGCGTAGAACTCGCGCTGCTGGTCGCGCAGGAAGGCGCCGCGGGTCTGCGGGGCCTCCTGATAGCCGCGTACGGTCTCGCGGTTGAAGTAGTAGTAGTGCAGGTACTCGTTCGGGATCGCGCCGAGCGAGCGCAGCCATTCCGCCCCGAAGAGCCGGCCCTCCTCGAAGGACTCCAGCGCCTCGGTGTCGGCCAGCAGCCGGGGCAGTTCGTCGCGGCCCGCCACCCGCAGCCCCCGGATCCAGCCCAGGTGGTTCAGGCCGACGTAGTCGATCCACGCGTCCTGGGGCCGGACCCCCAGCAGGCGCGCGATGCGCCGGCCGAGGCCCACCGGGGAGTCACAGATGCCGATGACCCGGTGTCCGAGCACCTCCGCCATCGCCTCGGTGACCAGACCGGCCGGGTTGGTGAAGTTGATGACCCAGGCGTCGGGGGCGGTACGGGCGATCCTGCGGGCGATCTCCCGGACCACCGGGACCGTGCGCAGGCCGTACGCCACCCCGCCCGCGCCCACCGTCTCCTGGCCCAGGACCCCTTCGGCGAGGGCGATCCGCTCGTCGGCGGCGCGTCCCTCCAGGCCGCCGACGCGGATGGCGGAGAAGACGAAGTCGGCCCGGCGCAGGGCTTCGTCGAGATCTTTGGTGGCGGCGACGGCGGGTGCGTCCGGCACCCCGGCGGCCTGGTCGGCCAGGACCCGGGCCATGGCGGTGAGCCGGGCCGGGTCCTCGTCGTAGAGGGTCACGTGGGTCACCCTGCCCTCGGCGCGGTCGCCGAGGAGGGCCCCGTAGACGAGCGGTACGCGGAAGCCGCCCCCGCCGAGAATGGTGAGCCGCACGTCCCTACCGCCCCTTCGCCAGTGCCACGATCGGTGACACGGCGGACGGGGCCCGGGTGGGCCGGCCCGGCTCGGCACCGATCAAGGACTCCAGTGTCCCCCGCCGCCGGCGCCCGCGGGGGCAGCCCCGGCCGGAGTCGGCCCGGGCTCAGCCGGCACTGGAGGCCGGCCGGGCGCCGGCCTCCTGCCGCCGGCCCGCCGCGCGGGTTCAGTCCCCCAGCGACGGCACCGCGCGCAGCCGCGCGCCCTGCGGGTGCGGGAACCCCTGGCCCGGCCGGACCGGCCCGGCCGGCAGGCCCTGCGGCGCCGAGAGGATCAGGGTGATCCTGGTGAGCCCCATGGCGTCCAGCATCCGGCTGGATTCCGCCACCATCCGGCACCGCACCAGACCCCAGCCCGGGTCCGGGTGGCGCACCGTCCGTACCGCGCCGTCTTGTTCGGCGGCGTCCTCGCCGTGGGTGCTGAGCCAGTGCGGGACGCCGTAGCGGTAGGCGGCCTCCATGAACGGGTCGCGGGCCACTTCCTGACGGATGCTCCGCAGTCCCTCGTCGTCCGGGGAAGCGACCAGCGCGGTCGCGAAACGGGCCAGCAGCGGGACGCACCAGGCCGGTTCGTGGTCCTCCAGCACGGCGGCGGCGTCCGGGTGGAACAGCACGAAGCGCAGGAAGTTGTCGTCCGGCAGGGCGGTGGGGTGCGGACGCACCGACTGGAACAGCTTGTCGAAGGCCGAGTTGGTCAGGGCCACGTCCCAGCGGTGGTCCACCAGGAAGCTCGGGTAGGGCACGGCCTCCATGAGGGCCGCGTAGTCACACAGGTAGTCGCGCTGGGCCGGGTCCTCGGGCAGCCGGTTCTCCTCGGCGGCCCGCCAGGTGGGCGGCGGGTCCCGGTCGACCATGACCCGGAACAGCCAGAAGCACTGCCGCTCGCTCATCTCCAAGGCCTCGGCCAGGGCGAGCAGTTTGCGGTCCGTCCACTCCTTGACCAGGCCGCGTTCCCAATTGCCGTACGCGCGCACACTGATGCGCAGCCGTGCGGCGAGGTCCTCCTGGCTCAGGCCCAGTTCCTCGCGGCGCTGGCGCAAAATCTCCTTGCGACGCTCCGACCGCACTGCGCCACGGGCCGACTCGTCGCCCGTCAGGCGTTCCTCGCCGGCTCGGGCGAGGCCATCGGACGGGCCCACCGCTGCGAGATGTGGCACCGAGAGCTCCCCCTCCTCACGGTCTGGATCTTCATTTCCGTGTGGCGATCCTGCTACCGACTTCATTCGAGTGTCAACTATTGTGGCAATTCCAGCCTTGTGACAGCTCATTCCCGCCACAGCTGTGGCAAGTTCTGGCCCTCCGGGGGGAGACCGGATAGATTCCCTGGGGCCGACCCCGTGCCCGTATTGACCCCGCGCGATCTAGGAGAACCACTGGTGACAGACGGCTTCCCGGCTCCCGTCGCGGTGGCCAACGCGTCTCTGGCAGCCACCGTCACGCGGGTCGCCGAACTCGCGGGCAAAATGGGCCGCGACCTGAACCAGGTATTCGACCTCCGTCGGCTCTCCGAGGCCTCTGGTGTCCCGACGGACGTGATCAAAACCCTCCTCGACGGCCGCCGGGCCGGCGAACCCGACCTGCAGACCCGCTTCCTCCAGCGGCTGGACCTGCTCCGCCGGACCCGGGTCAAACCCAACGGCCGCCGCTACACCCAGCAGGAGATCGCGGACGGCGCCGGCATGTCCCGGCAGCAGGCGGGCGCCCTGATCAACGGCGACCGGCGGCCCACGATGGAGCACTGCGACGCCATCCAGCGATTCTTCGGCGTGCACGCGGGCTTCCTCACCGCCCACGACGCCGACGCCCTCACCGACGCCCTCCAGCGCACCGAGCAGCAGCTGCTCCAGGACTTCGCCGGTCGCGAGCGCGAAACCGTACCCGCCGAGGCCGCATCAGCCGGCGATCCGCTGGCAAGACTCCTGCAGAACCACGGCGTACGGGGCATCGCCTGGCGCGCCGCCCAACTGCCCAGCGACAAGCACCGGGACAAGGTGACCGAATGGCTGGACATGCTCCTCGAAAGCGTCAAACCGAACGAATCATGACCCAGTCGAAAGTCTGGATCTGATCCTTGAGTCCTGATCCGGATCCGCGCCGACGGGGAGAACGGTGAGCATAGGCAGAGAGCAGCGGCGGTTGTGCGCGGAACTGGTGGCCGGCATCAAGCTGACCGCCCCCGTGGAGCCAGTGGACCTCTATGCCGCCCTCTGCGAGGGCATGAGCAGAGACCGGGGCCGACCGGTGGAATTCCGGATGGCCGCGTTCCCCCAAGGAACGGCCAGCGGGCTGTGGCTCGACATGGCGAACCGCGATCTGATCGTCATCGAGGAGCGCACGGCACCCGACCACCAACTGGTGATCCTGGGTCACGAACTGTGGCACATGAAGGCCGGCCACTGCAGCCACCACGTCGACGGCGCCGCCGTCGCCGCGCGACTGCTGGCCGACGAGGCCGACATCGGCGAGACGGTCCGTCGCGTCGCCGCGCGCACCCGCGCCGACGTCCGGGAGGAGACCGAGGCGGAGACCTTCGGGCTGCTGCTCGGCAGCCGCTGCCGGAACTGGCTCGCCGGCTCCGGCGGCCACCGCGCCCCCGCGCAGCGCGACCAGCTCGCGGGCAGGATCGAAACGTCCCTCGGATACCGGGGGCACAGGAACGAGCTTTGAACGGACCGGACTACTACATCCCCGCAGCGGCCATGGCGGTCTCCCTCGCCTTGAAGGTCCCGGCCCTGCGGGCCGACCGGCGCGACCCGCTGCACCGCTCCGTCTGTGTCCTGCTCATCCTGGCCGGAGCGGTGTTCACCTTCGCCGCCCCGCCGACCATCGCGGCCGTCAACCGCTGGACCGGCGTCCCCAACATCTCGGCCCCGCTGGTGTACTGCCTGATGACCGCGTTCAGCGCCTCCTGCCTGGTGCTGGTCTTCAACTGGCGCGGCGGTGAGCCCGAGGAGATCCGGCGCACCTCCCGCCGCTGGATCTCCGGCTACTCCGTCGTCATCGGCACGATCATGGTCGTGTACGCGCTGGGTTCCGCACCGGTGGAGCGGCTGCGCGACTTCGACACGTACTACGCCAACACCCCGTACATCCGGCTGATGATTGCCGCCTACCTACTGGCCCACAACGTCGCCGCCATCACCATGACGGCCATGTGCTGGCGCTGGGCCCTCCAGGTCCGCGGCTGGCTGCGCACCGGCCTGTTCATCATCGTCGGCGGCTACGTGTTCAGCCTCGCCTACGACGCCGCCAAGATGTCGGCCGTCGTCGCCCGCTGGACCGGCCACGACCTGGACGACCTGAGCACCCTCGTCGCCCCGCCGCTCGCCTCCATGGGCGCGCTCGTCAGCGCCATCGGCTTCGTGCTGCCGCTGCTGTGCCAGCGCCTCTCCGACAGCTGGCGCACCTGGTCGACGTACCGGCGCCTGGCCACCCTCTGGCACGAGATGCAGAGCACCGCGCCCACCGGCACCCCCTCGGTCCGGATGTCCTGGTGGTCACCGGCCGAGATAAGGGTGATCCAGCGGGAGTCGGACATCCACGACGGATTCCTGCGCCTGGGCCCCTGCTTCGACCGCCGCCGCCGGGACCTCGCCTACGCCCAGGCCCGCGCGGACGGAGCCGACGAGGTCACGGCCCGCGCCGTGGCCGACGCGGCGATGGTCGCGGCGGCGGTGCGCACGAGCGCCACCGACCCGGAGGGAACCGGCTGCGCCGACGGGGCGGAGCGGGTGCACGTCACCGCGGACGGGCCGCGCGACCTCGTACGGATCTCCCACGCCCTGCGCCACTCGCCGCTCGTGGCGGCGGCCCGCCGGCAGGCCGCGGCCCTGTCGGGCAGCGGCCTGTGAGACCGTGCGCTGCGACTCAGCGCGCGGCGGCGATCGAGACCGTCGGGAAGAGGTCCTCGAACGGCCCCGCCGAATCGGTGCCGTCCCGGCCGTACGGCGCGTCGAAACTCCACACCATGAACAGCAGGAACACGATCAACGCGCTGAACAGCCCCGCCAGCAGCAGCTCCCGGCCCGAGCGCCGGATCTGCAGCGTGAAGATCAGCCCGACCGTGACCAGGCCGCCCACCAGCAGCCCGAACCACACCACCCCCGGCAGCGTCGACTCGTCGCTCTGCACGCGCGAGTGCCGGGCGTCGTCGGCCGCCGCGATGTGGTCGAGCAGCGGCTGGTAGGCCTGCGCCTGGAGTTCGGTGGCCGGGCTCTGGTGGGTGACGTCGGTGCGCAGCTTGCCGAGCAGGTTCGCACCCTCCGCGGATGCCGCCTCGCCGGAGGTCAGCCTCGGCCAGTCCACGTTGACGGTGTGGGAGACGTAGGCGTCCACCTCGCCGCGGATCCGGTCGCGCACCGGCGCCGGATAGACGTCGGCCCGCTGGGTGACCTCGTACAGCGACTGCGCCTCGCGCCGCACGCTGTCCTCGGCGGAGCCGCGCGCCTCCCAGACGCCGGCGATGGCCAGACCGAGCACGATCGCGTAGACCACGCCGACCATCATCGTCATGTACTCGATGACGTCGGGGGTTTCGCTGGTGTCCTCGTCCTCCGCGACCCGGCGGTGCCGGAGCATGGTGCAGGCGAGGACGAGGGCGCAGACGAGCGCCATGGCGATGGCCAGGACCAGCCATTCGGACACGAGGGTTCTCCCGTTCGGGGGTCGAAGAGTGGAAGGGGCTACCGGGCGCTCTTGGAGCGGGGGCGCAGCGCGGCGGCGGCGAGCACGGCCGGGGTCGTGACGACGGCCATCAGCATCATGGTGGACAGGCCGTTCGGGCCCCTGCGCTCCGGCGCCGATGAGTGGTACGTCGGCACGTGGAAGGCGGTCACGGGCGCGGCGGCGGCCCCGCGCGGGAGCGGAGCGGAAGCCTTGGCCGGCGCCGCCTCCGCCGGCGGCCCGGCAGCCGCCCCGACCGGCGGTGGCTGCGCCCCGGCACCCGGCGGCTCCGGCCGGACCGGGAGGCCGGGGGCCCGCCCGGGGTGGTGCACGGTCGGCCGCCGGGCGCCGGGCGCGGTCACCCGCACCGAAGGCTCCGCCGGGGGCCGGACCCCGGGCGGGGTGACCCCCGGGAGCCGCACGGCGGGCGGCCGCGGCTGCCCGGCGGGTACGCAGACGTCGATCCGGGCGCCGTGGCCCGCGCCGTCCCCGGCGACCGCCACGTGCCCGTGCAGCGGGCACAGCGCGCCCACCAGGCCGGCCCCGGCGACGTACTGCCAAGCGGTCACCACGCGACTGGTCCTCCCGATCCGATTCGGCAGCAGATATGAGGGTTCCTGCAGAAGAAACGATCACGACCCGGCTTCGACACGCACGGACGGGCGACGGCCGGGGCCCGCAGGGGCTTCTGCCGGCCCCGGCACGGCCGTACGCTGCCCGGGTGGAGGAGTGGGAGCGCTGGGAGCGGCGGGTCCAGACGGCCGCCCATCCCGTGGTGTACCGGCTGCTGAGCGCCCTCGCGGCCCGCGGACCGGTGGTACGGGTGGCCCGCGTCGGGGTGGTGGTCAGCGACGCCCGGCTCGCCCGGGAGGTGCTCCTCGACACCGATGCGTACACCAAGACGGGCCCGGGCGCGGCCGGGGGCCTGTGGACCCCCGTACTCGGCCCGCGGACGCTGATCACCCTGGAGGGCGCCGAGCACGCGGCGCTGCGCCGGCGCCTCGCCGGGCTGTTCACGCCGGGCCACGTCGAGGGGGTCTGCGAACGGGTGCTGCGCGCGCCCCTGGGCGCCCTGCGGCGGGACCTGGCGGCGGGCGAGGAGGTGGACCTCGTCCGGGTGGTCCGGGACGCGGCGACCGGAGTGATCCGCGAACTGGTGGGACTGCCCGGCCACGTGGCCGACTTCGCGGAGGCCTCGGCGGTGGTCGCGGCGGTCCGGCTGTGGCGGACTTCGCTGACCCCCCGCCAGACGGAGCGCGCCCGGGCGGCGCTGGCCCGGCTGAGCGGGGCGGCGGTGGCGGCGTACCGGGCCGGTGACGAGGCGACCGTCCCGGGCCGGCTGCGCGCCCTCGGTCTGGACGAGGCCGAGGCCCGGGGCGCCGTCGGGCTGCTGCTGCTGACCGGCACGGAGACGCTGGTCTCCTTCGTCCCCCGGCTGGTGGCGCTGGTCCACGACACCGGGCGACGGCCTCAGGCGATCACCGAAGCGCTGGTGGAGGAGGCGTTGCGGGTGACCGCGCCGACCCCGGTGATGCTGCGCAGCGCCGCCCGGGCGGGGTGGATCGGAGGTGTCCGGGTCCGGGCCGGGGAACGGGTGGTGATCTCCACGCTGTTGTGCACCCGGTCGTACGGGCCGTTCCGGCCGGACCGCGACGCCACCGGGATCCGGGAGCTGCGGCGGCTGTGGTTCGGCGCGGGCCCGCACTTCTGTCTGGGGATGCCGCTGGCGATGGCCGAGGTCCGGGCGGTGGCGGCGACGCTGCGGGCCTTCCCCGACCTCACGGTGACCGGCCGCAGACCGGCCCGGGGAGTGCTGGTGCCGGCCTACGCGCGACTGTCCCTGCGGGCGGCCCCGGCGCCCGGCCGACCGCCGGGGCCGCCGGACGGGTGACCACATGACCCGGGCCGCCGGGCCGGTGCGCACACGGCCGGGGGCCGGAGCGCGCCGAGGGGCGCGACCCGGCGGGT